>NZ_BAAANS010000211.1:0-502 GCF_039529925.1 Kitasatospora saccharophila | reverse complement strand
CGGTCGACCCAGTCGCGCCAGAGCACCGGGTCCACCCACATGCCGGCCGGATGGCGTCCGTCGTACAGGGAGGTCCGGGTCCCGTCAGGCGCCAGCAGGTTGACGCTGCGCCTGGTCCCGCTCGGGTGGGTCGCGATCGCGAGCGGCAGTCCGAGCTGCTCGTACGTCGAGCGGATCCACCAGCCCTCCGCGTCGTCGCCGATCACGTCGGCGAGGCCGGCTTCGAGCCCGAGGAGGTGGCAGCCGAGGACGACGCCGTGGCCGGTGTGGCCGATGTACGTCTCGACGGGCTCGACGTGGATGGTCTCCCAGTCCGGCAACGGCAGGCCCGGAACGCGCACGACCGTGTCGATGCCCACGCCGCCGATCACGAGCACGTCCAAGTCCATGGACCCATCCTCACCGAGCCGCACAAGCCCCGGGAGAGTTTGACCTCGACAGCCCTTGAAGTGGTCTGCTTCTTAACATGAACCACGCATTGATCACCGGCGCGGGCCGGGAC
>NZ_BAAANS010000210.1:0-503 GCF_039529925.1 Kitasatospora saccharophila | reverse complement strand
ACACAGTACCGCCACAGGACGACTGTACGCGGTTTCGAGTGTTCTATCCTGAGGAACGGACAACAGTTCCCCGGGTCATCCTCACCGTGATGGCCGCGCTGGCGGCATGGCGAGTCTGGGAAGGGAGTGCCGCTGCCTGTGGCTCCTACGATCATCGAGAGCGACGAGAAGTCCACTTTCTCTGGCCGGAGGGGAACCTTGCGGAAGCACTCTTGGAAAGCCGGATTCAGGAGACTGGCGGCGCTGTCGCTCCAGACGGCGGACAGGCGGGAGACGTTCGCGACCGAATGCTCGTATCAGACGGCTCCACCTCGGCCGATGATCTCGAGCCACGAACGAAACGCGCTGTCGAGGAAGCGATGACCGTCTCCCTACTCGCCAAGGGTGGTCGCTGCGAAGTCGAAGCGGCGTCAGGAAATCGATACGAGGTCGATATTATCGGGCAATCCTGTACCTGTCCTGATTGGCAGCAGCGCGCTCCAGACGGTGGCTGCAAACATATG
>NZ_BAAANS010000209.1:0-506 GCF_039529925.1 Kitasatospora saccharophila | reverse complement strand
AAGCGGCCGCCGCCGAGAACCTCAAGCGAGTCCGCCGCCCCGCGGACGAGGACTGGCTCGAGTCTCCGGGCTTGTCCCGCCTGACGCAGTACCTGGAACTGAAGACCGTCTGGCACCCGATCGGCGTCTGACACTCAGCTCGGACGGCGGGCGACGGCCAGCAGCGAGCCGCCCGCCGGCAAGGGCACCCCGGCCAGGATCAGCGCGGCTTCCAGTCGCATGACTGCGAAGCACGCGCTGTTCAGCGGGGCCGCCATGCCGAGCTCGCCTTCGACGTCCGCGGTTTCCTTGCTGCGCAGGCGGGCAGCCATCATCGCGGGCAGCAGCAGGGAGACGAACGACGTCACCTTGACCGGCTCGAAGCCGGCCGCCCGGAGCTCGTCGATCAGGACGCGGCGGCTGTAGCGCTTGACGTGGTGGGCCGCGACGTCGGCGGGGCTCCACAGCCACTGGTGCTGCGGGACCGTGGCGAGAACTCCACCGCCGGGCTTGACGGTCTGGGACAT
>NZ_BAAANS010000208.1:0-506 GCF_039529925.1 Kitasatospora saccharophila | reverse complement strand
CACAGTCGCCAGCACCTGCGTCCCAACGTCAGCCAGAGCACGCACCACGTCAGAACCCGGCAGCCCGAACGTGAAGCTCACGAACGGCACCGGCCGATCCAGCAGCAGATCGAGCTTCCCCTGCCAGCGATCGTCGTCGTCCGCGACCATCGGCGCCCCCGCCAGCTCCAGCCCGTACGGCGTCCCTTCGTCCGCCAGCTCCTCGGCGTACCGCCGGAACTCCGCCTCGGTCAGCGTCGACGGCCCCGGCACGAAAAGGTTCACCCCGAACGGCACGGTCAGCGCGGCCATCTCCGCCTCCAGCGCCTCGGGCGTCTTGTAGCCCCCGGCAAGGAACCCGAACCCACCCGCCGAAGCAACCGCCGCGACCAGCGCGGGCCTGGTCGCCCCACCGGCCATCGGCGCGCCGATCACCGGCAGCTCCGACGCCGTCCAGGACCCAGTCGAACTCGTCATCATCTGTCTCCTTGTCCGGCGTCGGCGCTTGTCAGCTGTGTTCTACCAGG
>NZ_BAAANS010000207.1:0-508 GCF_039529925.1 Kitasatospora saccharophila | reverse complement strand
CGCTGCGGAGGAACGCCAGCTTCGGTGCGGCCGGCTGCTGGTCGGGAGTCGTCTCTGAGGTCATGCGGCTTCTGTTCTGCTGGTGGGTCGGCGAGTAGGTTGCGCTGGAACAGTACTGCTAGGAGGCGGTCGTGGAGGGGGGAACCACCCGGGTGGCCCGGCTGATGCCGTGGGCCTGGCCGGTGCTGCTCACTGTGCTGATCACCGCTCCGCTGCTCGCTCCGGGGTACGTGGTCGGCTACGACCTGGTCTTCGTGCCGGACCTCACGCTACGGCGTGATCTGTTCGGTGTCACAACTGCCTTACCGCGCGCGGTTCCTTCTGACGTCGTGGTCGCGCTGCTCGACGAGCTGACCGGCGGCGCGGTCCTCAACAAGGTGGTCCTGGTCGCCGTACCGCTGCTGGCCGGGCTCGGCCTGACAGCGCTGTGGCGCGAGCTGCGACTGGGTGGACCACTGGCCGGCGCGGCCGCGGCCACCCTGTACGTCTGGAACCCGTTCGTCGCCGA
>NZ_BAAANS010000206.1:0-510 GCF_039529925.1 Kitasatospora saccharophila | reverse complement strand
CAAGATAGGCACCACCTAAATAGCTGCTCTCGCGCCCAACGAGATGTACGCCTAGGGTCGCCGCCAGACGTCGACCGACCGTGGCCACGTCGTCGTCAGAACCCAGGAGCCAGAAACGCTTGATCATCACGGGACCATATTAGGCGCACGCGAGACGCCGCATCCGATGGTCCGTAGATCACGAATTTGAACGCCCTGCCCGCGCTTTGGAGAGAACCGATTAGAGGCAGTTGAGGCCCAGTAGGTTCCGATGTATGACGACTCCACGGAGTGAATCTATCTTACTGGCACGTGTGCAACGTTGACTTCGAGATTAACGTCCATCATCCAGCACAAGGCGGTAATCAGGCACCTCTTCCTCGCCTCTCAGGACCGCAGTCGCACTACTGGGAACCGATGTGCTATTTGGCGCGATACCCCAAAGACACTTCTTTCACCAGAATGCTGACGTTGCTCGCCCATCGCCGTAGGCATCAATCACGAAAACGAGCTGCAGCGCAACCTCTCCAC
>NZ_BAAANS010000205.1:0-511 GCF_039529925.1 Kitasatospora saccharophila | reverse complement strand
GCCCCACTTGTAGAGTTCCTCGCGACGGCCGTCGTCGTCCCCGGTACGACGCGAGCAGCCGCCGCCGTCGCGCAGGAGGTCGACTTCGTTGCCACGCAGCTCGCGCAGGAGTGCGACGCCGAGCGCGTCGTACTGACCAAGCCCGAGAGTCGTCCCGCGGTGCTCGCCAAGCTCACCCGTGCCCGCGATCGCGCCGCGAACCTCACCGCGGTCAGCGCGACGTGGCAGCAGACGTTGTCGGACGGGATCGCCGACCTCGTCGCCGATGTCGAGCACGACCTGCAGAGCCGCCTGCGCACGGTGATGCGGGACGCCGAGACCATCATCGACCAGGGCGATCCGAACGAGACCTGGGCCGACACCGAGGTCTGGTTGCGCCGCCAAGTCGCCGTCGTCGGCGTTGCCACCCGCGACCTGTTGCTCGAACGCGCCCGCGACCTGGGCGACCGGGTCGCGGAGGCGTTCGACTTGGAGGCCGGCACCGAGATCGAGGTCGATCTGTCGGACTCGA
>NZ_BAAANS010000204.1:0-517 GCF_039529925.1 Kitasatospora saccharophila | reverse complement strand
GGGTACTCCGAGCCGATGGCCGAGTTCCTGGAGGCGAACCCGGGGCTGCGCAGCCGCTTCTCGACCCGGATCGACTTCCCGCGCTACACCGCCGACCAGCTGCGTGAGATCGCGCTGCGGCTGGTCGACAGCCGGGGCGACCACATCACGCCGGACGCCGTGACCAGCCTGACCGCGGCCCTGGACCAGGTCTGCGCCAACGGCCGGATCGACGACCTCGGCAACGCGCGGTTCATCCGGACCGTACTGGAGACGGCCGGCAAGCACCGCGACCTGCGGCTGTTCCACTCGCCGGGCTTCCCGACCGACCTCGAGCTGGTCACACTGGACGGCTCCGACCTGAAGTCGACCATCCAAGAGATCCTCAGCTTTTAACAGGGGGATGGGGAAGGACTGTGCAGGCGCCGCCGCTGAGGTGAAGGTGGGCGGCTAAGTGCGGTCGCCTGTGGTTTTAGGCTCGTCGGGTGGTGGGCCTGTCGGCGAGGTGGTGGGGATTGGGCGGACTATTTGGTGCGGC
>NZ_BAAANS010000203.1:0-524 GCF_039529925.1 Kitasatospora saccharophila | reverse complement strand
CCGCCGATGTGGCCACCGCGCCGATCGACGCTGCGGTCTCCGAGCTGCCGCTGGACTCCGTGGAACTGCCGGTGGACGAGGAAGCCCTGCAGGGCTTCTTGCGGCACGCGCAGATCGTTCTGGAGAGGGCGCAGACCGCGGTGGTTCTCGCGGACCACCTGGTCGACCGGTATGGCGCGCAGCACGAGCTCGACCTGTTGCTTGCCGAGAGCAACCTCCCGTACGCCGACCTGGCGATGGCCAAGGGCCTCGTCGACGAGTCGGATCCGCGCTTCGCCGGCACGTACTTCGGCGCCTTCAGCCGGCCCGCGACGAAGCAGGCGGTGGAGACCGCGGACGTGCTGATCCAGGCCGGCGTGCGCTTCACCGACACCACCAGCGGCTTCTTCAGCCAGGACCTCGACTCGACGCGCGTGATCGACCTCCAGCCCGGGAGTGCGAAGGTCGGCAGCGCCCTGTACGCCGGCGTACCGCTGAAGGCCGCGCTCGCAGGCCTGGCCAAGCTTTTCGTCGATCTCCCGCCC
>NZ_BAAANS010000202.1:0-526 GCF_039529925.1 Kitasatospora saccharophila | reverse complement strand
AGCTCGTACGGCGGCACCTCGGCCGACGCGAACAGCTCGCTGCGGTGCGGTAAGCCAAGGTCGGGCAATGTTCCAGACGACAGGAGCTTGTCGGGCATCAGGACTCCGGGGTCAGTAGCTGACGGGCCTGTGGAGTGCTGCGACTCGGTCGTCCCACAACTGGAAGGCAGTCATTCCGCCAATGTGGCACGAGCGCGGGCCGTAGCCTGCTGGGGTGAACGGACTGGTTGCGGAGCGGTGGCCGAGGCTGGCTCGGCAGCTGACGGACGCAGCGAGGAGCCGGGCTGGGAAGGGCAGCTGATCGTCGACGGCCGGATCGCCTACGTCGAGGTGCTGTACCGCGCCGCTCGACTAGTAGGTCCAGGTGTTCTCGGTGAGCGTGAATGTCCAGTCGGCAGGCCTCGCGTCGGTCAAGTAGGCCACGGCGGGGACGCTGATCGGCGGGTACGGCAGGGCCGTCAGCCGGGCGATGGCCTCAGCGACGGGGAACCAGCGGACTTCCAGGACCGAGTTGTCCGGGTCGTCC
>NZ_BAAANS010000201.1:0-530 GCF_039529925.1 Kitasatospora saccharophila | reverse complement strand
CTTCAACCTGCCGTTCGAGCGGTTCCTGTCCGCGGCCCGCGACGAGGAACCGGACATCGACGTGGACTTCGACTCCGACCGGCGCGAGGAGGTGATCCAGTACGTCTACCGCAAGTACGGCCGGCGCAACGCGGCCCAGGTCGCGAACGTGATCACCTACCGCCCGAAGCTCGCCGTCCGGGACATGGCCAAGGCGCTCGGCTTCAGCACCGGGCAGCAGGACGCGTGGTCGAAACAGGTCGACGCGTGGGGCGCGGTCCGCAGCAGCGTGGACCACGACATCCCCGAGCCGGTGGTGAAGCTGGCCGAGGAACTGCTGAAGTTCCCGCGGCACCTCGGCATCCACTCCGGCGGCATGGTGCTGACCGACATCCCGGTCGGCCACGTCGTACCGGTCGAGCACGCCCGCAAGGAGAACCGGACCGTTCTGCAGTGGGACAAGGACGACTGCGCCTGGATGGGGCTGGTCAAGTTCGACCTGCTCGGGCTCGGCATGCTCGCCGCGCTGCAGTACTGCATGGACCTGGTCC
>NZ_BAAANS010000200.1:0-533 GCF_039529925.1 Kitasatospora saccharophila | reverse complement strand
CCGCCAGCACCCATTTTCAGGCGCTCTGTTCGGCCAATCGCGACCTGTTGCGCGCCTCGGGTTGCGCCTGGTTCGGACCCGATACGCTGCGCCATGCGCTGAAGCTGCCCGCGCTGCATGACAGCCACATGGTGATGCGCTGGCGCGGGCGGCATCTGCGCCGGGCCTTGCAGGGCGAAATCCGGGCCGGGCAGCATCTGCTCGTGTCAGATGAAAACATGCTGGGCAGTCCGCGCCCGCCTGCCATGGTGGCGGGGGCGCAGCTCTATCCGGGGGCCGAAATGCGGCTGGCCGCGACCTGTGTGGCGCTCGGGCTGCAGGGCGTGACGCTGGCGCTGTGCATCCGCAATCCGCTGGACTGGCTGGTCTCGGGCTGGGGGCATCAGTTTCTCGCCGGACGGCCTGTCAGTTTCGAGCGCTTCTGCGCCGGGCTCTCGCCGCTGGACCTGCGTTGGTCCGAGATGGTGGGGCGGGTGCTGGCGCTCGAGCCTGTCCGCCATGTGGTCCTGTGGCGTCACGAGGATTACGGGGCG
>NZ_BAAANS010000199.1:0-535 GCF_039529925.1 Kitasatospora saccharophila | reverse complement strand
CGGACCATCTCCAGCAGATCGGTCAGCGACGCCAGGTCGGACGCCGCCTCCTCGCGCTCGGAGCGCAGCTCCACCTGGTCGGCCAGCACCGCCAGACGGCCTACCTCGGCGGCCAGGCCGTCCACGTCCAGCCGTGCGTCGAGGCACGCCTGCTGGACGGCGTCATACGCAGAGCGGAACTCGTCGTACCTCACAGTGAACAAACCTAGGGCACAACGGGCCCCCGCGGCGAGACACGAATGTCGCGCTGGTTGAACCTCTGGCAAAGAAAGCGGATCAGAACAGGGTCGGCGGTGCGGATGGCACGGGTTCGGGCAGCGGCTCGAGCTCCGGTACCAGTGCTCGTACGTCGTCGTGGAAGCGCCGAGCCAGGCCTAGCGCGAGCGCGTTGTCGGGGGTGTGGATGAAGACCGTTGGCGAACGTCCCTCGCGCAGCCACTCGGCGCACAGCGAGGCCCAGCCCTGCCAGCCGGCGGCGGTCTCGTCGGCTGAGTCCCGTCCGATGTAGCGCACGATCGGGTGGTCGGTCAGAGCC
>NZ_BAAANS010000198.1:0-535 GCF_039529925.1 Kitasatospora saccharophila | reverse complement strand
CGAAGGCGAGATCACTTTCCGGACCGCTACCGGCGCCGTGGCTGATCACATCGAAGACGAGACTCTCCGCGACCCGTCCCGAAAGATGATGAACGATCATTGCGCTGACGGTCCCGGGGAGCCGACATGTCGGGTACGGCCGGATTACACGTCCGTCGCTTCCGGTAACGATGGCACGGCTGGCCGACGGAAGCTGCAGAAGATGACCTGCGAGCAGGTGGCCCGCTTCATGCACGGCGATCCGCCAGATCAAACCGGGGTCCACTGGGGGGCGGATCGCGTCTGCGGCGGCCTTCATGTCCACGAACGTTAACGGCGTGCGCTTTGCGCGGGCGCGCGTCCGCGCGTCCCGAAGCATCGCTGCGATCTCCGCTCCGGATGAGCCGAGAAGTT
The DNA here is from genome assembly GCF_039529925.1 of Kitasatospora saccharophila. Lineage (NCBI taxonomy): Bacteria > Bacillati > Actinomycetota > Actinomycetes > Kitasatosporales > Streptomycetaceae > Kitasatospora > Kitasatospora saccharophila. Next base: position 142 of record NZ_BAAANS010000198.1, on the reverse strand, counting down.
GATCACAGAGCCTGTCGATCTCGACCGGGTCAACCCTGAGTCCAGACAGCGGGGCTTGAAGCATCGATTGGATCCCGGACCGATCCGGCCGCCCGACGTGGATATGCTGGTCGAACCGGCCCGGCCTGATGACGGCACTATC
>NZ_BAAANS010000197.1:0-535 GCF_039529925.1 Kitasatospora saccharophila | reverse complement strand
GTACCGCAGGGGCGATGTGGAGTGGTGGCCCGGGATCAGTTCGTGGAAGATCAGCGTCGCGGCGTTCAGTTGCGAGCGGTCCTCGAGGCCCGACCCGTTGTAGCGGTAGTTGCCCATGCGCCGGATGTGCCTGAGTGAAGGTTTTCGACGTCCTGCGCCGTGCGGCAGTGCAGGCGTCCGGTCGCGCGGAGGTGCTGCACGAACCGTCGGCACGACGACGGCCGGGTTCGACGCCGCGCTGTGCGGCCATCTGAGAAGCGTCAAGACCGAGCTCGAAGGGGAGTAGAGCCGGCCGCGGTGGAGCGAAGGTTTTCATCCTGCGGGGTGCGCGTGATGAAACCTGCGCCGACGGTCTGCTCGATCGCCGATGCGACGCGGAACGCCGTGACGTCGGCGTACCGGGCCGCAACGACCTGTACGCCGGTCGGCACGTTGTTGTGCGCCCATCCGGACGGAACGGAGATCACGGGATGCGTGCTGCTGATGTTGAACGCCGGGGTCAGCGAGGCATCGGAGAAGTGCTCCAGGGCGACAC
>NZ_BAAANS010000196.1:0-539 GCF_039529925.1 Kitasatospora saccharophila | reverse complement strand
TTCCGATATGCTAAAAAAGAACCACCTGTGATACATTTTCATGCGTTCCATTGAAAATAATCCGTGTACAACGATATCGATATATACCGTATTGACAACATTACGACCGATCGGCTACGACAGATGTGCTGCGATGTCCGCCTCGGTGATGATACCGACGGTTTCGCCGCCGTCAGTGACCATCACGGCCTTATAATGGTCGAGCAGGTTTCGGATCTCGTCGACGGTCGCGTCCATGCCCACGGTGGGGAACGACTCGCTCATCACCTCGCTTACGGGGAGACTCCCGACGTTCTCGCCCGCGTGTATCACGTCGCCCTGGCTGATCGACCCCACCGGGATCCCGTTTTGAATGACCGGAAGCTGCGAGTACGCCTCCTCCTCCATGCGGTCGACGGCGTCGCTCACCGCGTCGTCGGGCGCGACGCTGATCACCATCCGGTTCATCAGGTCCGTCGCGCGCACCACCTCGCCTTCGGCCTCGTCGAGCGCGTTGACGATCCGGCGAAGCGTCGAGAGCCGCGGGTCGACGTCGCCAC
>NZ_BAAANS010000195.1:0-542 GCF_039529925.1 Kitasatospora saccharophila | reverse complement strand
CCTGCTGGCCGTGTCGCCGCTGCTCGCCTACCTGGCCCTGCGCGGTGCCAGGGACGTCGAGCAGGTGGCTGAATAACCGTCCCCCCGGCCGGCGTACCGGCGGTCAGCTCGTCGAGAGCAGCCGGTACGTCGTCCAGGGTGATCGTCCGGGTGATCAGGTCCTGCGGCCGCAGTACGCCGGACGCCACCAGATCCAGCATCTCCGCGTAGGTGTGCGCGGCCATCCCGTGGCTGCCGAGCCACTGCAGCTCCTGGCCGATCAGCCGGGACACGTCGAGCTGGACACCGGAGGGCAGCAGCCCGACCTGCAGGTGCCGTCCTTGCGGCCGCAGCACGGTGAGCGCCTGCTGCACGATCTCGTTGGACCCCAGCGCATCCATCGTCACCCGAGGCCCACCACCGGTCAGCGCGCGGATCTCGTCGACGGCCCCCGGCCCAGCCTGTACGACGTCGGCCGCGCCGTACTTCCGGGCCAGCTCCAGCGCCCCCGGATTGGTGTCCACGGCAACGACCCGGGCACCGAGCGCCGCCGCGATCATCAC
>NZ_BAAANS010000194.1:0-552 GCF_039529925.1 Kitasatospora saccharophila | reverse complement strand
CGAGATCGCGAACTCCGACGCCGCCCACACGATGATCCAGGGCTACGTCGACGAGCTCAACGCCGGCCTGAACCGCTGGGAAACCATCAAGAAGTTCACCATCCTCGACCGGGACCTCACGGTCGAAGGCGGCGAGATGACCCCGAGCCTCAAGCTCAAGCGCAAGCACGTCGAAACCCAGTACGGCGACCTGCTGGACAAGATGTACAACTAGCCGGCACCTGGCGAGCGGAGGAGCAACCCCTACGCGGGGCCCTCCGCTCGCCGGCGCTCGGCTCCACTCGACGGCTCATGTCGCGCTCCGGCCGACGCCCACCACTGATCAAGCCCTCAGTTGGCCGTCTGCACTTCCTGTTCCACGTCTGGATCATCCCCAGCCGCCGCTCAGCCGGCCAGGTTGATCAGTGATGGCCGTCGGCCGGCCTCGGGTCGGCGGGCAGAGCGGACACCCACCACTCACCAACTCCCACACCACGAACCCAGCGGCCCACCTGCAGCGTGCCCACGCCCACGCCAGCCCGAGCCGAGCACCTTGGTGAGTGGTGGAGATCC
>NZ_BAAANS010000193.1:0-552 GCF_039529925.1 Kitasatospora saccharophila | reverse complement strand
GCTGACTGCTGTACCCCGGCGGCTTCCACAGCGTCGGGAAGCACGCCTTGGTGTTGGCCGCCGGATCCGCCGGCACGTTCTGCGGCGTGCACTCGGCATCGTTGTACACCACCGTGATCTGCGCACCCGCCTCCGTCACGATCGTCTGGATCCGGTCGTGATACATCACCGACACGTTGGAGATCGTCCCCACCCGGTTCGGCAGCTGCGCCGGAGCACCGAAGACCGTCGGCGGCACCGCGGGCGCAGCGCCGCCACCACCACTGGTGTCCAGACCGGTGCGCTGGATCGACTCCAGCCACAGGGTCGGGGCGTGGTCACCGCCGTCCGGGAACGAGTGCGTGAAGTCGTAGCGGTCGACCTGCTGCACCGTCCCCCCCACCCGCACCTGCGTGGTCATTGACGACAGCCGCTTGCGGGACCAGAACGAGGGCGCGTGGTTGGTGCAGGTCGCTCCCTGCGCGCAGTTCAGGTCGACCGGGACGTCCGGCCACCACGGCGCGTTCTCCACCTTGAAGTGCGCGTCGTCGCACACCGCGCCCGCCGGAGTGC
>NZ_BAAANS010000192.1:0-552 GCF_039529925.1 Kitasatospora saccharophila | reverse complement strand
GCTGACTGCTGTACCCCGGCGGCTTCCACAGCGTCGGGAAGCACGCCTTGGTGTTGGCCGCCGGATCCGCCGGCACGTTCTGCGGCGTGCACTCGGCGTCGTTGTACACCACCGTGATCTGCGCACCCGCCTCCGTCACGATCGTCTGGATCCGGTCGTGGTACATCACCGACACGTTGGAGATCGTCCCCACCCGGTTCGGCAGCTGCGCCGGAGCACCGAAGAGCGTCGGCGGCACCGCGGGCGCCGCGCCGCCACCACCACTGGTGTCCAGACCGGTGCGCTGGATCGACTCCAGCCACAGGGTCGGCGCGTGGTCACCGCCGTCCGGGAACGAGTGCGTGAAGTCGTAGCGGTCGACCTGCTGCACCGTCCCCCCCACCCGCACCTGCGTGGTCACCGACGACAGCCGCTTGCGGGACCAGAACGAGGGCGCGTGGTTGGTGCAGGTCGCCCCCTGCGCGCAGTTCAGGTCGACCGGGACGTCCGGCCACCACGGCGCGTTCTCCACCTTGAAGTGCGCGTCGTCGCACACCGCGCCCGCCGGAGTGC
>NZ_BAAANS010000191.1:0-560 GCF_039529925.1 Kitasatospora saccharophila | reverse complement strand
GCCCACAGCACCCAACAGGGCCGACAGACCCAGCAGTGCGAGCCCACCGGCCGCGACCAGCTCACGCGCCAGCCGATCGATCAACGGCGCCAGCGCGAAGCCAACCACCAGCGCGGCCAGACCACCGAGCCCCCGCAACCCGCCGATCTCCGCCACACTGCCGCCCGCCGTGTCCGCGATCGGCACCAGGTACATCCCGAACACCGTGAACGGGATCAGGCTCACCGTCGACGCCAGCAGGAACGGCCACAGCCGGCGCGCCATCGCCAGATCACCGGGAACCGCGTCGGCCGCATCCCTGGCCCCCATGCCATCCGACGTCGGGAGCGGACCTGCACCACTCACCAACCCCCGCACCGCGCCCTGCGTCGGCGCCGCCGAGCGTGACTCCCGCCCTTCGTCACCGGTTGCTGAGTGGTGCACGTCCGGCGATCCGATGGTGGACGAGGGCGCAGCTGGATTGCGGCTGTCGGTGCTCACGTGCGGGATGCTCCGTCCTGGAGGTGGTAGCGGTACAAGCTCGTCGGGCGGGAGCTGAACTGGGAAAAGGGAAAGGGCTC
>NZ_BAAANS010000190.1:0-563 GCF_039529925.1 Kitasatospora saccharophila | reverse complement strand
CCACAGCAGCCGGATCAGCAGAGCCGTGGCGTAGCCCGCGACCGCGGCGACCAGGACCGGCCGCCACCGGGTCGTCCCGTCGACCAGAGTCGAGGCAAAGGCGACCGTGCCGACCACTCCGATCGCTGTGACGGTCCGGAGGAAGTGGTACTCCGAGTAGCCCGTGTGGGAGAACACCAGCGTGATGCCGGTCCCCGCGACGACACAGCCCGACAGCCACCAGTACGCCGGGTCGCGGCGCGACGGGCTGGTCGTCGTACTGAGCAGGGAGAGCAGGCGGGCCGAGTTGATCAGCAGGTAGTAGGCCAGCAGGCTTGCGGCGAACAGCAGCAGCCGCGGCTCACCGGTGGCGATCGACGGCAGCACCCAGCCCCCGGTCGCCGGGTAGGAGTGGTCACCGGAGACCGACGCGTAGTAGGGCTGCACACGGAGGGCCGCCAGGATCTGAATCCGGCTGCCGCCCGTGCTGCCGGTCAGAGCGACTGTGGCGGCCAGGAAGAACGCACCGGCCATGGCACCGAGCGCGACGATCCGCCAGGGCAGCTTGCGCTCGGTGATCCAGG
>NZ_BAAANS010000189.1:0-565 GCF_039529925.1 Kitasatospora saccharophila | reverse complement strand
CCGCCCAGCCGACCAGGCCCGCGTCCACGGAGTTGACGTAGCCGCCGTCGACCCAGACCAGCCCGACCTGCGGGAACAGCTCCCGGATGCCGGCTAGGACCAGCTTCGCGCCCGCCCGGTCCTGCACCGAGGCCGAGTGCACCACCGCCCGCAGGACGAGGCCGCAGGTGTCCACCAGCAGATGCCGCTTGCGCCCCCGGACCCGCTTGCCCGCGTCGTAACCGACAGCCTGCCCGCCCTGGTGGCTGCGGACGGACTGCGAGTCCAGCACCGCCGCCGAGGGCTGCGGATCGCGTCCGTCGGCCGCACGCACCTTCTCGCGCAGCGCGTCGTGGACCCGGCTCCAGGTCCCGTCCGCACTCCAGGCCCGAAACCACCGGTAGGCCGCGTCCCACGGCGCCAGATCGCGCGGAACCAGCCTCCAGGCGCAACCCGTGACCAGGACGTACAGCACGGTGTCCACGACCAGCCGACGCGGGAACTTCAGCGGCCGGCCCGCCCGGCGCGGATCGCGCCGCGGCAGCAGCGGCTCGATCACAGCCCACTGAGCATCCGTCAACGACGA
>NZ_BAAANS010000188.1:0-580 GCF_039529925.1 Kitasatospora saccharophila | reverse complement strand
GTCGTTGGCACGGTGTGCGTGATGTCAACGATCTTGTGGGCGTGGTGTTTTCGGGTCTGTCGGCCCTGGTCGTCGAGGGTGTGGCGGACGAGGGCGAGGTGATCTGGGTGTCGGCTCGAACCCGGGACGATCCGGTGCCGTGCCCGGTGTGCGGTGAGCCGACGGGGCGGGTGCACGGGTTCCACGGACGAAGGGTCGCGGACGTTCCGGTGGACGGGCGGCGGGTGGTGGTGTCGGTGCGCCTGCGGCGGCTGGTGTGCCCGGTGCTCGGCTGCCCGCGGCAGACGTTCCGCGAGCAGGTCCCCGGCGTGGTGGAGCGCTACCAGCGCCGCACCAGGCGCCTTTCCGACCAACTCGGCGCGGTGGTCAAGGAGTTAGCGGGCCGGGCGGGCGCCCGCCTCTCCCGCGCGCTGGCCTGCGCGATCTCTCACTCGACCGCTCTGCGCCTGCTCATGCGCCAGCCACTGCCGTCGCCGCGGGTGCCGCGGGTGCTCGGAGTCGACGACTTCGCCCTCAAGCGCCGGCACCGCTACGCGACCGTGATCATCGACGCCGAGACCGGGGAGCGGATCGACGTCCT
>NZ_BAAANS010000187.1:0-588 GCF_039529925.1 Kitasatospora saccharophila | reverse complement strand
ATTCAGATGAAATAGAAAAGTCAGTTGAAGATCTTCAGAAATCTAGGGACTCAATCGACTGTAATGATAGGTCTTCACCTGATAACCAGGTAATTGATGGAGCACAACTTTCCGGAATAAAAATAAAAAATAAACTTTCATTTTCTGGATATTCTCTCCACAAAGTTGATTTCTCCCGCTCAAACCTTCTAAACACTAACTTGTCAGGTGCTGATCTCAGATATTCTAATCTTTCGGAAGCGGATCTACGGTGGGCAGATTTGTCCAACGCAACTCTCTACGGCGCAAATCTATCAGGCGCAAATCTACGTGGTGCTAACCTTTCAGGGGCTAATCTATGGAAATCCAACCTTTCAGGAGTGGACCTGCGAGAATGCGATCTCTCTGGGATATTACTTGGGGAGACGGATATTTCTGGCGGGAATATGCAGAATACTGATTTACGAGATATAGACTTTCATAATTTAACTGTCGCTCCTCGGGTTGATCTCTCAAATACAATTCTTGACAATTGTAATCTTGCAAATAGTGATCTACAGAATGCAAACTTGTCCGGGGCAGAGCTTCACGATGCTGATCTCTCAGGAG
>NZ_BAAANS010000186.1:0-592 GCF_039529925.1 Kitasatospora saccharophila | reverse complement strand
GCTGAGCAGTCGGCCGTGCTCGACCGGAGCGGGCTGCAGCCCCCAGGCCGGAGCCGGTCCGGGCCAGCGGCCGGTCAGCGACGCGTAGAGGAGCTCACCGAGCGCTCGGACGTCCTGCTCCGGCGTACCGGGGCCGGTGGAGCGCAGCGCGGCTTCGGTGGCGAGCCCGACCACCTTGATCGCACCGGCATCGGTGACGACGACCGTGGCCGGGCTGATCGAGCCGTGCGAGTGACCGGTGCGGTGCAGGTTCTCGAGCGCTTCGGAGACCTCGCGGGCCAGCCAGCCGGCCTGCTGGCCGGTCAGCGGTCCGGCGCCGAGCATCCGCTCCAGCGGGCGGCCGCCGGCCCACTCGCGCACGCAGTAGGTGACACCTTCGAAGACGTCGCAGTCGAGCACGCGCAGGAAGCGGGGGTCGTTCGCGGCCGCGGCACGCCGGGCCGCGTCGAAGAGGACGTTGGTCCGGGGGTCGCCCACCGGGAGGACGTCCACGACGACCGCTCGGCTGAGCACCTCGTCCACTGCCCGCCACACCCGCGCACCGTCGATCTCCGCGAGCAGCTCGGCGATCCGGTAGCGGCCGGCGAGCAGG
>NZ_BAAANS010000185.1:0-597 GCF_039529925.1 Kitasatospora saccharophila | reverse complement strand
AGTTCAACCGGATCGGCATCGGGTACGACGACGGCCAGGTCAAGCAGGAGTGGGGCCCGGGCAGCTGGGTCCAGGACTTCGGTCGGGTCAGCAGCTGATCCTCTCCGCTTGTCGAGCGCGACACGCGGTCGCTAATTTGTCAGGACAATGTTTTGTCGCCGCCCCACTGTGGAGCCGGTGCAGTTTGTCGAACAGCAACAGCCGCCGGCCGCTTGGCCGGTGAACGCAGGGGGTAGATCCGTCCTTGCACCTCACCGACCGCCCCTCACCGGCGCCCGGTGAGACGAACGAGGCACGTCGTGGGGCGACCGTGAAGGGAACACGCAGGTACATGTCAGAGCCCGGAGCCACCGCTCGGCGCCGGCGCAGCAGGAGGGCCGCCCCGCAACCGTCGCGGGTCCCCCGTCCGCTGATCGCCATCGCATCCGTGATCCTGGTGATCACCCCGATCTCCTGGATCCTCCTGCACGAACCGCAGAGCGACCAGGCCGACGCGTCCGTCCCGTACATCAGCCGCGACGACGACACGTACATCACCGCGTCGACCGATCCGGTCGTCGACACCACGGACGCGCCACCGGCCGCCGTACCGTCGGC
>NZ_BAAANS010000184.1:0-599 GCF_039529925.1 Kitasatospora saccharophila | reverse complement strand
GCCTTGCGCCGGCTGCCGAGGAAGGCGGCGAGTTCGGCGATGCCGGTGCCCTCCAGCGAGTTGGTGAGGATGACGGGCTTGCCCTCGCGGACCCGGTGGGCGTCGGCCTCCATCACCGCGAGGTCGGTGCGCACGTACCGGGCGATGTCGATCTTGTTGATGACGAGCAGGTCGGACTCGGTGATGCCGGGGCCGCGCTTGCGGGGCATCTTCTCGCCCTCGGCGGTGTCCAGCACGAACACGAACACGTCGGCCAGGACGGGGCTGAAGGTGAGGGTGAGGTTGTCGCCGCCGGACTCGTACAGCAGGGTGTCGACCTCGGGGAAGCGCTCCAGGAGTTCGGCCCCGGCGGCCAGGTTCATCGTCGGGTCGTCGCGGACGGCGGTGTGCGGACAGGCGCCGGTCTCCACGCCGACCACCAGCTCGGGGTCCAGGACCCCGGCCAGGGTGCGGCGCACGTGCTGGGCGTCCTCCTGGGTGTAGATGTCGTTGGTGATCACCGCCGGGCGGTGGCCGCGGGCGATCAGCTCCGGCACCAGCGCCTCGATCAGCGCGGTCTTGCCGGAGCCCACCGGCCCGCCGATGCCGATCCGCAGGAC
>NZ_BAAANS010000183.1:0-605 GCF_039529925.1 Kitasatospora saccharophila | reverse complement strand
CGCTAGAGCGTGTTGCGTTCAATCGGCTTCATATCCAGCAGCCTTGAAGAAGTTGTAGCATTCCTCTTCGGTGAATAGGTCGCAGACATGCCCTGTGGCGCGCCAAAGGTCATCGTATGTCCTTGCAGCTGCACGCCTTATCAGGGCCTTGAGCTTCGCGAATGCCATCTCGATCGGGTTCAGGTCGGGGCTGTAGGGTGGAAGGAACAGAAACCACGCGCCAACATCGCGCATGGTCTGCGCGGCCTTGGGGCTTTTGTGGGATGACAGGTTGTCCAGTATGATCACGTCGCCCTTGTTCAGGGTCGGGGCGAGCTGGGTTTCGACGTAAAGCTCGAACATCTCACGGTTCATCGCGCCATCGATGACCCAAGGCGCGTCCAGCCTGTCATGGCGCAGGGCCGCGATGAAGGTCTGGGTGTTCCAGTGACCGAACGGCGCATGGTCGATCAGGCGCGCGCCCTTTGCAGACCAGCCAGTGGTCTTGGCCATATTCGTCTTCAGAGAAGTCTCATCGATAAACCCTATGCGTGGCAACAGGTTACGCATGAAGGGCTGGCGGCGCATGACCCAGTCATGGCGGGCCTTACGGACCTCAGGCCGCT
>NZ_BAAANS010000182.1:0-616 GCF_039529925.1 Kitasatospora saccharophila | reverse complement strand
TCACCGCAGTCGGGCGAGGAGGGCGTGTTCGACGAGGGTGATGAGGGCGCTCTTGGCGCTGTCCCGGCGTCGGGCGTCGAGGGTGATGATGGGGATCTCGGTGTTGAGTTGGAGTGCTTCGCGGACTTCTTCGGGGGTGTGGGCCTGTTGTCCGTCGAAGCCGTTGAGGGCGACGACGAAGGGGAGGCCGCTGTTCTCGAAGTAGTCGAGGGCGGGGAAGCAGTCGGCGAGGCGGCGGGTGTCGACGAGGACGACGGCGCCGATGGCTCCGCGGACGAGGTCGTCCCACATGAACCAGAAGCGGTCCTGTCCGGGGGTGCCGAACAGGTAGAGGATGAGGTCCTCGTCGAGGGTGATGCGGCCGAAGTCCATGGCGACGGTGGTGGTCGTCTTGCCGGAGACGTGGCTGAGGTCGTCGATGCCGGCGGAGGCGCTGGTCATGACGGCTTCGGTGCGCAGGGGGTTGATCTCGGAGACCGCGCCGACGAGCGTCGTCTTGCCCACGCCGAAGCCGCCCGCGACGACGATCTTGGCGGAGGTGGTGGCGCGGCTGGGGGCGGCGGCCGCGTTAGAGCTTGCGAAGTCCACTGAGGACCCTTTCGAGCAGCGTGACGTC
>NZ_BAAANS010000181.1:340-627 GCF_039529925.1 Kitasatospora saccharophila | reverse complement strand
CGTTGACCCGAGAGATCCTCGATGTCGCCGAGAAGCGCGGCGTGATCGAACGCGAGGACGCCCGCCTCCGCGTTCGTCGCGGCGGCACCTACGTTGACTTCGAGAGTCAGGTCGTCACTCGCGAGGGCGAGTTCGAGTGTCGGCGGTGCGGGGCGAGCATCTCAACCGGCCACTTCGTCCGCTTCGAAGCCGGGGAGCTGGGCCCCTTCGGCTCCTCGTGCGTCCGAAAGGTGACCGGCGGGGAGGGACCTGCCGAGAACGACCTGTCGAGAGCTACCTGCCGCGGC
>NZ_BAAANS010000181.1:0-330 GCF_039529925.1 Kitasatospora saccharophila | reverse complement strand
CGGTCGAGTCGGGCGGACTGCGTCTCGACGGTCTCCCGGAGCGCGGCCACCTCCGACGCGAGATCGGCCTCGTCCTCGACGCCTGCGCTCTCGAACTGGGAGCCCTCGAAGGCGTCATCGAACGCGTCCGTTCCGGGATCGGAGCCCGACCCCGCCGTGCCGCCGGGGGCGTGGGATTCAGCGTCTTCGACGTCGCCGACGCCGTCGCCACCTCCAGGTGGGGTTCCGCCGGTCGGCGTGTCCATCGGCTCGCTGCCCGGCTCCGCGGCGAGCGGGTCCGCCGGCTCCGACGTGCCGGTGGCGGCGTCAGCCACGGTCAGCCCCTCCGCG
>NZ_BAAANS010000180.1:0-640 GCF_039529925.1 Kitasatospora saccharophila | reverse complement strand
ACTTCCGGGAGCTGGTCCGCGACCTCGCCCGCGGACTGCGCGCCCGGATCGAGCTGCGCCAGGTCGGCGCTCGCGACGAGGCCCGGCTGCAGGGCGGGATCGGGCCGTGCGGGCGTGACCTGTGCTGCGCGACGTTCCTGAAGGACTTCGAGCCGGTCAGCGTGCGGATGGCGAAGGACCAGGACCTGCCGCTGAACCCACTGAAGATCTCGGGCGCGTGCGGCCGGTTGATGTGCTGCTTGAAGTACGAGCACCCGCTGTACCAGGAGTTCAACGCCAAGGCACCTTCGGTCGGTACGCCGGTGGAGACGCCCGCCGGGGACGGCGTCGTGGTCGGGCACAACGTCCCGAGCGACACCGTCGTCGTACGGCTTGCTGCCTCTGGTCGTCGTTGCGCGTGCAGCCGAGCGGACGTGTGCTCACCTCGCCAGCAGTACGAGGCGAGCAGCACCACCACGCCGGACGCACCGGCTGACCTCCCGACCCCGGTCGCCCGGCAGGCGACCCCGCCGGAGCCAATCACGGACCAGCAAGCCGGGCAGGCGCTGGACGGGCAACCCCCGGTGGAGCAATCCACGGACCAGCAGTCCACGGACGGCGAGCCCACCGCGCGGAGGCGCAAGCCCCGCCGGCGGCGGCG
>NZ_BAAANS010000179.1:0-642 GCF_039529925.1 Kitasatospora saccharophila | reverse complement strand
TCACCGCGGCCGTGGCGGTGCTGATCATCGCCTGCCCGTGCGCCCTCGGCCTGGCCACCCCCACCGCCCTGCTGGTCGGCACCGGACGCGGCGCCCAACTCGGCATCCTGATCAAGGGCCCGGAAGCGCTGGAGAACACCCGCAAGGCCGACACCGTCGTCCTCGACAAGACCGGCACCGTCACCACCGGCCGGATGACCCTGCTCGCCGTCCACACCACCGAAGACACCACCCGGGACGAAGCACTGCGCCTGGCCGGCGCCCTGGAACACGCCTCCGAACACCCCATCGCCCAAGCCGTCGCCACCGCCGCGCGGGAACGCCTCGGCGACCTGCCCGCCGTCGAGGACTTCCGCAACCGGCCCGGCCTCGGCGTCCAGGGCACCGTCGACGGCCGCACCGTCCTGGCCGGCCGCGCCGTCCTGCTCGACACCCCCCTGCCACCCGCCCTGGCCGCCGCCGGAACCGCCGCCGAGCGGGCCGGGCGGACCGCGATCGCGGTCGGCTGGGACGGGACGGCCCGGGCCGTCCTTGAGGTCGCCGACGCGGTGAAGCCGAGCAGCGCGGAGGCGATCGCCGAACTGCGCGCCCTGGGCCTGCGCCCCGTCCTGCTCACCGGCGACAACCGGCTGGTGGCGCAAG
>NZ_BAAANS010000178.1:0-651 GCF_039529925.1 Kitasatospora saccharophila | reverse complement strand
TCACCGCGGCCGTGGCGGTGCTGATCATCGCCTGCCCGTGCGCCCTCGGCCTGGCCACCCCCACCGCCCTGCTGGTCGGCACCGGACGCGGCGCCCAGCTCGGCATCCTGATCAAGGGCCCGGAAGTGCTGGAGAACACCCGCAAAGCCGACACCGTCGTCCTCGACAAGACCGGCACCGTCACCACCGGCCGAATGACCCTGCTCGCCGTCCACACCACCGAAGACACCACCCAGGACGAAGCACTGCGGCTGACCGGCGCCCTGGAACACGCCTCCGAACACCCCATCGCCCAAGCCGTCGCCACCGCCGCACAGGAGCGGTTCGGCGACCTGCCCGCCGTCGAGGACTTCGAGAACGTCCCCGGCCTGGGCGTGCAGGGCGTGGTGGAGGGGCACGCGGTGGTCGCCGGGCGCGAGGCACTGCTCGCCGACTGGGCGCAGCACCTGCCGGCCGGGCTGCTGGCGGCGAAGGCCGCGGCCGAGCGGGCCGGGCGGACCGCGATCGCGGTCGGCTGGGACGGGACGGCCCGGGCCGTCCTTGAGGTCGCCGATGCGGTGAAGCCGAGCAGCGCGGAGGCGATCGCCGAACTGCGCGCCCTGGGCCTGCGCCCCGTCCTGCTCACCGGCGACAACCGGCTGGTGGCGCAAG
>NZ_BAAANS010000177.1:0-660 GCF_039529925.1 Kitasatospora saccharophila | reverse complement strand
CTGCGCATCCACGGCCTGGTGGACCGGCCGCAGTTGCTCACCTTCGACGACCTGCTGCGCGAACCCCTCGAAGAACTCGACCACACCCTGTCCTGCGTCTCCAACGAGGTCGGCGGCCCCTACGTCGGCACCGCCCGCTGGCTGGGCGCCTCACTGCCCGCCCTGCTGCGCCGCGCCGGGGTCCGCCCCGGAGCCGACCAACTGGTCGGACGCTCGAAGGACGGCATGACCATCGGCACCCCGCTGGAGTCCGTCCTGGACGGCCGCCACGCCCTGCTCGCCCTCGCCATGAACGGCGAGGCCCTGCCGCCCGCGCACGGCTTCCCCTGCCGCACCGTCGTCCCCGGCTTCTACGGCTACACCTCCGCCACCAAATGGCTGATCGACCTGGAGGTCACCACCTTCACCGCCTTCGACCCGTACTGGGTACGACGCGGCTGGGACCGCACCGGCACCGTCCGCACCGCCTCCCGGATCGAGGTCCCCGCACCGTTCGCCAAGATCCCCGCCGGCCCCGTCGACATCGCCGGCACCGCCTGGGCCACCCACCGCGGCATCGCCGCCGTCGAACTCCGCATCGACGAAGGCCCGTGGCAGCAAGCCGAGTTGGCCGCCGACGCCGGACCCGACCTGTGGCGGCAGTGGTCCTACGCCTGGACG
>NZ_BAAANS010000176.1:0-661 GCF_039529925.1 Kitasatospora saccharophila | reverse complement strand
GACATGTCGAAGGAGAACGAGACGGTGTGCGCGATCCGCAGCCGACGGCCGCCGGCCGAGGCCACCACCGGGTCGAAGATCGCCTCCCGGTGGTTCAACTGCATGTTGGTCAGACCGTGGTAGGGCGTCACCACCCCCTTCGGCCGACCCGTCGAACCCGACGTGAAGATCACGTACGCCGCCGCGTCCGGCTCGTAGGGCACCCGGTAGGGCTCGGCGGGGAACGCGGCCAGTTCGGCCCGGACGGAGGGGTCGTCGAGCAGGACGGTGCCGGGGTGGGCGGGCAGCAGGGCGGCGGTGGCGGAGTCGGTGACCAGGACGACGGGGGCGGCGTCCTCCACCATGAACGCCAACCGGTCCGCCGGATAGTCGAGTTCGAGCGGCAGGTACGCCGCACCCGCCCGCAGCACCGCGAACAGCGCCGCCACCATCTCCAACGAACGCGGCAACCCCAACGCCACCACCGACTCCGGACCCGCCCCCCGCGCCGCGAACAACCGCGCCAACCGGTCCACCCGCGCGTCCAACTCCGCGTACGACCAGGACTGCGCACCGAACACCAGCGCCGTCTCCTCCGGCACCGAAACCGCCCGCTCCGCCAACAGCTCCGCCACCGACGCCGACGGCAACTCCCGCCCCGTCGAAGCCCACTCACCCAACA
>NZ_BAAANS010000175.1:0-681 GCF_039529925.1 Kitasatospora saccharophila | reverse complement strand
CCCGCGTCCAGGTCCGTCACCAGGGCCAACGAGGTGTAGCAGAGCCCGAGTTCGCGGGCCAGGACGGCCTCCGGGTGACCGGTCATCCCGACCACCGACCAGCCACTGGCGGCGAACCAGCGCGACTCCGCCCGGGTGGAGAAGCGCGGCCCCTCGATCACCACCAGGGTGCCGCCGTCCACCGGCTCCCACGCCAGGTCCCGGGCTGCGGCCAGCACGGCCCCCCGACCGTCCGGACAGTAGGGATCGGCCATCGAGACGTGCACCACCTCCGGCACCGACCCGTCCGGCAGCACCCGCCCGTCGTAGTACGTCTGCACCCGCCCCGACGTGCGGTCCACGAACTGGTCCGGCACCAGCAGGGTGCCCGGCCCGTACTCGGGACGCAGACCGCCCACCGCGCACGGCCCGAGCACCTGACGCACCCCCAGCGCGTGCAGCGCCCACACGTTGGCCCGGTAGTTGATCCGGTGCGGCGGCAGACGGTGCCCCCGACCGTGCCGGGGCAAGAACGCCACCCGCCGACCCGCCACCTCACCGACGAACAACGCATCGGACGGCGGCCCGTACGGCGTCTCCACATGCACCTCGACGACCTCGTCGAGCAACGCGTACAGACCCGAACCACCGATCACGCCGAGCTCAGCCGTCGGCGTGCCGTCAGTACGGGGCGGGTGGACG
>NZ_BAAANS010000174.1:0-683 GCF_039529925.1 Kitasatospora saccharophila | reverse complement strand
GGTCTCCGGGTCGCCGACCGCGTGGTCGCGCTGCTGGCCCATCGCGTACCCGGTCGCGTGCAGCGTCTGGGCGCCGATCACGATCGTGTAGAGGTGGAAGTTGTTGTCCCGGGGGTCCCAGGCGCCCTGGTCGACGCCGCGGAACAGGCCGAGTAGGTTCAGCGGGTTGACGCCCTGGCAGAACGCGACGCCGTGCTCGCGGTAGGTCGGGAAGACCATGTCCTTGGAGTTCAGCGCGCGGCCGGAGCCGATCTGCGCCGCTTCCTGGCCGAGCAGCGAGGCCCACAGACCCAGCTCGCCCTGGCGCTGCAGCGCGGTCGCCTCGGTGTCGATCCGGCGGACCAGGGTCATGTCCCGGTAGAAGCCCTTGATCGCCTCGTCGTCGAGGTCGAACGAGTAGTCCGGGTGCTCGACGCGCTCACCTTCGGGCGTCAGCAGCTGGACGAACTCGACCTCCTCGGAGGCCTGTGGGGGACTGACCGGCGCCTCGACGGGCGCGAACACTTCCGGGGCAAGGCCCGGCACCGACTCACTCACATGCACTCCTCGGGGGTTCGAGCGCGGGATCGCCGCGACCGCAACTTGCACGCTGCCGGCCTGACCAGCCGGGTGAGGCCTCTCAGACAGGACCGCGTGGGTCCAGGGGTGATGCACCGTCCGGCAGTGAACCTCCTCACTGGTAC
>NZ_BAAANS010000173.1:0-687 GCF_039529925.1 Kitasatospora saccharophila | reverse complement strand
ATCAAGCTCGGCCAGACCGCCACGCGCGGCTGAGAGAGCGCCTGATCACCCTGTCGGGCAAACACAGGAGGTATGGCTATCGCATGCTGCATGCCAAGCTCGTCCGAGAGAACTTCCGCGTGAACGTGAAGGTGCCCCCTGTGTCAGGGTAGTTGTCCGCCGCTCTACTTTTCCTCTATTTCTCAGGTGGGCGGGATAGGAAGATGATTTGGGATATTCACCGGAACGAAAATCGACGGTGCTGAAGCGGATGCTGCCGCCGAACAACGTGGCCATACGGCAGTTGTCGCAGGAGGAGGGGATTTCCGAGGCGACATTGCACAAGTGGCGGGCTGAGGCGCGCGGCAAGGGGCAGCTTATGCCTGACGCTGATGCTGGGCCCGAGGGCTGGTCCTCGCGTGATAAGTTCGCGGCGGTTCTGGAAACGGCGGCGCTGAACGAAGCCGATCTGGCCGAATACTGCCGCAAGCGCGGGCTTTTTCCAGCGCAGATTGCAGCGTGGCGTGCGGCCTGTGAGCAGGCGAATGACTGGGATCGTGCCAGTAGTGCGCGTCTTGGTCGCGCGACCAAAGAAGAAAAAAAGCGGGTCAAGGATTTGGAGCGGGAATTGGCCCGCAAAGACCGCGCATTGGCCGAAACCGCAGCGCTCCTTGTTCTGCGAAAAAAGGCGGCAGCGATCTGGGGGGG
>NZ_BAAANS010000172.1:0-713 GCF_039529925.1 Kitasatospora saccharophila | reverse complement strand
CGCCCCGATGCCGATCGCCGCGAACGCCACCCCGGTGAACCAGGACGGGAACATGTCGGCGAACAGCTGCGGCACCGCCAACTGGCTGTTGAAGCCCGGCACCCCCGCCCCCACCCCCGCCGCGATCGCCAGGAACCCCAGCAGCGCCAGCAGGCCCAGCACCAGCGAGTACGCGGGCAGGATCGCCATGTTCCGGCGCACCGTGGTGCGCGACTTCGACGCCAGCACGCCGGTCACCGTGTGCGGGTACATGAACAGCGCCAGCGCCGAGCCGAACGCCAGCGTCGCGTACGTCCACTGCCCCGAGGTCCCCAGCAGCAGCGAGCCGCTCGGCCCGCCGGTCGGTCCCGGCACCGCGAACTTCCGCGCCGCCGCCGCGAACACGCTCCCGTAGCCGCCCAGCCGCATCGGGACGTAGACCACCGCCACCAGGATCACCACGTACACCAGCGCGTCCTTGACGAACGCGATCAGCGCCGGGGCCCGCAGCCCCGCCGAGTAGGTGTACGCGGCCAGCACGCCGAAGGCGACGAACAGCGGCAGGTCCCGGAGGAACCAGTTGCCGCTGCCGCCGACCCCGAGGGTGTCCAGCACGGCCTGGATGCCGACCAGTTGCAGCGCGATGTACGGCATGGTGGCCAGGATGCCGGTGAGCGCCACCACCACCGACAGGCCGCGCGAGCCGTAGCGGCCGCGGACGAAGTCGGCCGGGG
>NZ_BAAANS010000171.1:0-713 GCF_039529925.1 Kitasatospora saccharophila | reverse complement strand
CGCCCCGATGCCGATCGCCGCGAACGCCACCCCGGTGAACCAGGACGGGAACATGTCGGCGAACAGCTGCGGCACCGCCAACTGGCTGTTGAAGCCCTTGGTGCCCTTGCCGATCCCGGCCGCGATCGCCATGAAGCCCAGCAGCGCCAGCAGGCCCAGCATCAGCGAGTACGCGGGCATGATCGCCATGTTCCGGCGCACCGTGTTGCGGGACTTCGACGCCAGCACGCCGGTCACCGAGTGCGGGTACATGAACAGCGCCAGCGCCGAGCCGAACGCCAGCGTCGCGTACGCCCACTGGCCGGTCGGCCCGACCACCAGCGAACCGCTGGGCTTGCCGTTGGCACCGGGGGTGGCGAACTTGTGCTGCGCGGCGTCGAAGATGTGGCCGAACCCGCCCAGCCGGGTCGGGATGTAGATCACCGCGACCGCGATCACGATGTAGATCAGCGCGTCCTTGACGAACGCGATCAGCGCCGGGGCCCGCAGGCCGGAGGAGTAGGTGTACGCGGCCAGTACGCCGAAGGCGATGAACAGCGGCAGGTCCTGGAGGAACCAGTTGCCGCTGCCGCCGACCCCGAGGGTGTCCAGCACGGCCTGGATGCCGACCAGTTGGAGCGCGATGTACGGCATGGTGGCCAGGATGCCGGTGAGCGCCACCACCACCGACAGGCCGCGCGAGCCGTAGCGGCCGCGGACGAAGTCGGCCGGGG
>NZ_BAAANS010000170.1:0-738 GCF_039529925.1 Kitasatospora saccharophila | reverse complement strand
CGACACCCCGGCCAGCTGCGCCAGCTGATGGATCGTCGCCGGTTTCTTCGGCTCCACCGTCCCCGCCTCCCCAACTGAACGCCCGGCTGTTCGCCGGCGGCGCCACACACGTTAGCCGATCCCGCGGCGTCTACAACGTTTGAACCGACGGTGTCCGATACCGGCCCGAAGGGTTGACACCCTCACGCGGCTGCGGTTAGCTACCGGATCAGAAGTGGATCGATCACATTTTATTGATTGACCCCGGGAGCGCCTATGAGCGATGCCGCCCGCAGCCGAAAACTTTCTTTCCGCGAGCGATTACGACGGGATTATCCAGTCCTCCTGCTGGCCATTCCCGGAATGCTGGTCATTTTCGCCTTCCAGTACTACCCGCTGTGGGGCAACGTCATTGCCTTCCAGGACTACCAGCCGTACCTGGGCGTCGGGCAGAGCCTGTGGTCGGGCGTCGAGAACTTCTCCATCGTCTTCAACGGCGACCCCGAGTTCCTCAACGCGGTCAAGAACACGCTGGTCCTCACCCTGATCCAGACCGTCATCGTCTTCCCGGCGCCGATCGTGGTCGCGCTGGTCCTGCACAGCCTGCTGTCGAACAAGCTCCGGCAGATCGTCCAGACGATCATCTACGTCCCGCACTTCATGTCCTGGGTGATCGTGGTCGCCGTCTTCCAGCAGGTGCTCGGCGGCACCGGCATGATCAACAACTGGTTGCGGGCCCACGGCTACGACCCGCTGAAC
>NZ_BAAANS010000169.1:0-744 GCF_039529925.1 Kitasatospora saccharophila | reverse complement strand
GGCCCGACTTGTAGTGATCGGTGACCAGGTTGCGGGCGATGGTCACCAGCCAGGCGCCGAAGTCGCGGCCCTGCCAGGTGAACGAGTCCAGCGCGCGCAGCGCCCGGTCGAAGGTCTCGCTGGTCAGGTCCTCGGCCAGGGCCGAGGACGACACCCGCGCGTAGATGTAGCGATAGACGGTGAGCGAGTACTCGTCGTACAGCTCACCGAATGCACCGACGTCTCCAGCCTGGGCGCGATCGACGAGTTCTGCACGTCTCATCCCGTCCGGGCTCGGCTCCGGCGTCGTCAAGATCTCTCCCCGTTTCAACTGACACGTCTACGACTTGCACATCCCCGACTGAGACATCGTTGGATGGCCACAGCGGCTGAGACAGCACCGAGCGTTACGCCTGAAGCACCCGCTGTCAACAGGAGAAGGCGCGTCGCCCTCCGTCCGGTCCGGTAGTCCCGGACCTGCCAGCCGGCCGTCCGGGCATGCCGCCGCAGCCTGCTGTCAGGATTGATCGCCCACGGATTCCCCACCATTTCCAGCATCGGCAAGTCGTTCACCGAGTCCGAGTACGCCGAGCACGCGGTCAGGTCCAGCTCCTCGTGCTTGGCCAGCGCCCGGACGGCTTCCGCCTTGGCCGGGCCGTGCAGCATATCGCCCACAAGTACACCTGTATAGACCCCGTCACTCTGGGCTGCAACCGTGCCCAGCGCGCCGGGCAGACCGATCCGCCGGGCCAGCACGCCGGCCTC
>NZ_BAAANS010000168.1:0-773 GCF_039529925.1 Kitasatospora saccharophila | reverse complement strand
GCCTTCCGGATCCGCGACCCCGAAGTGCACCGGCGCTGGTACCCCAAGGCGCGGCGGACGGAGGAGCTGGCCGACCGCTTCGTCTACGGCGTGCCCGAGCTGGTCGGCGACCAGCTCGCCGGGGCCGCGCTGATCTCGCTGCCCGGCTGCTTCGCCACCGCGATCACCCTCGGGCTCGCCCCGCTGGTCCTCTCGCTGGGCCTGGATTTGAGGACCGTGGTGGTGGACGGCAAGACCGGCTCCAGCGGCGGCGGCCTCGAACTGCGCACCGCCAACCTGCACCCGCTGCGCAGCGGGGCCATCGCGCCCTACGCGCCGGCCGGGCACCGGCACGCGGCCGAGGTCAAGGACTTCCTGGACCGGGGCAAGCCGGGCGGTGTGCGGTCGCTGAGCATGTCGGCGTACGGGGTCTCGCACGTGCGCGGGCTGATGGCCAGCAGTTACGTGTTCACCGACGACGCGGTGGACGCGCGCACCCTGCAGCGGGCGTACCTGCGCTTCTACAAGGACCATCCGTTCGTGCGGGTGCGCCGGTCCAACGAGACGCTGATCCCGGTGCCCGACCCGCAGGCGGTGCTGGGGTCCAACTACTGCGACGTGACCGTCCTGCACGACGAGGAGGGCGGGCGGATCGTGGTGCTGGCGGCGCTGGACAACATGGTCAAGGGCGCGGCCGGCCAGGCGCTGCAGGCGACCAACCTCCGATTCGGCCTGCCGGTGCAGACCGGCCTGACCATGCAACCGGTGATGCCCGCATGAGCGCGACGACACCC
>NZ_BAAANS010000167.1:0-827 GCF_039529925.1 Kitasatospora saccharophila | reverse complement strand
TTCCACCGGGCCGCCTGGACCAACGCCCGGCACGGCGCCGCGACCATGGACACCCTGGTCTCGCTCGGCACCCTGGCCGCCTTCGGCTGGTCGGTGTGGGCGCTGTTCTTCGGCGACGCGGGCATGACCGGGATGCGGCACGGCTTCGAGTTCACCGTCGCCCGCTCGGACGGCGCCTCGAACATCTACCTGGAGGCGGCGGCCGGCGTCACCGCGTTCATCCTGGCCGGACGCTACTTCGAGGCCCGCTCGAAGCGGACCGCGGGCGCCGCGCTGAAGGCGCTGCTCGAACTCGGTGCCAAGGACGTCACCGTGCTGCGCGACGGCCGGGAGACCCGGGTGCCGGTCGGACAACTGGCCGTCGGGGACCGGTTCGTGGTGCGCCCCGGCGAGAAGGTCGCCACCGACGGCACCGTCATCGAGGGGAACTCCGCGGTGGACGCCTCGATGCTCACCGGCGAATCCGTCCCCGTCGAGGTCGCCCCGGGCGACAGCGTCACCGGCGCGACCGTCAACGCCGGCGGGCGACTGGTCGTCGAAGCCACCCGGATCGGCGCCGACACCCAACTCGCCCGGATGGCCACGCTGGTGGAGGACGCCCAGAACGGCAAGGCCGCCGCCCAGCGCCTCGCCGACCGGATCTCCGCCGTCTTCGTGCCGATCGTGATCACCCTGGCGCTGGCCACCCTCGGCTACTGGCTGGGCACCGGCGAGGGCTGGAGCGCCGCGTTCACCGCGGCCGTGGCGGTGCTGATCATCGCCTGCCCGTGCGCCCTCGGCCTGGCCACCCCCACCGCCCTGCTGGTCGGCACCGGACGCGGCGCCCA
>NZ_BAAANS010000166.1:0-831 GCF_039529925.1 Kitasatospora saccharophila | reverse complement strand
AAGGCGGCAGCGATCTGGGGGGGCGACGAGGACGCATGATCAGCACCCCACATCGCCAAACTGCCGTTGCTCTGATCAATGAGGCCATCACTGGTGGCGCGCGGCGGGCCAAAGCCTGTGCCGAGCTGGAAATCAGCGATCGCACACTACGGCGCTGGACAAAAGACGGCCAGATACACGCCGATCAGCGCCCCCTTGTGCCGCGCCCGGAGCCAGCCAACAAGCTGAGCACTGAGGAACGCGCGGCCGTGCTTGACGTCTGTAATTCAGCGGAGTTTGCCAGCCTGCCTCCGTCACAGATCGTGCCTAAACTGGCAGATCAGGGGCGGTATCTGGCCTCGGAATCCAGCTTCTATCGCATCCTGCGCGCTGATGGTCAGCAGCATCACCGAGGCCGGGCCAAGCCGCCGGTCCGGCGCAAACCGCCCGCCAGCTACAAGGCCAGTGGGCCCTGCGAGGTTTGGACCTGGGATATAACCTGGATGCCCGGGCCCATCGCAGGCATGTTTTTTTACCTCTACCTCATCGTGGACATCTTCAGCCGGAAAATCGTGGGATGGGAAGTTCATGAACGCGAAAACGCAGAGCTGGCGGCGGCACTGACCCGGCGGGCAGTGCTGGCCGAGGGATGCACCCTGCGCCCACTGGTTCTACATGCCGATAACGGCAGCCCAATGAAGGGCGCGACAATGAAAACAACCATGGAAAAACTCGGCATCATCGCATCATACAGTCGCCCTCGCGTCAGCAATGACAACCCGTTCTCCGAGGCGCTATTCCGAACCTGCAAATATCGCCCCGACTGGCCGAACAAGGGGTTTGCCACCAAAG
>NZ_BAAANS010000165.1:0-850 GCF_039529925.1 Kitasatospora saccharophila | reverse complement strand
AGAAGCTATCTCATTTGGGCTTGTAAGCTGCTCGCGTGACGATCGTGGAGCGCTTGGTGCCGGACGAGCTGTGGGAGCTGTTCCAGTTGGTGGTGCCGCCGGCGCCGAGTCGTCCGCAGGGTGGTGGTCGGCGCCGCTACGGGGACCGCGAGGTGCTGGCGGCGATCGTCTTCGTCGCCACGTCGGGGTGCACGTGGGCCCAACTTCCGCCCTGCTTCGGCCCGTCCGGGCCCACCGCGCACCGGCGCTTCACCGAGTGGAGCAAGGCCAGGGTCTGGGCCAAGCTCCACCGCGTCGTCCTGGACGAGCTCGGCGCGCAAGGCGAGTTGGACTGGTCGCGGTGCGCGGTCGACTCGGTCAACATGCGGGCCCTGAAAAGGGGGAGCTGACAGGTCCGAATCCTGTCGATCGGGGCAAGTACGGGTCGAAGATCCACCTGCTCACCGAACGCACCGGCCTGCCCCTGTCACTCGCCGTCTCCGGCGCCAACGTCCACGACAGCCAGGCCCTGATCCCGCTCGTCGACGCGATCCCACCGATCCGCTCACGCCGCGGACCCAGACGCCGCAGGCCCGGCAAACTGCACGCCGACAAAGCCTACGACCACCGCTTCATCCGCTCCTACCTGCGACGACGACAGATCCCGGCCCGCATCGCCCGCCGAGGCATCGAGACCTCCACCCGCCTCGGCCGGCACCGCTGGGTGATCGAGCGCACCGTCGCCTGGCTCGGCGGCTTCCGCCGCCTCCACCGCCGCTACGAACGCAAAGCCGACCACTTCGCCGCCTTCGCCAGCATCGCAGCAGCCATCATCTGCACCCGCAGACTCACCAAATGAGATGTCTTCTAA
>NZ_BAAANS010000164.1:0-852 GCF_039529925.1 Kitasatospora saccharophila | reverse complement strand
TCTGGCCCGAGCCGAGGTCGCGGCGGATCAGCTGGTTGCCGTCCGCGTCGTAGACGTACTTGGTGACGGCGGTGCCCTGGGTGATGGTGTCCACCCGGCCCTCGGGGGTCCAGGTGAGGACCTGTCCGGTGCCGCTGCCGGGGGTGCGCTTGGTGGTCGCTCCGATCTGGTTGGAGACGAAGTCGGTGCTGCTGGTGCCGCCGGGACCGGTGGTGCTGGTCCGGGTCAGGGTGTGCGGTTGCGGCCCGTTGGGGCACTGGGTGGCGTTGCCGGTGCAGCCGTTGGTGTAGGTGGTGGTGGTGTCGCCGCTCTGGCCGTTGACCGCGTGGTCGGTGGAGGTGGTCCGGTTGCCGAGGGCGTCGTAGGCGAAGCTCTGCCAGTAGGCGGTCGCCCCGGAGGCCACGGTGGCGGCGGTCGGGTCGGTGCCGGCGGCCGGGCAGGCGGCGGTCGCGGTCCACGCCTGGGTGAGGCGGTTCAGCGCGTCGTACTGGTAGCACTGGGTGTCGGTGACGGTGCTGCCGCTCTCGGACTGCTTGTCGGTGACCGAGAGCGGGTTGCCCGAGCCGTCGTAGGTGTAGGTGATGTCGTCGACCGTGCCGGCCGGCTGGCTCCGCTGGGTCTGCGCCCCGTTCAGCCGGTGGGTCAGCTCGTCGTACCGGTAGGTCGACCACACGGGGTTGGTCGACGCGCCGTAGCGCAGCTGCGCGATCTCGCCGTAGGGGGTGTACGCCTGGACGCCGACGAGCACGCTGAGGCCCTGTGTCTGCTGGGGCTTGCCGATGGCGTCGTAGCCGTAGGTGATGTCCTCGGTGAGCAGTCCGGCGATGCCGGGGTCGCGCTGGGTGAGCAGTT
>NZ_BAAANS010000163.1:0-861 GCF_039529925.1 Kitasatospora saccharophila | reverse complement strand
GCACCCGTCCCGGGCGAGTACACCACCGCCACGAACGGTCTACACCCGGCTCTCGTTCACACCGAAGCAGTGGCTCTCATATGACCCGACAAAATCACCCTTGCTGCACCCGCGGTCGGCATGGTGCTGCGCAGCGGGCCCGATCGGCTTCCGACCCCGTCGGCCCCGAACTGTCAGCACCTGACCCGTCTCAAGTTAGTTTGACGGGGCGCAGTGAAGTTTGACCGGTCATTAATGTCATATTGACGATAAGTGAGTCCGGCGGCTACGGTGCCGAGCATGACGGTGAAAGTGGTCCTGACGCGCGACAGCGTGTGCATGGGGGATGACGCCCAAGCACCGCATCAGCGGGACGTCGCCTTCCACGGCGCCACTCTGGGCGAGTTCGTGGCATGGGTGGCCGACTATCCCCCGCGCATGCGCGGTACCCGCTGGGTGATGTCCCGCGGCTGGAACGGCGCCGAGGGCGCACCGATCGCGGAGATCTCGCCGGAGTGGGAGAAGCCGCGTCTCATGGCCGGGACGGATCCCCTAGCCCCCCTGGAATCCCTTGCCCCCGCCGACGGCGATCTGAGCTTCTTCTTCAAGTACCACGCGGGCACCGTTCCCCTGGCGGGGCCGCCAGACCCGCCGGGCAGCCTCGATCCTCTCGCGGGCCGGCTCGCCCTGTGGCTCGCCGAGCGTCGCTGAGACGTTTCCGCCTGCCTTGGTGGCATGGCGAAGAGCGCCGGGCGGCCGGTCAAACTTCGCTGAGACCCGTCAAACTAAGAAGCTATCTCATTTGGGCTTGTAAGCTGCTCGCGTGACGATCGTGGAGCGCTTGGTGCCGGACGAGCTGTGGGAGCTGTTCCAGTTGGTGGT
>NZ_BAAANS010000162.1:0-891 GCF_039529925.1 Kitasatospora saccharophila | reverse complement strand
GCCGAGTGCACGCCGCAGAACGTGCCGGCGGATCCGGCGGCCAACACCAAGGCGTGCTTCCCGACGCTGTGGAAGCCGCCGGGGTACAGCAGTCAGCAGAAGGACTGGTTCCACAAGTACACGGTCAAGAGCGTGCGGACGCAGGACCTGCACACCGTCAACCAGGACGGGACGTATCCGTCGCTGCTGACGACGTACAAGTACGTGGGGGACGCGGCCTGGCATTACGACGACAGTGAGCTGGCGAAGGCCGACGAGCGGACGTACTCGCAGTTCCGGGGGTACGGGACGGTGGAGACGCGTACGGGTGACACCTCGGTGTTCCACAAGAACAACGGTGTGGCGGTCAACGACCGGTTGACGCTGTCGCGGACGTTCTACTTCCGGGGCATGTCGCACAACACCCCCGACGGTACGGGTGGCAGTACGGTCAACCTGGCCTCGCAGGACGGCAGGTACAGCTACGAGGACCGCAACGAGCTGGCCGGGCGGGTGTTCGAGACGGACACCCACACCGGGGACGGGGGGCCGGTCGACAGTGCGACGGTGACCCTGCCGACGGTCATCGGCCCGACGGCGACCCGTACCCGCACGGGGTTGCGGCCGCTGACGGCGCAGATGGTGCGGGACGCGAAGGTGTACAACCGCAAGGCCGTCTCGTACGGCTGGCGGGAGACCGAGACCGACACGTTCTACAACACGGCGCTGAACCAGACCACCACCGGCCTGCCGGTGCAGGTCGCCGACCGGGGCGAGAGCGCGGCGGCCGGCAACGTGCCCAAGTGCAGCTGGAGCCGGTACGCGGTCAACTCCGCCAAGTCGCTGGCCCTGACCGCCGAGACCATCACCACCACCCAGGACTGCCCCAACGCCGGGGCCACCCCGACCGGG
>NZ_BAAANS010000161.1:0-927 GCF_039529925.1 Kitasatospora saccharophila | reverse complement strand
AGACCGTGTTTGAGATCTGCCGTGTCGCCGGGCTGGAGTGGTCGTTGAGCCTGTTGTGAGCGGTGTTTGGGGCGGGTATCCGTCGGACCTGACGGATAGTCAGTGGGCGTTGGTGGAGCCGTTGCTTCCTCCGGCGCGGGTGGGCCCGAGGGGCGGTCGGCGGGAGAAGCATCCGCGGCGGCGGATCGTAGACGCGATCTTCTACGTGGTCCGCTCCGGCTGCGCCTGGCGGCAGTTGCCGAAGGACTTCCCACCCTGGCCGACGGTGTACTGGTACTTCACGTGGTGGCACGACGACGGCACCGTCGAGCGCATCCACGACGCTCTGCGCGGGTGGGTCCGTGAAGCTGACGGCCGCGATGCGGAACCGAGTGCCGGACTGATCGACTCGCAGTCCGTCCGCACCGCCGACACCGTCCCCGCCTCCACCAGGGGTTTCGACGCGGGCAAGAAGATCAAAGGCCGCAAGCGGTTCATCGTCACCGACACCCTCGGCCTGCTCATCGCGGTCCACGTCGTTGCGGCGAGCGTCCAGGACCGCGACGGCGCCCGCCGGTCGTTGCTGTGGGCCCGACTCGACCACCCGAAGATCGAGAAGTTCTGGGCGGACCAAGGCTTCGCCGGCCGCCTGGTCGAATGGACCGCCCAAATCCTCGGTCGTGAGCTGGAGATCGTCCGCAAGGCCCCTGGCCAGCGAGGCTTCCAGGTCCAACCCAAGCGCTGGGCGATCGAGCGCACGTTCTCATGGCTCACCGCCCACCGGCGCCTCGCCCGCGACTACGAGAGCAGCCCGGCCCACTCCGAGACCATGATCCGCTGGGCGATGATCGGCATCATGGCCCGCCGACTCACCCGCGGCCACGCAGCCACCCGACAAGGCCCGCGACCACTTTCACCCACCAATCTATGAGATCTCAAACACGGTCT
>NZ_BAAANS010000160.1:0-949 GCF_039529925.1 Kitasatospora saccharophila | reverse complement strand
TAGGCCCTGTCTCGTAATTGATCTTGTTGTGGGTCATTGTTCCTCGGCTCGCAGCCACAGGATCAGCGAGGCGAGGACGACGCCGGCCCGGTAGCGGTTGGCCAACTTGTCGAACCTGGTGGCCACTGCCCGGAATTGCTTCAGCTTGGCGAAGCAGCGTTCGACGACGTTCCGCCCCTTGTAGGCGGTCTTGTCGAAGGCCGGCGGTCGTCCGCCGCGGCTTGCGCGGCGGGCACGGCCGGCGATCTGGTCCCGGCGTTCGGGGATGGTCGCCTTGATCCGTCGGCGCCGCAGCAGGCGGCGGATCTTGCGGGAGGAGTAGGCCTTGTCGGCCACGACCCGGTCGGGCCTGGTCCTTGGTCGTCCGGCTCCGACACGTGGGACGCGGATTGCGTCGAGGACTGCGGGCAGCATCGTGCAGTCGGCCGTGTTGCCGGTACTCAGCACGATCGACAGCGGCAGGCCCCGGCCGTCGACTCCCAGGTGGATCTTGGTCGTCAGCCCGCCCCGGGACCTGCCGAGCGCCTCTCGGCGCGCAACTGCTGCCGGATCATCCGATTCGTCCTCGCACTGGCCCCCTTTTTGCGGGCCCCGGCCGCGTGCTGGTGAGCCCTCGCGGCCGTGGAGTCGATCGAAACCGTCCACTCCACCGCCCCCACCGCGTCGCTGCGGACCTGGACCTCCCGCAGGAGCGCGGCCCAGGTCCCGTCCTTCTCCCATTGGGCGAAGCGCCGGTAGACGGTCTGCCACGGGCCGTAGCGTTCGGGCAGATCACGCCACGGGGCACCCGTGCGCAACCGCCACAGCACCCCGTTCACCACCTGCCGGTGATCCCTCCAAGGACGTCCAGCACCGTCCCGCTGCGGCAGCAACGGCTCAATCCGAGCCCACGCAGCATCCGTTATCTCTCCACGACCCACCACAAGATCAATTATGAGACACGGCCTAG
>NZ_BAAANS010000159.1:0-960 GCF_039529925.1 Kitasatospora saccharophila | reverse complement strand
CGCTACGAACGCAAAGCCGACCACTTCGCCGCCTTCGCCAGCATCGCAGCAGCCATCATCTGCACCCGCAGACTCACCAAATGAGATGTCTTCTAAGGGTTGTCCCGTATAGCGGGCTGGACAAGGAGGGGCGTCGACTGGTGGTCAGCCGAAGAGCAGGTTCACGTCCTTCTCGATACAGACCTGCAGGACGACTACGAGTTGGCGGACGTCTTCGAGACGACGCTGCCAGATAGGATCGCCCGGGTCGTGCGCCATCGCTGCGATCTCGTTGAGACGGGGCAGGATCGCAGCGCACTGCGCCGGCGTGAGATCGGGGCCGTCACAGTCCGAGTGGTCGAGAAGCGGTGCCAGCGTCGTGGAAACGTCACTCCAGGCACGTGTCCCTCCGAAGCCGCGCATCCCGTCGAGGGCGAAGCCCTCAATGTCCGCCAGCCACTCCCGGAACATCCCGAAGCCCGTGTAGGACCAGCAAATGTCCGGGCTGTCCGTGTTGTCGTCTCCGGGAAACAGAACAAGCCCCACCACGTACTCCTCGTCGGTCGAGCACACAGGGTCGGCCACGGACGGGGACGGCTGCAACTGAGATAATCACCGCGTGGCTGGTGTGATCACGGCGTCGGAGCCGTCATGGATAGGTCCTCACCGGGCTGGGCCCGCGCGACTTCCACAAGCTGATCACGACGCTCCGCCGCGAGGGCACCGACGCGGCGCGCCGGGGTCGGCCGTGGGGCCTCCCGTTGGAGGACCGGGTCCTGCTGGTCGCCGCCTACTGGCGCACGAACCTGACGCTGAGGCAGCTCGCGCCGCTGTTCGGGGTGTCAAAGTCGGCGGCTGGCAGGGTCATCGACCAGGTCGGGCCAGTGCTAGGCCCTGTCTCGTAATTGATCTTGTTGTGGGTCATTGTTCCTCGGCTCGCAGCCACAGGATCAGCGAGGCGAGGACGACGCCGGCCCGGTA
>NZ_BAAANS010000158.1:0-964 GCF_039529925.1 Kitasatospora saccharophila | reverse complement strand
TAAGAAGCGGTTCTGGCTCAGCTTTCGATTGCGCCGTGAGGCGCCGTTGGTTCAGTGCTGGAGAGCGCAGTCATCCGCTGTCAGGTGCAGGTGCCGAAGGGTTTCCAGTTCGGTGGTGGGGAAGGCGTGCAGCTGCCACTTCTGGAGGTAGCCGTCCTCGCCGTGGGTTCGCCGCACCTTCTCGGCAGCCATCAGGACCGCATGCGCCAGGGAGGTGCGAGGACGTGTGGACGTCCACACGAGGGTGCCCTTCCCGTCCGGTGCGTCGAAGCTCGTCGACATGTCCGGGAAGCGACGGATCGCGACGTGCACGTCACTGTTTCGGCGACGAAGAATCCACCGTGCCTCTGCCGGTTCAAGGTCGAACGAGAACCGCTGGATGCTATGGGGGCCGTAGAGGCCCGACACGCCTTTCAACAAGTCGGCGAGCGCGTTTGTGCAGTAGCTGACGATGTCACGGTGCTTCGTCGAGCCGTCCCAGATTCTGCACGTCGCCCAGCCGGAGCCGCTGAGTTCCCAGCTGAAGTGCAAGGACCTCGTCACTGAACCCCCCTGATCGTCTGCGGACAACGCTACAGCGGTGCTGAAGACGGGGGACGGCCGGGTACGGCATGCGACAGCCAGCTGGACCGGTGCGTCGGACACTCCGATGAACCCAACGGGCTCGATCACGGCATGCTGTCGCAGTGCTCTCGCTTCGTGTGGGGCGGGCCCTGGTCACGACTTGTCAGGGAGGCAACCCGGGCCCGCGACCACACGTTATCGACGACGCTGGCCCGGTCTTTTCGGACACTCCGCCCAGACCCTCCCGGTCACCCGATCAGTGGCTCCCGTTCCCGCCGAAGTGGCCCCCGAACTCACCGAAGAGCACCCGTCCCGGGCGAGTACACCACCGCCACGAACGGTCTACACCCGGCTCTCGTTCACACCGAAGCAGTGGCTCTCATATGACCCGACAAAATCA
>NZ_BAAANS010000157.1:0-1007 GCF_039529925.1 Kitasatospora saccharophila | reverse complement strand
GCGAGTGCAACTTTCCGATGCGGAGTGGGAGTTCATCAAGCCGTACCTGCCGATCGGCGAGTACGGTCCGTATCCCGAGCGGCTGCGCCGGCAGTTCGAGGGCGTGATCTGGCACTTCAAGACCGGCAGCCAGTGGCGTGAGACGCCCCGGGAGTTCGGTGCATGGTCGACCGTCCACAACCGGTTCCGACAGTGGAGGGACGCCGGCGTCTTCGAGGCCCTGCTGGAGGGCGCGATCGCGGAAGCCGCCAAGCGCGGCGAGGTGGACTTGTCCCTGGTCAGCGTGGATTCCACCACCGTCCGGGCCCATCAAGACGCTGCCGGGATGCACCTGGAGCCCGACGCCCTGGCCGCCTTGGAGAAAGCCGCCGAGGAGACGGACAAGGCCCGGCAAAAGGGGGCGGCCCGCAGGAACAAGACGGGCACGACGACCCGGAACGGGAAGAGCGGCGGCGCGTCCGACGTCGACGCAAGCTCCGCTTGAGGGCAGCTCTACTCGGACGTTCCAGGGGCGGGCAGACCAGCAAGGTCCACATCGCCGGGGAGCGAAAGTGCCGCCCGCTGGCCTTCATCCTGACCGAGGGCCAGGCCGCCGACAGCCCGCAGTTCATCACCGTGCTGAAGAGGATTCGTGTTCGCGGGCCCGTCGGCCGTCCCCGCACCCGGCCCGACGCGGTCGCCGGGGACAAGGCCTATTCGTCCCGTGGCAACCGCTCTCACCTGCGCAAACGTAGCATCAAGGCCGTCATCCCGGAGAAGGTCGACCAAGCCGCCAACCGCAAGAAGAAGGGCAGCAAGGGCGGTCGGCCCGTCAGCCACGACGCCGAGCTCTACAAGGACCGGAACACCGTCGAACGCCTGATCAACAAGATGAAGGCCTGGCGAGGCATAGCCACGCGCTACGACAAGACCCCGACGAGCTACCTCGCCGGCCTCCACCTTCGAGGCGCGATGATCTGGATCAAGGACCTCACCAGAATCGCCACTTGATCACGACCAAATACGCG
>NZ_BAAANS010000156.1:0-1012 GCF_039529925.1 Kitasatospora saccharophila | reverse complement strand
CCGGTTCCGGTTCCGGTTCCGGGGCGATGGTGCTGGCCGCGACCTCGGCGCCGGACGGGTCGTCGGGTTCGTACTCGGCGACCACGCTGTCGCCGACCGGGACCTGGTCGGCGGGCGGCAGCACGGGCGCCTTCTCCTACTCGTACCCGGTCAAGGTGCCGGCGGCGATCGGCGGGGCCACCCCGAACCCGGAGCTCTCCTACGACTCGTCCTCGCAGGACGGGCGGACCTCGGGGACCAACAACCAGTCCTCCTGGCTGGGTGACGGCTGGAACAGCGGCGAGTCGTACATCGAGCGCTCCTACAGGAACTGTGCGGACGACACGTCCTCGGGTGCGCCCGCCGGGTCGGGCGACAGGTGCTGGGCGGGGGAGGTGATGACCCTCTCCCTGAACGGCTCCTCCAGCCAACTCGTCTACGAGAACGGGACGCTGCGCCCCGCGAGCGACTCGGGGACGGAGAAGGTCGAGCGGTTGTACCTGTCGGGCGGTGCGTCGAACGGGACGTACAACGGCGAGTACTACCGGGTGACCGAGAACGGGGTGCAGTTCTACTTCGGCCTGAACCAGCTGCCCGGGTTCTCCTCCGGCAAGGAGGAGACGAAGTCGGTCTACACGGTGCCGGTGTACGGGGCGAAGGCGGGTGAGCCGTGCCACGGCTCGACCTTCGCGGCGTCGTCCTGCGTGCAGGGCTACCGGTGGAACCTGGACTACTCGGTCGACCTGCACGACAACGCGGTGGCGTACTACTACCAGCCGGAGACCAACTACTACGGGGCGAACGCGCAGAGCACCGGTGTGTCGTACGTGCGGGGCGGGTGGCTGCGACGGATCGACTACGGCATGACCGCCTCGACGGTGTTCTCCCCGGCGCCCGAGCAGATCGTGTTCGACGTGAAGGAGCGCTGCATCGACGGCACTCCGGCGGGCGCGGTGTGCGACGACGCGCACTTCAAGGTGGAGAACGCGCCGTGGTGGCCGGACGTCCCGGTCGACCTGAACTGCGCGCAGGG
>NZ_BAAANS010000155.1:0-1165 GCF_039529925.1 Kitasatospora saccharophila | reverse complement strand
TCTCCCCGCACGTCGTCGACCCGCTGCTCGCCTACTTGAAAGCCATCGCGGACCCGCCACGAGAGCGCGACTATCGAAGCATCCGAGATGCCAAGGCCCTACTCCTGTCGAACGAGGTGGACTTCGATCTGGTGAGCGAGATCGCACACGGAGGACGATCCGCAGCGAGCACCTGAAGTATCGGCTGCCAGGACGCGCTCTCCATGGCTCCGGGTGCCGGTGCTGAGCCCGAGGGGGCTCAGCACCGGCGCGCCCCTGGAGTCCCCCGGGCGCTCGGTGTACCGGTCGATGATGCGCTCGAACTCCACAGGTTCCGCGGCGACGAGACAGGGGTTGTGTCGACATGCGGGCCGGGCTGCAGAAGCCGACCGGCGCGGCGACCCGACGAGGGGCGGGCCCCAGGTGCGCCGGTCGCTGGTCGGTCTCCACCGGCTGTCGCCTGCCCGGTTCTGCGGCACCGGGGCGATGAGGGGATCCTCGCGGGGGGTCAGTGCGGGCTGGGGTGTTCGCGGTGGCGCTGGAGGTAGAACTCGACGAACACAGCGACCTTGGCCCGCAGCGCCCAGGGGTCGAACGGCTTGACGATGAAGTCGACGGCGCCGGCCGCGTAGCCGCGCATAGAGTACTCGGGGTCGTTGCCGATGGCGGTGAGGAAGATGATCGGGATGTCCCGAGTGCGGGCGCGACGCTTGATGTGGGCGGCGGTCTCGTAGCCGTCCATGTCGGGCATCTGGACGTCGAGGAGGATGACGGCGTAGTCGTCGGACTCCAGTAAGGCGCGCAGGGCGGCGGGGCCGGAGGCGACGCTGACCATGTCGTATCCGTGGACGCCGAGAACGGCTTCCAGGGCCAGGAGGTTGGCGCCCTGGTCGTCGACCAGCAGGACCTTGGGGGAGGTGCCGCAGGCGAGCGCGGGGGCATCCAGGGGGTCGACCAGGCTGACCAGTTCGGGGGCCGGCAGGAGGGTGCCCTGCTGCTGCTCGATGTGGACGAGCTGGCGCTCCAGCAGCTCGCAGCGGGCTTCGGCGAGCACGGCCCGGCGACGGGTCTTCTCAAGCTCGGCGGCCATCTGAGAAAGTGTGGGGTAATTAGCTGATTACTGATCGTTGAGGTCGTCGGCGAGGCGGCGGGCTGCTTCGGTCTCGATGGGGCCGCGTGGTTCGAT
>NZ_BAAANS010000154.1:0-1443 GCF_039529925.1 Kitasatospora saccharophila | reverse complement strand
GGTCCTACGTTGTTGGTGGGTTGGACGGGCCGTCGTAAGGTCCAGAGGCCCAGAGACGCCGGGCATGGCTTTCAGGGGGTTGCCCACGATGGTTCCCATCACCTGGCCGCCCGGCGTCTCACGACGACTCGACCGCTGATTAGGAGCTGCGGGCCCCTCGGGTGCATCGCTGAGTAGGACCACGCTGGCGAGGTCGTCCGGAGCACGAGAACGATCGAACGACCGGAGGAACAGGTGGCCCGGATCTGGGTGGGCACGGACATCGGCAAGACCCACCACCACTGCGTGGTCCTCGACAGCGAGGGCAGGAAGTTGCTCTCGCGCCGGGTGCTGAACGATGAGCCGGAGCTGCTGGCCCTGCTCGCCGACGTCCTCGCCCTCGACGAGGACGTGGTGTGGGCGGTGGACGTCGCCGACGGCATGGCCGCTCTGTGGATCAACACCCTGCTCAACCACGGCCAGCAACTGGTCTACATACCCGGCCTGGCCGTCAACCGGGCCTCGGCCGGCTACCGGGGCACCGGCAAGACCGACGCCAAGGACGCCACTGTCATCGCCGACCAGGCCCGCATGCGCCGCGACCTGGCCGTCATCCACCCGGACGACGAGCTGACCGCCGAGCTGCGGATCCTCACCGGTCGCCGGGGCGACCTGGTCGCCGACCGCACTCGCCGGACCAACCGCCTGCGCGGCCAACTCACGGGTTCCTTCCCGGCGTTGGAGCGCGCACTGGATCTCGGCAACGTCGGCCCGCTGGTCCTGCTGACGGGCTACCAGACCCCGGCCGCCCTGCGTCGCGCCGGCCGCAGCCGCCTGGAGACCTGGCTGCGCAACCGCAAGGTCCGCGGCGCGGCAGAGCTCGCCCAGGCCGCCCTGGAAGCGGCCGATCGCCAGTACTCGACCGTTCCCGGGGAGAAGGTCATCGCGCAGATGGTCCACACCCTGGCCAGGGAGGTGATGGGCCTGGGCGAGCAGATCGCCGAGATCGACAAGCTCATTGCGGCCCGGTTTCGCGACCACGACCTCGCCGCACTGATCGCCAGCATGCCCGGCATCGGCCCCCTGCTGGGCGCCGAGTTCCTCGCCGCGACCGCCGGAGACATGAGCCGCTTCGGCAGCGCCGACCGCCTCGCCAGCTTCGCCGGCGTCGCGCCCGTGCCCCGGGACTCCGGCAACGTCAGCGGCAACCTCCACCGGCCCCGGCGCTACCACCGCGGCCTCCAGCGTGTCTTCTACACCTCCGCGCTGATCAGCATCCGCAGCTGCGAGGAGTCCCGCCGGTTCTACGAGCGCAAGCGCGCCGAAGGCAAGCGCCATACCCAGGCCGTCCTCGCCCTGGCCCGCCGACGCGTCAACGTCCTGTGGGCTCTCATCCGTGACGGACAGTGCTTCCAACGTGGACTCCCGGTCGCATCAGCGGCTTGACAACAGCATTAGGAGGTG
>NZ_BAAANS010000153.1:0-1452 GCF_039529925.1 Kitasatospora saccharophila | reverse complement strand
ACGGCTTGTTGCTCACACCATCACGAACAGGCGAATCGTCACATCAGTCACGCCCACCAGTAGCGATCACCAAGATCGTGTTACGAGTTCTTCGCACCGAATTTTGAAGTCAGGGGTGGCGGGAGTTCGGTGTGAAGGTCGGCTGATTTTCTGGCCTGTTTTCGAGTGGTTTCGAGCGGCATGTTTACCTCAGAGGGGGCAGGGTGAGGCGGGATCGTCTGCCGTTCGGAAGTGAAGCGCGTACGCGGGAGGGCGGCTGCCCGGCGGGGTGGCATGATCTGTCGGGGTGGGGGCAGGCGAATGGCAGCTGCCCGCCGGCACCAGTCGAGCCCCGGCAGGTCCGACATGCAGTCGGCGGGCAGCCTTCCCTTATGGGTTGTCCCGTCAGGCCTGGTGTGGTTGGCACTGTCAGGTCTGGAGTGGCCGGAGCCAGACCGGCGGCGTGACCCCGGCTGGCTGAGGCTGGATTCGTGGCATGCCTTCACACCTCAGTCCCGGTACCTCGGGTGCCTTCCGGCGCTTCGCTGGGTGGCTTGCCCGTGGCTCGGTGGGTTATCCGATGCTGGAAGGGATCGACTACTGGGAAGAGCTCCGTGATTCCCCTTCTCAGGCGGAGATCTGCTTCGCCATCTTCGCCAACGTCCTCGAACTGGACGAACGGGGCGAGCCTGTCAACGAAAAGCACGCCGAGCGCAGGGCGGCAACGTGGCTCTACCAGTACTGCAAGGGAGAGCTTCCGCCGGGTGAGCCGGATATCGAGCCGTGGGAATGCGCGCTCCATTGATTCTGTGCAGGACGGGCTTCTGTATGGCCGTCCTATCCGGCGAGCGCGCGGTTGTGGAGCCGTGCAACGCCGAGCACGGCCTGGTGTACACCGGTCCCGCGTAGGCGGCAGTTCCTGAGGATCTTCCGGTTCTTCATCCGTGAGAAGACGTGCTCGACTCGGGCGCGGGTTCTGCGGTGGACGGCGTCATCGGCTCCCTGCCCGGGTGAGGTGATTCTTCCCACGGCGGCGCCGGTGCGGTTCAGGTTGTACTGGCTGTGTTCGGGTGTGGGGTTGGCTTGTGTTCGGTCTGTCTGGTTCAGGACGGGTCGGGGATGCCGGGGTGGTCGGGGTGGTTTGGCGTTTGGAAGTGATGCAGGTGTGGGTGCCGGGTTGGTTGTTCGACCGCACCCGGCCTTGAGTCGGGCACGGACCGGCACTCGTGCAGTCTTCTTCCTTCTTCCCGGGCTTGCCCCTGCCGGCCCCCACCTTGCACACCGGGCCGGCCCCTCTTCCCAGCCAGCCCGGCCGAAGGCCGCTTCTCCATCAACCCAACATCCAGCTCGACGAGTTGATCCCAGATTAGCCATTCGGGCCGCCGGAGCGAAGCGGAGGCGCGCCCCGGGCCGGGCGCGAAGCGCCCGGCCGCGATCGGCGAAGCCGATCGCCGGACACGCGGAGCGGGTCCG
>NZ_BAAANS010000152.1:0-1503 GCF_039529925.1 Kitasatospora saccharophila | reverse complement strand
AAGGAGATTCCCAATGGCATTGTCAAGCCGGGGTGGTGACGCCCAGTGATCGGGTCATGCCGCTGCGGCGGCCGGGCTCGGTGTGACTGCCTGGAAGGTGCGGTGGTCGCGTATGAGGGCCCAGAGCACGTTCAGGCGGCGCCTGGCCAGGGCCAGGACGGCTTGCTTGTGGGTCTTCCCCTCGGTGCGTTTGCGCTGGTAGAAGGCTTTCGAGACCGGGCAGCAGATCGAGGCGACCTGGGCGGAGAGGTAGAACATGCGCAGGAGGCGGCGGCTGTAGCGGCGAGGCCGTCTCAGGTTTCCGCTGATCTTTCCGGAGTCGCGGGGGACGGGTGCGAGGCCGGCCACTCCGGCGAGGCGGTCGGGGGTGCCGAAGGCGGTCATGTCGCCGCCGGTGGCGGCGATGAACTCGGCGCCGAGCATGTCGCCGATACCGGGCATGCTGGTGATCACCTCGGCGTCGGGATGCTCGCGAAACCGGCCCTCGATCAGGGCTTCGAGCTCGGCGATCTCCTGGTCGAGGGACATCACCTCCCTGGCCAGGGTGTGGACCATCTTCGCGCAGGTCTTCTCCCCGGGGACGGCGGTGAACTGGGCCTCGGCAGCGGTGAGCGCCGCGTCCGCGGTGTTCTTCGCGGCGGGGGCGGTGCGCACGCCGTGGTTCTTCAGCCAGGTCGCCAGCCGGGCCCGGCCGATGCGCCGCAGTGCGGCGGGCGTCTGGTAGCCCGTCAGCAGGACGAGGGCGCTCTTGGAGGTGCTGTAGTCGAAGGCCCGCTCCAGGGCGGGGAAGTACTCCAGCATCTGCGCGCGGAGCCGGTTGATCGCCCGGGTCCGGTCGGCCGACAGGTCCATGCGGCGCGCGGTCAGGATGCGCAGGTCCACCGCGATCTCGGCGGTTTCCTGAAGCGGCTGCAGGTCGCGGCGCATGCGGGCGGTGTCGGCGATGACGAAGGCGTCCTTCGCGTCGGTTTTCCCGCTGCCGCGGTAGGCGGCCGAGGCGTGGTGCACGGTCCGGCCGGGGATGTAGAGGAGCTGTTGGCCGTGGGCGACCAGGAGCGCGATCCACAGCGCGGCCCCGCCCGCGTTCAGGTCCACCGCCCAAGTGACCCGGTCACCGTCGGCCAGTCCCAGGACGTCGCCGAGCAGTTCCAGCAGTTCGGTCTCGTTGTTCGGCACCCGGCGGGAGAGCACCGTTTTTCCGTCCGCGTCGATGGCGGTGCAGTGGTGCTCGCCCTTGCCCGCGTCCGTCCCCGCCCACAGTTCGGGCACCAGGTCCTCCTCGCTCGGCATGCGTGTTCACGGTCCCAGCAGACGACCTCGCCGACGTGTCCATACGAGCGATCAAGTTCCGCGCATCCCAATCAGCGGCCGAGTCGTCGCGGGGCGCCAGCGGCCAATCTCCTTCAGCCACGACTGCGGCGACCACATGACAGCCACACCGGACGCCCCCGGGTGTCCCGATCTTACGAATGATCCGAACGAACCCACGAAGAAAGGTATGGA
>NZ_BAAANS010000151.1:0-1537 GCF_039529925.1 Kitasatospora saccharophila | reverse complement strand
AGCTACCTCGCCGGCCTCCACCTTCGAGGCGCGATGATCTGGATCAAGGACCTCACCAGAATCGCCACTTGATCACGACCAAATACGCGCCCTAGTGGCCCGGGTACCGCCGGGTCCAGTAGGCGTCCTGGGCCGGGACGTACTCGCCGCCACCGGGGGAACCGGTCATCTCCCGGCGCAGGTCACGGGCCAGGACGTCCAGTTCCCAGGCGAGTTCGAGCCGGCCGAGCAGCGCGACGGGCAGCGCGTCCACGCCGTGCGCGGCGCCCAGGAACGCCCCGGCGGTGGTGCCCACCGAGCAGCCGTCGGGGGCGCCGGCGGCGAACCGCAGCGCGGCGTCGACGTCCTGCGGGCGGGGGAAGCGGGTGAACACGTACAGGCCGCCGAGCAGCGCCGAGACGGCCGTCGCGTCGGGCGCCAGCCGGGCCAGCTCGGCGGCGGACGGCTCGCCGGCCGGGCCCAGCAGCAGGTCGGCGGCGCCGGGCGGCAGCGGCAGGGCGGCCAGCGTCGCGGGCAGGTGCGGCAGCGGGTCCTCGCCGGCCACGCAGAGCGCGAGCAGCTCGGCGGCGCGGAAGGCGGCCTCCTGCGCGTCCGGCGCGCCGTGGGTGAGCGCGGCGGTCTCCCGGACGATCTGCTCGACCCGGTCCCTGACGCCCAGCGCCAGCGCCACGCCCAGCGCCAGCCCCCGGGTCAGCGCGTGCGCCCCGCGGCTCTGCGGGGCCGGACTCCCGTACTTCGCCCTCAGAACGGCCACGGTGGCCGGGGCCGAACCCCGCCGCTCGCGCAGCGCGGGCACCTCGGCCAGCCAGCCGTCCAACTCCACCCCCTGCGCGGGCACCACCCCCTGCATGACGCCCCACCGCCAGTAGGCGCTGCGCACCACCGACGGCGGGTGGCAGATCCCCTTGTAGCTCCACCGCACCGAGGCCCGGATGAGCCCCTCGACCGTGAACGCCCCCAACTGCGTGGCCACCCCCACCCGCAGCGGCCCCCGCTCCGGCCACACCCCCCGGACCACCCCCGCCGCGTCCCCCAGCGCCGCCCCCACCACCAGCCCCCGCGCCCCGGCCTCGGTCACCTGCTCCACCTGCTCGCCCGCCACCCTCGCACCTCCGCTCGCCCGTCTCCGCGGCCCCATCCCACCACAGGCCCCCGACCGCCCCGCCGCCAGCGCTCCCCCGACGACGGTCTCGCACCCGCAGCGGCGTCTTCCGGCTTCGGGACGGCCGAGGGGTTTCACCTACGTGCGGATTCGGGCCTCCGTTCCGCGGTCCGGCCGAGCCCCGTTCCACGGGTGTCGGGGGCGGAGTGGGTGGACATCGCGGTAGGGCGGGTCTCCGGTGGGGGGCGGTTCACGACGTCAGGAAGCCGTAAGGCCCTCGCCCGTGAGTCCGGTGCGCGTCTTGCCTAGGGTCGGGCCATGACCTTTGCACCTGACCGCGTCCACCCGCCCCGTACTGACGGCACGCCGACGGCTGAGCTCGGCGTGATCGGTGGTTCGGGTCTGTACGCGTTGCTCGACGAGGTCGTCGAGGTG
>NZ_BAAANS010000150.1:0-1649 GCF_039529925.1 Kitasatospora saccharophila | reverse complement strand
GGCCAGTCCGGCGACCTCCTCCTCGGTGACGCCGGGGGTC
Organism: Kitasatospora saccharophila; assembly: GCF_039529925.1. Taxonomy (NCBI): domain Bacteria; kingdom Bacillati; phylum Actinomycetota; class Actinomycetes; order Kitasatosporales; family Streptomycetaceae; genus Kitasatospora; species Kitasatospora saccharophila. The sequence continues at coordinate 1,609 of NZ_BAAANS010000150.1, read as the reverse complement.
ATCCGGGTGCCGCCCATGGCCAGGCCGTCGACCAGGGAGTCGACGACCACCCAGCCCTTGACGGTGCCGCCGCTACCGCCCAGGTGGACGGTGAACGCGGGGCCCTGTGGGTCGTGCGGAGCAGTCATGTCCAGTTCCTCCGTGGGTGCGTGGGTGGGACGGGTCAGAGGTAGAGCTTGCTGAAGCCGCGCATGATCTCCAGGCCGTCGGGGCGGAACTCCAGGTGGGCCTGGGCGCCGAAGATCCGGCCGTCGTCGGAGCGGATGAACTCCACCGGCGCGTGTTCCGAGCGGCCGATCGCGCGGAAGCCCGCGGGGGCCTCCTGGAGGTACAGGGTGTGCCGGTGGAAGACCGTCACGGTGGGCTTCACGTAGGTGAAGACCGGCTCCCCGGTGTCGACCTGGGCCTCGTGGCCGCCGACCCGCTGCGGGCCCTCGGCGAGCCGGCCGCCCGCGGCGACGGCGATGATCTGCATGCCGCCGCAGATCCCGAGGACCGGGACGTCGGTCCCCGTCACGAGGTCGATCAGCGGCCGGTAGTAGTCGCTGTCGTAGGCGCGCACCTTGGTGCCGCTCAGGGCGATCGCCTGGTACCGGCCGTCGATCCGGTCCGGTACGTGGGCCGCGTCGACGACGTCGGTGTCGGAGCCGAGCTGTTCGAAGCGGCCGCGGAGCTGTTTCAGGGACAGCGTCCCGTTGTTGACGACCAGTACGCGGGTTCGTGCCACGGGTCCACTCCTCAGCTTGGCGTGATGACGGTGCCGGTGCGGCCGGCCAGCAGGTCGGTGACCGGTGCGCTGCCGATGACGACCCGTTGCACGCCCCGTTCCAGGGCTTCGCCGGCCGCCCGGAGCTTCTTGCGCATGCCGCCGGTGGCGCCCTTGTCGCGGAACTCCGCGACGGCCTCGGCGGTGATCCGGTGCACCGGCCGGTCGTCGATCAGCAGGTGCGGGACGTCGGTGACCAGGACCAGGGCGGTCGCGCCGAGGGCGCCGGAGACGGCGGCCGCGGCCCGGTCGCCGTCGGTGTTGACCTCCTGCCCGGCGGTGTTCCTGGCCAGTGGGGTGACCAGGACGCAGTGGCCGGGGCGCAGGCCCTTCAGCAGGGTCGGGTCGACGTCGGTGATCGGGCCGACCAGGTTGTCCAGTTCGACGAGCTGCTTGTCCTTCCACCACCAGCGCTCGCCTGCGGCCGCGCCGACCAGGCCGTCGCTGCCGACGACCCGTTCGGTGCTGATGCCGCGGGCGCCGAGCAGGCCGTCGAGCTGTTCGGTGAGGGCGGCGCTGACCTGCTTGATGTCGGCGAGCACCTCGGGGGTGGTCCAGCGGCTCTGGTTGCCGTAGCGGTCGCGCAGGATCGCGGACGGCTCGCTGTACTCGGGGCGCAGCAGCCGCAGCGGGCGGGACCAGCCGTGCACGAGCACCAGCGGGTGGGTGCGCCCGTGCTCGGCGAGGTCGTCCCACCAGGCGTCGGGCATCGCGTGCAGGGTGGAGCCGCCGAGTTTGACCACGGTGGGTGTCGTCGCGCTCATGCGGGCATCACCGGTTGCATGGTCAGGCCGGTCTGCACCGGCAGGCCGAATCGGAGGTTGGTCGCCTGCAGCGCCTGGC
>NZ_BAAANS010000149.1:0-1681 GCF_039529925.1 Kitasatospora saccharophila | reverse complement strand
GGCCAGTCCGGCGACCTCCTCCTCGGTGACGCCGGGGGTCATCCGGGTGCCGCCCATGGCCAGGCCGTCGACCAGGGAGTCGACGACCACCCAGCCCGTGAGGGTGCCGCCGCTGCCGTTGAGGTGGGTGGTGAAGGCGGGCGGCTGCGGTCGTGTCGAAGTCATTGCGGGGTCCTCCGGTGCACAGACGGTTCAGGATTCGGGGGCGTGGTTCACTGCTGGTAGAGCCGGGCGAAGCCGCGCAGGATCTCCCGGCCGTCGCTGCGGAACTCCAGGTGGGCCTGGGAGCCGAGGATCCGGCCGTCCTCGGAGCGGATGAACTCCACCGGCGCGTGCTCGGAGCGGCCGATCGCGCGGAAGCCGGCCGGCGCTTCCTGGAGGTAGAGGGTGTGCCGGTGGAAGACCGTCACCTCCGGGCCGACGTACGCGAAGAGCGGCTCCTCGGTGTCGACCTCGGCCCGGTGGCCGCCGACCCGCTGCGGGCCCTCGGCGAGCCGGCCGCCGGCCGCGACGGCGATGACCTGCATGCCGCCGCAGATCCCGAAGACCGGGACGTCGGCCTCGTTGACCAGGTCGATCAGCGGCTTGTAGAACTCGCCGTCGTAGGCGCGGACCTTGGTGCCGCTGAGCACCACGGCCTGGTAGCGGCCGTCCAGCCGGGCGGGCAGCGCGTCGGCGGCGGCCACCTCGGTCTCCGAGCCGAACTCCTCGAAGCGGCTGCGGAGCTGTTTCAGGGACAGCGTCCCGTTGTTGACGACCAGCACTCGGGATTTCGCCACGTGCGGGGCTCCTCGCTGCTCAGGTTCGGGTGATGACGGTGCCGGTGCGTCCGGCGACCAGGTCGGTGACGGGGGCGCTGCCGATGACGACGCGCTCCACGCCGCGCTCCAGGGCTTCGCCGGCCGCCCGGAGCTTCTTGCGCATGCCGCCGGTGGCGCCCTTGTCGCGGAACTTCGCGGCGGCCTCGGCGGTGATCCGGTGCACCGGCCGGTCGTCGATCAGCAGGTGGGAGACGTCGGTGACCAGGACCAGCTGCCCGGCCCCGATGCCGCCGGCGACGGCGGCGGCCGCCCGGTCGGCGTCGGTGTTGACCTCCTGGCCGGCCGTGTTGCGGGCCAGCGGGGTGACCAGGTGGACGTGGCCGGGCCGCAGGCCCTTCAGCGGGGTCGGGTCGACGCCGGTGATCGGGCCGACCAGGTTGTCCAGTTCGACGAGTTGCTTCTCCTTCCACCACCAGCGCTCGCCCTCGCCGGCGGTGACCAGCCCGTCGCTGCCGAGCAGCCGCTCGCCGGTGACGCCGCGCCGCTCCAGCCGGGCCAGCACGTCCACCGCGAGGGCGGCGCTGACCTGCTTGATGTCCTCGATCACCTCGGGGGTGGTCCAGCGGCTCTGGTTGCCGTAGCGGTCCCGCAGGACCGCGGACGGGTCGCGGTAGCGGGCGCCGAGGTTCTTCAGCGGCTTGGACCAGCCGTGCACCAGGACCAGCGGCCGCTGCCGGGCGTGCTCGGCCAGGTCGTCCCACCAGGCGTCGGCCAGGTCGTCGACGGTGCTGCCGCCGAGCTTGACCACGGTGGGGGCGTTCTCGGGTGTCGTCGCGCTCATGCGGGCATCACCGGTTGCATGGTCAGGCCGGTCTGCACCGGCAGGCCGAATCGGAGGTTGGTCGCCTGCAGCGCCTGGC
>NZ_BAAANS010000148.1:0-1683 GCF_039529925.1 Kitasatospora saccharophila | reverse complement strand
AGAAGCGATTCCCAAACCGAAGGTAGGGTCACGTTTTCGCAGGTGAGGTGTGTGGCCGTCGCTCGGTAGGCATGCTCGGACCGTCATGTCGGTGCGGGGCGTGGTCGGAGGTGGCGGATGCCGTCGGTGCTGGGAGTGCTGGAGCGGCGCGAGCGGGTGGCGCTGGCCCGGGCAGAGGAGCTGAGGGCCGAGTTGGAACGGCTTCAAGCCGCTGTCGCCGAGGCGGAGGAAGCCGCGCGGCGTGCGGTCATCGCTCGTGAGGAGACGATGGAGGCTCTGGCCGAGGCGGCCGATGATGTTGCGGGGTGCGAGGCGCCGGCGGTAGCGGTGCCGGTCGCGGTCGGCGTCGGTCCGCGGGTCGAAGTGCCGCTGTGGCGCGAGGGGTTGGGGGCTGAGGTGCTCCCGCCCGAGTGTGCGCGGATCCTGGCCCTGGTCGAGCGGGACGCGACCGGTGGCGGAGAGGGGGTGCGGGCTCGGGCGATGCGGGAGGATCTGGGCTGGCCTGCGAGTGACGCGAGGGAGCAAGCGGCGCGGTTTCGGGCGAAGCGGTTGGTGGAGCGGGGCTGGTTGACCGAGGTGAGGCCGGGACTGTTCAGTCCGCGGACGGCTTGACGCGGCGGGGTGTCGGCCGGCCGGAGCGAGCCAGACGGCGGGTGGCCGGGATGCTCGCGGCCCACCAGATCATCGCCTCGGCGCTGTCGGGGCGGGTCTCGTAGTCCCGGGCCAGGCGGCGGGCCCGGATCAGGTGGGAAAAACTGCGCTCCACGACCCAGCGGCGCGCGAGGACCACGAACCCGGTGGCGTCGTCGCTGCGCTTGACGATGGTCAGGGCGAGGGCCAGGACGGCGTGGGCGAAGGTGACCAACCAGCCGGTGTAGCCGCCGTCAGCCCAGACCAGGGCGATGCGGTGGTGTTCGGCGCGCAGTTGTTCCAGGAGGTCGCGGCCGGCGTCGTTGTCCTTGACCGAGGCGGCGGTAACCATCACGGTCAGCAGCAGGCCCAGGGTGTCCACGGCGATGTGCCGCTTCCTGCCGTTGATTTTCTTTCCGGCGTCGTAGCCGCGGGTGGCCGCGCCGACGGTGGCGTCGGCTTTGACCGACTGCGAGTCGATGATCGCGGCGGTGGGCTCGGGCTTCTTCCCGGCCAGGGCGCGCAGCATCGTGCGCAGCCGGCCGTAGAGCTCTTTGATGAAGTCGTTGTCGCGCCAGCGGCGGAAGAACCGGTACACGGCCCGCCACTTGGGGAAGTCGACGGGCAGGCTGGCCCAGCGCACGCCCTCGGCGACCAGGTAGCGGACCGCGTCGATCAGTTGGCGGTGGCAGTAGCCCTCCGGGCGGCCTCCCTTGCCGTTCAGCCAGGCCGGGACCGGCAGCAGTGGCCGCACGAGCGCCCACTCTGCGTCGGTCAGGTCGGAGGCGTACCGGCGGGTCCGGTCTGGTTGGTCGGCGGCGTTCCCGAGCCGGTGTGCGAGGCAATCGCACGACATGCCGGAGCTGGACGCGGACGGAGCAGGCACGCCACAGTGGGGCACGAGGGCCTCCTGGTTGTTCGTTGACTCGACATCACCGAACTGTGCGGGAGGCCCTTCTTCCATGCGCCAGCTGCGGAGCGATCACCCGAACGAGGCTGATGCGTACGAAGGTTCGAGCAGCAGCCGTGTCCATCAGTTTGGGAATCGCTTCT
>NZ_BAAANS010000147.1:0-1689 GCF_039529925.1 Kitasatospora saccharophila | reverse complement strand
CCGGTACGCGGTCAACTCCGCCAAGTCGCTGGCCCTGACCGCCGAGACCATCACCACCACCCAGGACTGCCCCAACGCCGGGGCCACCCCGACCGGGACACTGCTCGACGACAGCCGCACCTCCTACGACAACAACGCCTTCACCTGGGACGGCGCCCCCGGCGGCACCGCACCCAGCAAGGGCGAACCGACCCGCTCCGAGCAGGCCTCCGCGATCAGCGGACCCAACGCGACGGCCTTCGTGACCCTCAAGAAGGTCGCCTACGACTCCTACGGCCGCTCGGTGCTGGAGACCCGGACGCCCGACTCCACCGCCCCCGGCGGCAGCAGCCTGGCCCGGACCATCGCCACCACCTACACCCCGGCGACCGGTCAGCTCCCCGCGTCGATGTCCCTGAAGACCAAGGTCGACTCGGGAGCCAACCCGGCCTACCAGACCACCACGAGCACCTTCGACGTGCCACGGGGCCTGGCGGTGGAGCAGATCGACATCGCGGGCCAGAAGACGTCGGCCACCTACGACACCATGGGCCGGACGGCGGCGGTGTGGATGCCGACCCAGTCCAAGGCCGCCAACCAGCCGCCCACCATGACGTACAGCTACGTGGTGGCGAAGGACAAGCCGACCGCGGTGACTACCAAGACCCTGCTGGACGACGGCTCGTACTCGTCCTCGGTGGCGCTGTACGACGCGCTGCTGCGACCCCGGCAGACCCAGGCGACCAGCGCGAACACCTCGATCAACGTCACGGACACCCAGTACGACTCGCACGGCTGGACCGTCCTGGCCAACACCTTCAACGTGGCCGGCACACCGGGCTCCGACCCCGTGCTGACGGCCCAGATCACCATCCCGACCACCACGCTGACCGAGTACGACGGCATGGGCCGGGCCACCGCCACCTACGACGAGAGCAACGGCGTGACCACCCCGGGGATGACCACGAAGACGGTCTACTCCGGCGACTCCACCCTGGTCGTGCCCAAGACCGGAGGCATCGTCAGCCGCACGCTGACCGACGTTCGCGGCCACACCACGGCCCTGCAGCAGTTCACCACGCCGCCGACGATCGGCGGGTCCGTCACCTCCGGGTGGACGGCGAGCGGCGGCAGCTACACCACCACCACGTACGGATACACCGACAACGGCCTGCAGAACTCCGTGGTGGCATCCGACGGCAGCACCTGGACGACCACGTACGACGCCCTCGGCCGCAAGGTCCGGCAGTCCGACCCCGACCAGGGCGTGACCACCTCGGCCTACGACGACGCGGGAGACCTGGTCACCACGATCGACGCCCGGGGCGTCGAACTCGGCTACACCTACGACCTGTTGGGCCGCAAGCTGAGCGCGGTGGACCGGACCAACGGCAACTTCACCTTCGGCGTCTGGAAGTACGACACCGTGCAGGTCGGCAAGCTGAGCTACTCGGCGCGCTACGTGCCGGGCGTGACCGACCCGTACGTCGTCCAGAGCACCGGCTACACCAGCCTCGGCAAGCCGCTCGGCCAGACGATCAAGCTGCCCGCCACCGAGGCACCGCTCCCGACCACCTACAGCACCACCTTCACCTACTCGCCCACCACCCAGAAACTGCTCACCCAGCGCGACCCCGGCATCGCCGGACTGCTCACCGAGGACATCACCTTCAGCTACGACGCCATCGGCAAGCCCCAGCAGACACAGGG
>NZ_BAAANS010000146.1:0-1689 GCF_039529925.1 Kitasatospora saccharophila | reverse complement strand
CCGGTACGCGGTCAACTCCGCCAAGTCGCTGGCCCTGACCGCCGAGACCATCACCACCACCCAGGACTGCCCCAACGCCGGGGCCACCCCGACCGGGGCACTGCTCAGTGACAGCCGCACCTCCTACGACAACAACGCCTTCACCTGGGACGGCGCCGGCGGCGGCACCGCACCCAGCAAGGGCGAACCGACCCGCTCCGAGGTCGCCTCGGCGGCCAGCGGACCCAACGCGACGGCCTTCGTGACCGCCACCCGGACCAGCTACGACTCCTACGGCCGTGCGGCCTCCACCGTGCGGACGCCCGACTCCACCGCCCCCGACGGCAGCAGCCTGGCCCAGAGCACCACCACCACCTACACCCCCGCCACCGGGGCGGTGCCCACCGGGACCGTGACGAAGTCGCAGGTGACCGGCGGTGTTTCGCCGACCTACCAGACGACGACGATCACCCTTGATGCCGCCCGGGGCCTGCCGCTGGAGAAGGTCGACCCCGCGAACCTGCGGACCTCGACGGTCTACGACAACCTGGGCCGGTCCACGGCGGTGTGGCTGCCGTCCCAGTCCAAGGCCGCCAACCAGCCGGCGTCGATGAAGTACGAGTACGCGGTCAACACGGCCAGTGCGTCCGCGATCACGACCAAGACCCTGATGGAGAACGGTTCGTACGTGTCCTCGGTGGCGCTGTACGACGCGCTGCTGCGGCCCCGGCAGACCCAGGCGACCGGCGAGAACAACTCGATGACCGTGACGGACACCCAGTACGACTCGCACGGCTGGACCGTCCTCGCCAACACCTTCAACGTGGCCGGCACGCCCCGGAGCACGGTGGCCACCGCCGCTCAGCTCACCATTCCGGCCACCACGCTGTCCGAACACGACGGAATGGGCCGGATCACCGGGACCTCCGAGGAACAGCGCGGCAGCGCGGTCGAAGGGATGGGCACGAAGAACGTGTACACCGGTGACAGCACCCTGGTGGTGCCGCGCGCCGGTGGCATCACCACCCGGAAGCTGACCGACGGGCGCGACCGGCAGATCGAGATCGACCAGTACACCACGGCACCCACGATCACCGGATCGGCGACGGGAGGCTGGGTCGCGACCGGTGGCACGCTGGACGCCACCAAGTACGCCTACGACCTGAACGGCAAGCCGACCAGGGTCGAGGCCGCGGACGGCTCGGTCTGGCTCTCCACCTACGACCTGCTCGGCCGGAAGGTGCGACAGTCCGACCCGGACGCCGGGACGACGCAGTACAGCTACGACGACGCCGCGAACCAGGTGGGCACGATCGACGCCCGGGGCGTCGAACTCGGCTACACCTACGACCTGTTGGGCCGCAAGCTGAGCGCGGTGGACCGAACCAACGGCAACTTCACCTTCGGGGTCTGGAAGTACGACACCCTGCAGGTCGGCAAGCTGAGCTACTCGGCGCGCTACGTGCCGGGCGTGACCGACCCCTACGTCGTCCAGACCACCGGCTACACCAGCCTCGGCAAGCCGCTCGGCACCACGGTCAAGCTGCCCGCCACCGAGGCACCGCTCCCGACCACCTACAGCACCACCTTCACCTACTCGCCCACCACCCAGCAACTGCTCACCCAGCGCGACCCCGGCATCGCCGGACTGCTCACCGAGGACATCACCTACGGCTACGACGCCATCGGCAAGCCCCAGCAGACACAGGG
>NZ_BAAANS010000145.1:0-1778 GCF_039529925.1 Kitasatospora saccharophila | reverse complement strand
GCCTTGACCTCGTCGGTGAGTTGGGGCAGGACGTTGAAGAGGTCTCCGACGACGCCGTAGTCGACGAGTTCGAAGATGGGGGCTTCGGGGTCCTTGTTGACGGCGACGATGGTCTTGCTGGTCTGCATGCCGGCGCGGTGCTGGATGGCTCCGGAGATGCCGGCGGCGACGTACAGCTGGGGGGAGACCTGCTTGCCGGTCTGGCCGACCTGGCTGCTGTGGGGGTACCAGCCGGCGTCGACGGCGGCGCGGGAGGCGCCGACGGCGGCTCCGAGGGCGTCGGCGAGGTCTTCGACGACACCGAAGCCGTCGGCGGCGCCGACGCCGCGGCCGCCGGAGACGACGATGGCGGCCTCGGTGAGTTCGGGGCGGCCGGTGGACACGCGCGGGGTGCGGGCGGTGACGGTGGCGGCGCCGCCGGTGAGGGCGACGGTGACCTGCTCGACGGCGCCGGCGGCGGGGGCCGGTTCGGGGGCGGCGCTGTTGGGCTTGACGGTGATGACCGGGGTGCCGGTGGTGACGGTGGAGGTGACCTGGAAGGAGGCGGCGAACACCGACTGGGTGGCGACGGGGCCGCCGGCGCCGGCCTGGAGGTCGACGGCGTCGGTGATCAGGCCCGACCCGAGGCGCAGGGCGGTGCGGGCGGCGACCTCCTTGTTCTCGCCGGAGGAGGTGACCAGCACCGCGGCGGCGCCGCTGGCCTTGGCGATCTGGGTCAGCGCGTCGACCTTGGGGACGACGAGCTGGGTGGTGAACTCCTCGGCGTCGGCGGTGTAGACCTTGGCGGCGCCGTACTCGGCGGCCTTGGCGGCGATGTCGGCGGCCGCGGCTGCGGCGCCCAGGACGACCGCGGAGGGGGTGCCCAGGCGGCGGGCCAGGGTCAGCAGTTCGAGCGCGGGCTTGCGCACGGCGCCGTCGGCGTGGTCGACCAGGACCAGGATCTCGCTCATGGTTTTCTGCTCCGTATCCCTTTGTTCCCGGCGGCCCGTCAGATGAACTTCTGCTCGGCGAGGTAGACGGCGAGCTGCTTGCCGCCCTCGCCCTCGTCGGTCACGATGACGCCCTTGGTGCGGGCGGGGCGCGCGGTGACGTCCTCCACCTTCGTCCAGGCGCCGGCCAGGCCGACGGCGGCGGCGTCGATGCCCAGGTCGTCCAGGTCCAGCGACTGCACCGGCTTCTTCTTCGCCGCCATGATCCCCTTGAACGAGGGGTAGCGGGCCTCACCGGACTGGTCGGTCACCGACACCACCGCCGGCAGCGCCGCCTCGACCTGCTCGGTGGCCGCGTCACCGTCACGGCGCCCGCGCACCACACCGCCGGCCACCGACACCTCCGACAGCAGCGTCGCCTGCGGCACGCCCAGCCGCTCGGCCAGCAGCGCCGGCAGCACGCCCATCGCACCGTCGGTGGAGGCCATCCCGCACACCACCAGGTCGTAGCCGGTCTTCTCCAGCGCCGCCGCCAGGACCGCCGAGGTCCCCAGCGCGTCCGTGCCGTGGAGGTCGTCGTCGTTGACGTGCACGGCCTTGTCCGCGCCCATCGACAGCGCCTTGCGCAGCGCGTCCTTCGCGTCGTCCGGACCCACCGTGAGCACCGTCACCTCGGCACCCTCGTTGGCCTCCGCGATCCGCAGCGCCTGCTCGACGCCGTACTCGTCCAGCTCCGACAGGAGGCCGTCCACGCCCTCCCGGTCGGTGGTGGCATCGTCCGCGAAGCGACGGTCACCGGTCGCGTCGGGCACGTACTTCACACAGACAACGATCCTCAAGCTCACGGCC
>NZ_BAAANS010000144.1:0-1959 GCF_039529925.1 Kitasatospora saccharophila | reverse complement strand
GCCTAGTGCTGCATCAGACAACGTTTGCCTCGCCATGGGAGACTGCTCCGTCGACTGGGGGGAGAGTGTGGCCGTGGAGGTTGCCAACCGCGCGCTGACGGCGGACGTGATCGCGGCACTGAGGTACTGGCCCGGTGTCATATGGGTAGGCCAGAAGCATCCTCCGGACCCGGTGGACATGACCGTCCTGCTGCCCTTCTTCAACGAGGTGCTGCAGGACCTTCCGTGGTGGAACCGCGACTGGAAAGTCAACCGCGTCCAGCCAGGGCTTCCCGCAGAGACCGGGGATCACCTCTGCGATCCCGCCGTGAGGTTCACCGAGGTGTCGATCCCGGGAACGGTCGCCTCCGGCACCGGCGAGAGCCTGCCGTTCGTCGCGAAGGTCGGGTTCACGGGCGACCGGCTGATCCGCTTCCAGGCCAAGATCGGCGACATCGTCATCGGCCCAGCCATTGCCCCTGCTGGCCAGTCGGAGCCGCACCCGTTCGGACGGATGCTCGCCGGGCTGATGGACCTGCGCGGGATTCCGGTCAGAGACATGGCCAGGGCCGCCGGACTATCGATGTCCACCATCCACATGCTTCGCCACGGGGATAATCCGACTTTGGCGCAGGTCCGCTTGATCGCCGGGATCCTGGACATGTCTAAAGCGGACGTCAGAATCATCGCCGGACTCGATGACGGCAGCACACAGTAGCTGACAGGCAGCGGCGTCACTATGCGGCCTTGGCGCTGCGTCAAGCGACGTTCGCCCTGGTAACCACTTCGCGTAGGCGCTGGTCAGCGGCGTGCTTGTTCCGCCAGATGATGTAGCGGCGGATCATGCTGCCCTGGGCCTTGTGGCTGGGATGGTCGGTGCCGTCGAGGGCGAAGTAGCGCAAAGCGGTGAACTGGGCCTCGATCCGGTTGAGCCAGGAGCTGTTGGTCGGGGTGTAGGCGATCTCCACGTTGTTCGCCGCCGCCCATGTACCGACCCGCTGGCACCGCTTCGTCGTCAGGTGCGGCGAGTAGTTGTCACAGACGATCGCGATCCGAACGTCCGACGGGTGCAGCGAGCGCAGGTAGCGGCAGAACTCCAGGAACTTCGAGCGGTTCTTGGTCTTCTTGATGTGCCCGTAGAGCTGGTCCTTGGCCAGGTCGTAGGCAGCGAACAGGTGCCGGACGCCGTGCGGTCGGGTGTAGGTCGCCCGCCGCCGGGGCCGGGGATCGCGGTCGGGGTCCTTGTGTCTGCCGCCGCGTTCGGCCCACTGCCGGCCGGGGTGGGGCTGGAGGTTGAGCGGCCCGAACTCGTCCAGGCAGAAAACGACTTCGGGTTCGCCATCCTCGGGTATGACCTCGCCGTCGGCGATCGCGTAGAGGTGCTCGACCCGGGCCTTCTTCGTGGCGTAGTCGGGGTCGCGGGAGGTCTTCCAGGTCTTCACGCGTTGAAAGGAGACGCCCTCCTCGCGGAGCAGGATGCGCAGTCCCTCATGGCTGATGTCGTCGACCACCCCCTCGGCGACCAGGAAGTCGGCCAGCTTGGCCAGGCTCCAGGCCGAGAAAGGCAGGCCGTGCTCGGCCGGCTTGGACTTGGCGATCTTCTTGATCTCCCGGCGCTCTGGCAACGTGAACGTCCTGGGACGTCCGCCCCGGTATTTCGGGTAGAGCGAGTCGAAGCCATCCGCGTTGAAGTTGTGGATCACGTCGCGGACCCGGTCCGCGCTGGTGAACGTGACCTCGGCGATCTTCGCCACGGGCATGTGCTGGGCGGACAGCAGCACCATCTGCGCCCGGCGCCAGGTCACCACCGACCCGGTGCCCCGGCGGACGACCCGCAGCAGCCGCCTGCCCTCGTCGTCATCGATCTCACGGACCTGCACTCGTTCAGCCACGTGATCATTCTGACGGTCCGGTGCCGCCCAGCACAGCAATCGGGCGACACGTCACAACGGGGCAAACGTTGCCTGATGCGGCACTAGT
>NZ_BAAANS010000143.1:0-2125 GCF_039529925.1 Kitasatospora saccharophila | reverse complement strand
GCTACCTGAACCGTCCGGGCCTGACGGCCGAGCGCTTCGTCGCGGACCCGTTCGGCGCGCCCGGTGCGCGGATGTACCGCACCGGTGACGTGGTGCGCCGGCGGTCGGACGGTCTGCTGGACTTCCTGGGCCGGGCCGACGACCAGGTCAAGATCCGCGGGTACCGGATCGAGCCCGGCGAGATCGAGGACGCCCTCACCGCCCAGCCCGGCGTCACCCGGGCCGCCGTCGTGGTCCGCGAGGACACCCCGGGCGTCAAGCGCCTGGTCGCCTACCTGGTCGGCCCCGCCGAGACCGGACTCGACGCGCTGCGCACCGCGCTGGCCGCCCGGCTGCCCGAGTACATGGTGCCCTCGGCCTTCGTGACCCTGGACGCCCTGCCGCTGACCGTCAACGGCAAGCTCGACCGGCCCGCCCTGCCCGCCCCCCGGGCCGGCGGCGGAGACCGGGCCCCGCGCGGGGCCCGCGAGGAGATCCTGTGCGGGATCTTCGGCGAGGCGCTCGGCCTGGCCGAGGTCGGGCCGGAGCAGAACTTCTTCGACCTCGGCGGCCACTCGCTGCTCGCCGCCCGGCTGACCGCCCGGGTCCGCACCGTGCTCGGCGGCGCCCTCACCGTCCGCGACCTGTTCGAGGCCCCCACCCCCGCCGCCCTCGCCCACCGCCTGGACGGCCCCGCCGACACCCGCCCCGCCCTGACCCGCCGCACCCGCCCCGCCGACCTGCCGCTCTCGCACGCCCAGCGCCGAATGTGGTTCCTGCAGAACCTGGACGGCGACGGCGCGACCTACAACGTCCCGCTGGTGGTCCGCCTCACCGGCCCGCTCGACCGGGGCGCCCTGCGCGCCGCCGTCCGCACCGTCAGCGCACGGCACGAGAGCCTGCGCACCGTGTTCACCGAACGCGACGGCTCGGTGTACCAGCAGGTCCTGGACGCCCCGGCAGCCGCCGACGCCGTCGAGGTCCGCCCGGTCACCGAGGCCGGACTCGACGCCGCCGTGCGGGAGGCCGTCCGGCACGGCTTCGACCTGGCCGCCGAACGGCCGCTGCGCGTCACCCTGCTCGAACTCGGGCCGGAGGACCACGTGCTGGTGCTGCTGTTCCACCACATCGCGGGCGACGAGTGGTCGATGAACCCGTTCGTCGAGGAGCTGACCGCCGCCTACACCGGCGCCGAACTGCCGCCGCTGCCCGTCCAGTACGCCGACTACACGCTCTGGCAGCAGGACCTGCTGGCCGCCGGGCCCGGCAGCCTGCTGGAGCGCCAACTCGCCCACTGGCAGCAGGCGTTGGCCGGGATGCCGGAAGAGCTCGCGCTGCCGCTGGACCACCCGCGCACCCCCACCGCCCAGTACCGCGGCGACACCGTGCACGCCCAGGTGCCGCCCGCCGTCTACCGGGGCCTGCGGGAGGCCGCTCGGGCCACCGGCACCACCACCTTCATGCTGCTGCAGGCCGCCGTCGCCACCCTGCTGCACCGCCTCGGTGCGGGCGAGGACATTCCGCTCGGCGCCCCCGTCGCGGGCCGCTCCGACAGCGGACTCGACCGGCTGGTCGGCTTCTTCGTCAACACCGTCGTGCTGCGCACCGACCTGTCCGGCGATCCGACCTTCGCCGAACTCCTGGGCCGGGTCCGCGCGTTCGACCTCGCCGCGTTCGCCCACCAGGACCTCCCGTTCGACCGCCTGGTGGAGGCCGTCAACCCGCCCCGGGTGCCCGGCCGGCACCCGCTGTTCCAGGTGATGCTGGGCTACCAGCACAACGACGGCCAGGCCGGACGCCTGCTCGGCCTGGAGAGCCGGATCCTGCCCGGCGACCTCGGCGCGGCCAAGTTCGAACTCGACTTCAACTTCGAGGAGACCTCCTCGGCCGAGGAGATCGACATCGCCTTCGAGTACGCCGCCGACCGCTACGACCGCGCCACCGCCGAGGCCCTGGTGGAACGGCTGCTCGCCGTCCTCGCCCAGGTCGCCGCCGACCCGCACCGCCGGGTCGGCAGCCTGGACGTGCTGACGGCGGGGGAGCGGGTGCTGTTGGGTGAGTGGGCTTCGACGGGGCGGGAGTTGCCGTCGGCGTCGGTGGCGGAGCTGTTGGCGGAGCGGGCGGTTTCGGTGCCGGAGGAGACGGC
>NZ_BAAANS010000142.1:0-2209 GCF_039529925.1 Kitasatospora saccharophila | reverse complement strand
ACAAGGACCCCGAAGCCCCCATCTTCGAACTCGTCGACTACGGCGTCGTCGGAGACCTCTTCAACGTCCTGCCCCAACTCACCGACGAGGTCAAGGCGGGCTGACCCGCCGCGGGCTTCCCCGCACACCCCGAGGGCGCGACTGCCGAGGTCGCGCCCTCGCGCGTCATCCTCCGACGGCCGCCAGCGCCCGGGAGGCCGCCGCCCGCAGCTCCTCGTCCTGGAGGAAGCCGCGCCAGGTCGCGTCCTCGCCGCGCAGCCGGCGGTCCGCGGCGAGGGCGGCGCGCAGCAGCGGGACGGCGGGGCGGGCGGCGGGGCCGATCAGGGCCAGCTGCCGGACGGCGGTGGGCATGACGGGGTGGTACTGCCCCCGGTCGAGGCCGTGCAGGGCGGAGAGCAGCACGGGGACGGCCGCCCCGGTGTCGCCGGTCGCCGCCCAGAGCGCGCCCGCGGCCCGCACCCCGGTCCATTCGTCCGGGTCGGCGGCGCGCTCGCGCAGCAGTGCGGCGCAGCGGGCGGCGTGCGGGCCGAGGTCGCCGAGCATCCGCAGCGCGCGGTGGTCGTCCGCGTGGGCGGCGAGGGCGTCCACGGCCGCCTCCGGATCGCCGCCGAGTCTCCAGCACGCCCAGGCGGCGGTCGCCGCCCCTCTGTCCGGGCCGTTCATCCGTGCGGAGAGCATCGTCCTGGCGCGGGCGGCGAGGTCGGCGCCGAGCACCGCCGGGCCGAGTCCGGCGAGCGTCTCGGCGGCGCTGGCCCACGCCGGGTCCTCGCCGAGCAGGACGAGCAGCCGTTCGACGGCGGTCCGGCTCGCGGTGCTCCAGCCGGTCAGCACCCGGCCGCACCGGTACACCGTCGCCGGGTGCCCGTCCCGGGCGAGCAGCCGTTCGAGCACGGGCATCAGGGCGTCCGCGTGCCCGGGCAGCAGGGCCAGCACCTCGGGCAGGGCGGGCAGGGCGGCCCGGTCGAGGTGGCCGGTGTCACCGAAAGCCTCGGGGGCGGCGCGCAGGGCGGGTACGCAGCGCGGGTCGCCGCCCCGGGCGAGGGCCCAGGTCGCGGTGGCGGCGACGGCGGTGTCGGCGTCGCCGAGCAGGGCCGCGATCCGGTCGGCGTGCGGGGTGACGGCCGGCGGGCCGAGGCGGGCGAGCAGGTCGAGGGCGAGCAGGCGCACCTCCGGCACGGGGTCGTCGAGGTGGGCGGCGATCGCGGGCAGCAGTCGCGGGGTCGGCGAGTGCCAGTCGGCGAGCAGCCCGCCGGCCTGTTCGAGCGCGGCGGCCCGGTGCGCGGCGTCGGGGTGGTCGCGGAGCAGCTCGTGGACGAACGCCGTGGCCGGCCCGGGTGCGGGGAACAGCCGCGCCGCCCGGCCGTGGACGCTTCCCGGCCCGCCGCCCTCGTCCCACCGCCGGGCTCCGGGGTCGCGCACGGCGCGGGCGATCAGGTCGGCGTGCCGTGCCGGGAGCCCGGGGTCCTCGGGGGCGAGGGCGAACACGGCGCCCAGGCGTTCCTGGAGGTCGCCGTCCGCCAGCAGGGCGTGCAGCGTCTCCCGGGCCCCGGGGCCCTGCGCGCCGGCGGGTTCGCGCCGCTGGACGGGGCCGAGCGCGGCCAGCAGGGCGAGGCGGGTCGCCGGGTCGTCCTCGGTGCGCAGGCGGCGCAGCAGCGCGGGCAGCAGGTCCCGGCCGGGGGTGGGGCAGGTGCGGAGCATCCGGACGGTGTCGCGGCGGATCGCGGGCAGCGGGTCGTCGAGCAGGGCGAGGGTCTGCGGCAGGGCCCGCGCCCAGGCCGCCCACCAGGTGCCGTCGGTGCCGGGCGGGACGTGCGCGGCGGGGGTGCCGGAGAGCATGTCGAGCGTTTCCAGCAGGCTGCGGCGGACGTTCGGCGACCGGGCGGGGTCGGCGGCCAGCCGCAGCAGGAACGGCAGGGCGGCGGGGGCCGCCGAGCAGATCCAGCCGCCCAGGTGCACCATCCGGTCGTGGATCTCGGCGGCGGCGTCCTCGGCTGCCTCCGGGTCGTCCCCGGCGCAGGCGCGCAGCAGTTCCGGGAGGTCGTCGGCGCTGCCGTGTTCGTGCCTCAGCGCGGTCCACTCGACGGCGTCCAGGTCCTCCCCCATGCCGCGGACCCTAGGCCGTGTCTCATAATTGATCTTGTGGTGGGTCGTGGAGAGATAACGGATGCTGCGTGGGCTCGGATTGAGCCGTTGCTGCCGCAGCGGGACG
>NZ_BAAANS010000141.1:0-3230 GCF_039529925.1 Kitasatospora saccharophila | reverse complement strand
CCGCTACGAACGCAAAGCCGACCACTTCGCCGCCTTCGCCAGCATCGCAGCAGCCATCATCTGCACCCGCAGACTCACCAAATGAGATGTCTTCTAAGAGCAACATCTCACCCGCCCTCAACCGGCTGACCGATCTCGGCCTGCTCTGGCGGATCTCCAACGGGCTGTGCCGGATCAACCCACGGATTGCCTTCAAGGGTTCCCAGGAAGAGTGGACCAAGGCGCTGGAGGAGGTGCCGGCTGACGTCCCCGAGGTGGTCCTTCCCAACTACCGTCGGCGCCCGCCCCGAACGAACAGATCCGGGCTGGCCGCCGCCGGCTGAAGCAGAGCGCGGGTTGCAGCCCCTTGAAAGTTCTCTCCGCACAGAACCTGCAAGTCCGTACGGTTCGACGGGCCAAGACCCCCCCTGGCGTTGTTGTCACTGGCCTCGGCCCGGGCGGCGGCAACGGTCAGGACGGCCGGGTGACCTCCTGTTGATCATGAAGAGGGGAACGGCGCTTTCCAGTTCAGGTAGTGCGAGAAGTGCATGATTCGCACATTCGTATTGCCTATAGGCAATCAAGTTGTACCGACACATCGCCATGCAGGGGACAGGGGTGTGGTGGTGGGTGGGGGTGGTGGCTGGTCGTCCTGGGTGCGGCCTGCTGGTGGGTGCTGCCTTCCTCGTGAATCGCCTGCCTTCGCCCCCTGCTCGCCCCCTGCTCGTCCTGTGTGCGGTGGGGTGGGCCCGTTGTGGCGGGTACTGGTTGTCCTCCCGCTTGGAGGGCCGGCGGCAGGGCAAGGGGGCTGGTGCCTGGGTGAGGAGGCGCGGGAAGGGCCCCCAGGGGCCCGGTTCCGGCGGCAGCCGGAATCCCGCGACTTACGCAGTAAGCCGCGTCCAGGGCGGCTTGCAGGCCGCCCTGGACCCCGGCCCGGGTGGCGGCAGTGGCACGGGCAGCCAGCCCGCCGGAGGCCCGGTGGGTTGTCGTGCGAGGGGCAAGGAGGTGGTGGTGCGGGCCATCGGGAGTGAGGGTGAGCCGGGTGACCTCCTGTTGAGTATTAAGAGGGAAACGGTGTTTTCCCAGGTCAGGGGGGCTGAGGAGTGCACGATTCTTACACTCGAGTGCACGATTCGTGTATTCGTATTGCCTATAGGCAACCATGTGGCGCCGACACGATACCCGGCTTGCCCAAGGGCTCTTGCCTATAGGCAATATGCGAGTAGGGTGGTGCCTTCCACGTTGCCTATAGGCAACGTTCAGAGGCTAGGAGGGGCGGGTGCGATCCAATCCGGTGCGGGGCGAGCTCGTGAACCGGGCGACGGGCGAGGTGATGCAGCTCGACCTCTTTTCAGAGGATGATGTGAAAGTCGGACCGGACAAGGCCCGCTATGACTGGAACCCGAACCCCGGTCGGCACGTGAACGTCTCGAAGACGTTGATGCGCAAGGTGTGGTGCAAGGATTCCGGCTACGACCAGAACGATCGGGACGTCTTCGGCTTCTACCTTGCGCACTCACCGGACGGCACCGAGCCACTGCGGATGACCTTCAAGGAGATCTCCGAGCTTCTGGGGCCTTCGCAGGGCACCATCCGTGCGTCGGTGGAGAAGCTCCATCGTGGCGGAATCCTCCTCGAAGCGGAGAAGTTCGGCCGGATGCGGTTCTACCGGGTGAACCCCAGGGTCGGCTACGACGGCCCGGCGAAGAAGCAGGTAGACGCTACGAAAGAGGCCCGCTTCCCGGTCGTTCCGGCCCCGGAAGCTCCGGCCAAGCCCGCTAGGAAGAGGAAGGCCGCGTGACTACGTCCACCATGTCCCAGCAGTACGAAGCCGAGTTCACCCCGGCCCTCTTGCACCAGCTCCTGCTGCAGACCGCCGGAGTTCCTGGCGCGGACTTCCGCGTTCTCGTGTTCTATGCCACTGCGGTTCCGCTCGGGCAGACCGTCCGTATCGTCGGAAAGTCGATCGCCGAGAAGCTCAAGCTCAGCGAACCGACAGTGTCCAAGAGCATCAGGCGCCTGGCCGGGGAAGGTTGGTTGGAACTGGTCTACCGGCAGGGTCCGATCAACTTTTACCGAGTGGGCCCGCTCGTGCTGCAGGCCGCTGCAGCGGCCAATGGTGATGAGACCGGGGACGAGGACGTTGACGACGCTCTGGCCACGGTTCACCACCTTTCCTTCGGCCAGGAGGAGATTCCCGAGTAGAGAGTTGGCGAAAGCAGAGCGCCAGCAACCACGGAGGCCCGTCAACCCGGCAGCCGACGGCTGCCCCGTTGAAGCAGTCCCTGCGGCATCGGCGGGGGCTGCTTGAACCAGCTAGGGCTTCACTGAAGAGCCGGAGAGCTACTCGTTGTTGACGTCCTGTCTTTCGAGTCGGCGAACTTCGTGCAGTTCCTGGGTCGGGCTGACCGTATTGCGGGGAAGAGTCAGAGTGCCTGAGAAGATGGCTCACGTGAGTGAAACCGTCGATCCTGTCCAGGTCGTTCTGAGTGCCAGCAAGGGTCTTCCGCCCAACCAGCGTCTGGTCCTGGTGCACTACGTGACCCATCCCAAGCGTGATCGTCACGGCACGGTCGAGGAGACCAACGAGAAGCTCGCCGGTGGCCTTGGCTGGCAGCCCACGGTCTTCTCGCGCACCTGTAAGGAGCTCATCGGGGCCGGCTTCCTTGAGGAGCGCAGGCGGGTCGGGAACGTTCGCTACTACGGACTGACCGCGAAGGCGATCGGCCGGAAGGCCAAGATCGTCCCACTGCGATCCGTCGGATAGCTGCATCCGTCCCCAACATCGGTCCCGCAGACGGGTAGGGGTGGTAGCTGGGGCTTAACCACTTTGTTCTGGTGGTCTGTAACAAAGCCGGTGGTTGCGCTGGCTTGTGTTCGGCCTTGTCTGGTTCGGGGTGGGGGTGTTGGGGTGGGCGGGGTGGTTTGGCGTTTGGAAGTGATGCGGGTGTGGGGGTTGGGTTGGTTGACCGTGCCGGGCCTTGGGTTGGCGTGGGCCGGGGCCCACGTACTCGTGCAGTCTCTTTCCGGGCTTGCCCCTGCCGGCCTGTACCTTGCGCACCGGGCCGGCCTTTTTCCTGGTCAGCTCGGCCGAAGGCCGTTCTTTCGTCAACCCGGTATCCAGCTTGACGAGTTGATCTGGGATCAGCCGTCTGGGCCGCCGGAGCGAAGCGGAGGCGCGCCCCGGGCCGGGCGCGAAGCGCCCGGCCGCGATCGGCGAAGCCGATCGCCGGACACGCGGAGCGGGTCCG
>NZ_BAAANS010000140.1:0-3257 GCF_039529925.1 Kitasatospora saccharophila | reverse complement strand
TGTGGACGGTCACGTAATTCCTCAAGGGCCGTGGTCACGTAATTCCCCAGGTCCTGGCTGTGCGAGGGGCTAGGTTGGT
Source organism: Kitasatospora saccharophila (assembly GCF_039529925.1). Taxonomy (NCBI): domain Bacteria; kingdom Bacillati; phylum Actinomycetota; class Actinomycetes; order Kitasatosporales; family Streptomycetaceae; genus Kitasatospora; species Kitasatospora saccharophila. The sequence goes on along the minus strand of NZ_BAAANS010000140.1, from coordinate 3,178 downwards.
GAGCGTGATGACGCGGGGGCGGATGTATCGGTATGTGGGTCCGGCGGAGTTGAAGACGCTCGTCCGGGCGGGTGGTGAGGGTCGGAGCGTCCGCTCGTCGGTGGACTTCGGCGCATGGGTCTCCGCGCTGACCCCGGATGAGTTGGCTGAGCCGTTCACGTTCGTCGTCGATGCCGGCGGGGTGCTGCGACTGGCTCCGCGCCGCAGCGAGCACGTGGTGTGCGCCGGCGGCGAAGAGGTCCTGAGCGCCGGTGAGATGAGCTTCCGTGAGGAGTCCGGGCGGTGGACGGTCGAGGAGGTCAGCAACCAGTCGACCGGCTACTGCCCGGACGTGACCTCGTGGCCGGCCGTGGCCGAGGCCCTGGAGCGGATTGGGATCGCGCGCCCGTCCGGCTTCACGCATGAGGTGGTCTTCCGCCGCTGCCGCTCCTGTCGGGAGCTCAACATCGTGCGGGAGGAGGACTTCGTCTGCGTCTTCTGCGGCGATGACCTGCCGCTGGAGTGGAACATTGCCGAGCTGGATCGCTAGGCGGTCGGAGGCTTGTCGACGGGGTTCTTCGGCCGCTTGTTCGGCCGGTAACTGGGGCCGTTCATGATCACCTGGTGGCTGGTGTTGATCAGCCGGTCCAGGAGCGACTCGGCGACGACGGGGTTGGGGAAGAGCGGATACCAGTCGCTGGGAGCCCGGTTGCTGGTGATGATCAGCGAGCGCCCCTGCCGCTCGGAGACCAGTTCGTAGAGGTCGTCGGCCTGGGCCGCGCTCAGCTGCCGCATCGCGAAGTCGTCCAGGATGAGGACGTCGGGTCGGATCAGCTCGCGCATGCGCTTGTCCCAGGTGCGGTCCGCGTGGCCGCCGGCGAGCTCGGCCAGGACCCGGCTGGTCTTCGCGAAGCGGACGTTGGCGCCCTGGCGGACGGCGAGGTGGCCGAGGGCCTGGGCGACGTGTGTCTTGCCGACGCCGACGGGGCCGAACAAGATCACCGACTCGCCGGCATGGAGCCAGCGCAAGGCGGCCAGGTCGCGGATCTGGGCCGCCGGCAGCTTGGGAGAAGCGCCGAAGTCGAACTCCTCCAGAGTGACCTGCTGCTCGAACTTCGCCTTCTGCAAGCGCCGTTGGAAGGCAACGGTCTCGCGGCGGGTGATCTCGTCCTGGCAGAGGACCTGCAGGAAGTCCAGGTGGCCGAGTTCACCACCGTGGGCCTGGATCAGCCGCGCGTCCAGGGTCTCCAGCATCCCGGACAGCCGAAGGGCCTTGAGCGACTCGCGCAGGGCGGTGTCCATCACGCTCATCGAGCGGCCTCCTCGGTGTCGTCGGCGTCAGCGTGGCCCGGGGTGCCCTCGAGCTCGCCGGAGGTCTGGGAGGGGATGCTCGCGGCGAACAGGCCCTCGGGGCCGTGGAGGAAGGCCGCGGCTCCGGCGTCGCCGGTCTCCGGCTCGGGGTCGGTCTCGGTGCCGGCGATCAGGATGCCCTTGATGGTGCGGTAGGACGGATCGCCGACGGCGATGGCCTTGGTGCAGGCCGCCTCCAGCCGCTGGTCGCCGTACTTCTTCCGCAGCCCGAGGATCCCCTGGGCCGCGCGGAGCCGGTAGAGCGCGTTGACCTCCAGCAGCTGGTCGATCACCTCGCGGCAGGCGTCGCCGACCTCGGGGGACTGGCTGCGGCACCAGATCGGCGTCTTCATCTGGAAGGCGATCTTCTCCGGCGGGTAGTCGCCTCTGTCGGTGCGCTTGCCCTGGTCGAGGGCGGCGTGGGTCTTGACCAGCTCGCCCTCGTGGAAGACCTGGACCATGGTGGCGGTGGAGCGGACGTCGACCTTGCGGCCGATCAGCTTCCATGGCACTGAGTAGAGGGTGCGGCCGACCTTGATGTGGATGTCTGGTCCGACCGCGGCGGTGGACCAGCGGGCCAGCACGAACGGCTTGTCCGGCAACGGCAACAGGGCCTTGGCCTCCACCGCCTCGAACACCGAGAGCGGGCTGGCACCGCCCAGCGGTCGGCACTGCCTGCGGCCAGCGGTGCCGGCCGACCACGTCAGGGCCTCGGCCTGCATCTGCTCGACCGAGGTGAACTCCCGCCCGCTCCAGAACGAGTCGCGGACATACGGCATCGGCCGTTCGACCCGCGGCTTGTCCTTCGGCTTCGCTGCCCGGGCCGGGTCGACCAGGGCGCCGTAGTAGGTCGCGAGCTCGGCATACGACTTGTTGATCTTCGGATCGTAGAGGTCCGGCCGGTCCACCGCCGTGCGCAGGTTGTCCGGCACCAACCGCCGCGGGACACCGCCGAAGAACCGGAACGCTTCGACGTGGGCCTGGGTCCAGGCGTGCTGGTCCATGTGGACCACCGGTCGGACGAACATGTGCCGTGAGCAGGGCAGCACCATCACGAAGGCCCAGATCCGGTGCCGTTTGCCGGTCGACGGGTTGATCCACTGGCCCAGGAAGCCGTAGTCGATCTGGGCCTCCGAGCCCGGCTCGACGTCGTCCCGCAGCACCGTCACCTTCGACCGGGCCGACTCGTCTGGGAGGTTCTCGGTCACCCACCGGCGGAACGTCGACAACGACACCGCCAACTTCCCCTCGTCTCTGAGGCGTTGATGGATCGTGGTCACGGTCGTCGTCTCCAGCAGCCCCTTGACCAGGTCGCGGTGCGGCTCGATCTCCGCCCACGTGACCTGGTTCAGCCGGCGCCGGGCCAGCTCCGGGAACCAGCTCTTGATCAGCTTGCCCCAGTCCGCCTCGCTCATGGGCGGCCCACCCGGGGCCATCCCGGACGCCTCCGCCGGCGCCAGATACTTCCTGATGGTCTTGCGGTCCACCCCCAACGAGGCCGCGAGCTGGTTCTTCGACCGGCCCGCGTACCAGTGGACGTAGATCTCGACGATGTCGACCACGGTGAAGGTTCTCCTTGCCATCCAGAGTGTCCGTCGACCTCTCGGCCTGTCGGTCGAGGGACGGTGACGACTCCGAGACGGTCAGGACCCTCAACCCGGCTCGGGGATGCCCAGGGGGAACCTGAACGATTCGGATGGAACGATCACTCGCAGGTCAAACCACCTGATCTGGGGTATTCGAGGCTTCCGCCGTGGTCAGGTTCCCCTTGGGGAGTCGTGACCGCGACCCTGGCCAATTCCGTGACCACGAAGCCTCAGAAGTGGGGGAAATCGCTGACCGTTCACAG
>NZ_BAAANS010000139.1:0-3730 GCF_039529925.1 Kitasatospora saccharophila | reverse complement strand
CCCCGCGTCATCACGCTCACCAACCTAGCCCCTCGCACAGCCAGGACCTGGGGAATTACGTGACCACGGCCCTTGAGGAATTACGTGACCGTCCACACCCACCCCATTCCGCCCTGTACGACTCCGGCAGACAGCCGCAGATGACGGGCGATCATATGGACCGGCAACAACCGCTCACCCTCGCCAGAACGAAAACCCGACGACCTACGGACAGTTGGCGAAACGACAGCACGACCAGCCCCACTGCCAGACCGCCCCACTCCGGGACCGCACACCACTCAGCCCACCCTCCGGGCTACAAGGAACACCACACGGCCGGCACCGCAGACACCCCCCGACCACAGCGCCGCCGTCCGCCCCCCCGCCCGCAAGAAGAACGCCCTGGCCCCCAACCCCTTCGGACCCTCCAGAAGCCCGGACCAATGGCCGAGAACCCTGCCCGATGTCATACCGCTGTGAGAGCATCCAGCCTCGCTCCACCGATCCTTGACACCTCCACAACACCACCGAACAACAGGTGGCCACCGCCGTGGCACAAGCCCCGGCCACCCGCCGCAGGACCAGCGGTCGCAAAGCTCCGCCCTGCCCACGCCTCGAAGGCTGCCGACTCTTCCAAAAGGAAGGAGGGCGTCACTATGTCCCTAATATCCAATTACCAGAAAGTAGCGAATTTCCGCGCTTCCAACGAATAACACCGCAGGTCAACAAGGCTGCTCCCCGCCCGCGCGGGGATGGTCCCGACTACCTGCGGGTCCGCCGGCCGCAGATCAACTGCTCCCCGCCCGCGCGGGGATGGTCCCGGTGCGTCGCCCACCGGCGTGGTGTACCTCAGCTGCTCCCCGCCCGCGCGGGGATGGTCCCCGGCCCGAGGCCGCCGCGATCCCGGCGCAGGCCTGCTCCCCGCCCGCGCGGGGATGGTCCCGGGCGGTTGAACAGCCAGCGCACCAGCCGGGACTGCTCCCCGCCCGCGCGGGGATGGTCCCGAACCAGGTGATGTGGTCCCAGCCGGTGCGGACTGCTCCCCACCCGCGCGGGGATGGCCCCAGGCCCCAGGAGAGGGCCTCGACCACGGCGATCCGCTCCCCGCCCGCGCAGGGATGGTCCCAGGATCCGGCCGACTCGGTCGACCAGGGCGTACTGCTCCCCGCCCGCGCGGGGATGGTCCCGACGCCCTCAGCTGCTTGGTGCCAGGTGCGCCCTGCTTCCCGCGCCCGCGGAGATGGTCTCTGGGCATAAGACAGGTGCACGTCCATCAGGAATTACCCCGTCTGCAGGATTCCTCTTTCGCCGTCCCGGCATTGCCGAACAAGCCCGTACACCATTGGTGTACCAGCGGTGTACGATCACGTTATGGCTGATGCGACGATCAAGGTCTCCCCTGAGACGCGTGACCGGCTGGCCGCTCTCGCGGCAGCCCGCGGCACCACGATCGGCACCCAGGTGGCCCTGCTGGTGGAGCAGCAGCCCACCGCGGAGCAGATCGCCGAACGTGTCGCGGAAGGCCGTCGGCTGCTGCGGGAGCACTTCGGAATGACCCTGCCGGACGCGGACTTGGATAAGGGCCCGGACTTGCTGCAGCGGGTCTACGACATCGCCGCAGCAGACGTGCGCGCCAAGGTCACCCCCCGGCGCAGCGCGTGATCATTCTGGATTCCAGCGCACTGGCCGCGCTGGCCGCCGGCCATCCGCGCCTGCATCGGATTGTGGACTCCGCGCTGCACAGCCCCTTCCAGCACCTTCTGGTCCCGGTGCTGTGCCTCGTGGAAGTGGAAGTGGGGGACGAGGGCGCCGCGCAAGCGATCCTGGCGTTGCCGGCGCTCGAATTCGAACCCTTGGACGCGACTTCCGCCGTGGTGGTGGCGACCATGGTCCGCGACGGGTACGGAGGCCAGGACGTGGCCCACGCCATCGCGACGAGCCTGCCCACCCCGGCACGTCCGCTGCAGCACCTGATCCTGACAGCCCGTGCGGAGCTGTATCCGCCCGGAGTCGCGACCGTCGACATCGACGACCCCCGCCTGGAACCGTAGACCCTGGAAACCCAACGCCTGCCGGAGACGAACTCCAGCAGGGCTGTGGAGATGGCCCCGCCGGCACCGCTGCCCTATCCGCCTTGCTGGCCTGCTCCCCGCCCACGCGGGGATGGTCCCCGGTCCTTGGCCCTGCTGCGGATCACGCTGACCTGCTCCCGACCCGCGCGGGGATGCTTCCGTCAGCTCCTTCCAGTAGCACTGCTCCCCGCCCGCGCGGGGATGGCCCCGCCGCGCACGTCGGCGCCCACCTCGCCGCGATCTACTCCCCGCGCCTGCGGGGATGGCCCCCAGCGGATCGAGGCAACCAGCTTCGCGGCCCGGCTGCTCCCCGCCCGTGCGGGGATGGTCCCCGGAGCACCACGTCCGTCTCCGCGCTGATTACCTGCTCCCCGCCCTCGCGGGGATGGTCCCGGCCACCGCGCAGCAGGCCTGGGGCGGTGCTCTGCTTCTCCGCGCGCGAGGGAGCCAGCGGGTGTGTTGTCGGAGGGCCGTGCGAGGATGCGCCCGCACCACCATGCTCCTTGACACCTCCACAGCACCACCGAACAACAGCCAGCCACCGCCATGCCGTACGCCGGCCACCCGGTGCAGAACCAGGCGACCACGAAACCTCGCCTCGCCCACACGCTGAAGGGCTGCCAGCCCGTCCGGGAAAGGAAGTGACCTGATGTCGCCAATGTCCGAATCCCTGAAGCTTGAGGATTCCCGGCCCACCGGCACATAACACCGCAGGTCAACAAGACTGCTCCCCGCGCCCGCGGGGATGGTCCCTCCGGCCCGGGTCGGATGGACGAAGTGCTGCGCTGCTCCCCGCGCCCGCGGGGATGGTCCCTTGCCCTCCAGTACGGCGACTTGGGGGCGGGGCTGCTCCCCGCGCCCGCGGGGATGGTCCCCGCCCGCCCGTACCCCCAAAAACGGGGGTACGGCTGCTCCCCGCGCCCGCGGGGATGGTCCCCAGATCATCGTCGCGGTCGGGAGGAAGGGCAGCTGCTCCCCGCGCCCGCGGGGATGGTCCCTGTTTCCCGAATCAGCTTCGCACTTTTCCCGCCTGCTCCCCGCGCCCGCGGGGATGATCCCCAGTTCCCAGCGGCGGATCGCGGGCTCGTACGCTGCTCCCCGCGCCCGCGGGGATGGTCCCGCGAACCCGGTCGAGGGCGGCGACGCCTACCTCTGCTCCCCGCGCCCGCGGGGATGGTCCCTCGTACCTCGTGGTGGAGCGGGTCGCCTGATGCTGCTCCCCGCGCCCGCGGGGATGGTCCCCGCGAGGTCCCGCTGAAGACGCTCGCGTGCGGCTGCTCCCCGCGCCCGCGGGGATGGTCCCGGCGCCCCCTACTGGACCCGGAACCGGGTGCCACTGCTCCCCGCGCCCGCGGGGATGGTCCCGCGGACAGGTTCAGGCCGCCGTCGCCGGTGGCCTGCTCCCCGCGCCCGCGGGGATGGTCCCACCTCGTAGGTGTGGCTCTGGTGGTCGTTGCGCTGCTCCCCGCGCCCGCGGGGATGGTCCCACCGCGCTCATCGCCGCGGCCGGCAGCGCCTGCTGCTCCCCGCGCCCGCGGGGATGGTCCGCCGAAGCCCTGCGCGCCGCCTGCCAGGCCCTGCTTGATTTTGTCGGGTCATATGAGAGCCACTGCTTCGGTGTGAACGAGAGCCGGGTGTAGACCGTTCGTGGCGGTGGTGTACTCGCCCGGGACGGGTGC
>NZ_BAAANS010000138.1:0-3949 GCF_039529925.1 Kitasatospora saccharophila | reverse complement strand
TCCACACCATCACACCGACTGGCTCCCAAACTCACCGAAGAACCGCTGGCTCCCCAACAGACCGAATCCGTGGCTCTACTTCACCCCGGTAAAAACAGCAAGGGCAACCCTGCTGCACCCGGCCCTGCCGGTCCGGTGCGCTGCACCCGTGGTGCTGCACCCAGGCCGAGGCCGCGGCGCTGCACCGGGCCGCCCTGGCGCCTGGCCCGCGCTGCGCAGCGGGACCACGACCAGCGCCTGGTGCAGCGCCGGGGCCGACGGTGCTGCAGACTGCTGCGCAGCGCCGACCGGACGGTGGTGCAGCACGCTGCACGGACGCCCCCGGGGCGTGGGTCTGCGTATGCGCAGCGGGTGCTGCACGGCCCTCGTTGCGCCCCGGGGAGAAACGGGCGAGGGGTGCGGGCTAGCATCCCGACCATGAGTTTCTCCCCGGGGGATAACGCGGTGCTGGAGCCGATGCTGTTCGGCGCGCCCGCGTGCGAGGTGTGCGGCGGCGAGATGCCGGAGCGCAAGGGCACGGGTCGGCGTCCGAAGTACTGCTCGAAGCCGTGCTCGTCGAAGGCCGAGCGGCAGCGGGAGAAGGAGCGCCGGCAGGCCCTCGCCGAAGCCGCGGCCGCCGCCGAATCCCCCCGGGGAGAAACGGGGGCGCGCACCGGGGACATCCTGCTGCCGCCGTCGGACTTCCCGCTCGACGAGCAGCAGGCGCAGCTGCTCGAAGTCGCCGCCGAGCTCCACCGGCAGACCAGGATCTTCCTGCTCCAGCTCGACCGGGCCACCCGCAACGCCGACCCTGACCTGCTGCGCAGTGCCGGAGCGGACATGCGCGCCGCCGCGTACGTGCTCTCCGCCCGCCACCGCGAACTCGTCGGACACCTGCTGGAGCGTCACCCCCTCGCCCCGTCGGCCCCGGCCGGGCAGGCGGCCACTCCCGGCGATGCGCCCCGGGGTGAAACCGCGGATGTGGAGCGGACCGCCGCGGCCGTCGGCGCCGAGCTGCTCGCCGCAGCCGCTCCGGACGGAGGCGGCACATGCCCCGCCGGCTCCCGCCCGGCGGTGCTCGTCGAATCTCCCCGGGGTGAAACCGTGCCCCTTGCCGCCGGTCCGGAAGGCGCTCAAGGCACCTGGACGCCCGGCGTTGCGCCCCGGGGCGAAACGCACACCCGGCCCGCGGGCCCGACGCCGAGTCCTGCCGCACCCCGGGGAGAAACACCGGCCGCTTCCGGCACCGGCCGGGCGGCCCCCGCCCAGGCCGGGGAGCGGCTGCGCTCGCTGGTCGACCAGCGCCTGGCCCAGCAGGGCTCCGGCGCCCGCGCGGCGCTCGCCCCGGCCACCGCCCCGTCGGCTGCGCCCGCGGTGGGGGCGGAGGAGCCGGCCGCGACGGTGAGCGTGCCGCGCGACCCGCGGCTGCGCGGCCTGCCCCGGGACATGGACGTCAGCATCCCGCTCGAGGAGCGGACCTTCGGCTACAACTGGCAGCTGGCCGGGTGGACGGTGCAGCCCGACGTCCTGGTCGTCCTCGGCGAGGGCTACCAGGTCGGCTGGGTCGAGCGCGGCCTGGACGGCGGCGACGGCTGGGTGGCCGTCTACGAGGGCTACTTCCTCGGCGATGCCGCCACCCAGCAGGCCGCCCTCCACGACACCCCCGAGCAAGCCGCCCGCATCATCCACCAGGCCCACGTCCACAACCTCTAGACAGGGTGCCTTCGCCCCGCTGCACCTAGCGTTCGGCCAAGGACTCGCGGCCCGCTCGCCCTGCCCGGTTGTAGATCAGCGTACGGCGGTGTCTGCCATGGCTGTGGCACGGAGGTTGCGAAGTACGGCTCCAGCCAGCCCTTGGCTGTCGGCCAGCACGGCGAGCAGGTAAGGAGGGAAGAGGAAGCCGGCGCCCTGAACACTGGATGCTCGGTCGGTTTGCCGGACGGCTTCGCCGGCCTCGGTGCTCAACGGGGGCAGTTCGCCGACGGGGACGGGGAACCCCCACCACCGCGTTCCGTCGGTTGCTCCGGCACTCCAGCGCTCCTCGACCGCGCAGCGCACCGCTTCCGCGGTGGTGCCCTGGTCCGCCAGCACGGAGTCGAAGGAACTGCCGGACGAGGCGAGTAGGGCGAGCAGCAGGTGGCCGGTGTCGGTGTGCGAGTGGTGGCGCTCCGACGCCTCCTGCTGAGCACGGCTGATGACGGTCAGGCGGAGCCAATCCGAGAGCTGCGGCATGGCAGCAGGCTAGCCGCCAAGAGCCCCGGCGGTGCAATCCGGAAGTTTTTCGATTCCGGCCGTAAGAACTGCGGGGGTGCCGGACATATCCAGGGTGGAGAGCGAAACGAGGGGGCCAAGGTGGGTGCTGCTGAGGAGTTCAGCGCACTGTACGGCGAGCACCACACGGCGGTGCTGCGCTACGTCTACCGGCGGGCGGGAGCCGACAGCGCCGACGACCTGGCGGCGGAGGTGTTCGTCGTGGCCTGGCGGCGCTGGTCGCAGGTACCGGCGGAACCGCTGCCCTGGTTGTACGAGGTGGCGCGCAAAGTGGTGGCCAACCACGTACGCGGGCGGGAGCGCAGCGAGAAACTGGCCGTGCGCTGGGAAACCGAAGACGTCCTGCCGGTATGTGACATCGCCGAGCACGTGGCCGCGCGCGACAGCGTGCACGCGGCATGGACACGCCTGGGAGAGCGGGACCGCGAAGTGCTGGCACTGATCGCCTGGGAAGGGCTCGGCGTCCGCCAGGCCGCCCAGGTACTCGGCTGCAGCCCGGCGACCTTCTCCGTGCAGCTGTTCCGGGCACGGCGCCGCCTTCGTGTAGCACTCGCTGACCCCGCGCCGTTCGATGTCGATCCCGTGAACCCGATTGCCATGGAGGTGGGCCGTGCGAGCGGCTGACAGCGTCAAAGCTCTGATGACAGGCAGCGACCCCGCAGCCGGCGTTGCAGGCGACCCCGGCCGGCGCCAGCAGGACCTCGAGCGGATCCTGGCCGGACAAACCGACACCGCCGCGTCCCGGCGCAGCCCCGCGCTCCTGCGCCGCCCCCGGCTGCTGGTTCCCCTCGGCGGCCTTGCCGCGGCGGCGTCGGCCGTGCTCGTCTTCGGGCTGCTGCCCGGTTCGACGGCCGGTACCGCTTATGCTGCCACTCCGCCGCCGCTGCAGTACACGGCCGTTGAGACGTCCCTGCCCGCCGGGCAGCTCCTGGAGGGTATCGCGCAGCACACTGCGGCGCTGTCCGAGCCGACCGGAGAGGACACTGTCCTGGAGTGGAAGGACTGGAGCCTGTTCACCCGGATCGACGGAGAGACAGTGTCGTCCCGGGTTGTGGCTGCAGATCACAAGGCCGTTGTGCACGCCGACGGCTCCGGGACCTTGACCAGTGCCTTCGAAGGGGAAGACGCGAAGACCGAGGCCTACGGGCCGGACCTGTACCGCGAGCCCATGCCTACGGACCCGACGCTGTTGCGGGAGAGTCTGCGCCGGTCCACACCCGCCATCGATGCCGCCTCCGGCACGGATCAAGCGCTCAGGGGAGTCCTCCGCAGCCAGGCCCTGGACCCAGCGCAGCGCGCAGCCGTACTCCGGTTGATCGCCGGACTTCCCGAACTGCGTTACGAGGGCTCCGTCACCGACCGGGCGGGTCGAAGCGGGCAGGCGTTCTCCGCAGACTCCGACGGCAGCGGTCTGCCGACCCGCTACACCTTCATCATCGAGGCAGCCACGGGGCGCGTCCTGGGCCAGGAGGCCATGCTGACGACCCGGGCCGGCAAGTTGAACGTCCCGGTGCCGTCGGTGATCAGCTATACCGTCTACCTGGACGCGCACAAGCAGTAAGCGGTGCGGCCCCTCCCGGACCGGGAGGGGCCGCACGTCGGCTCAGACCGTGTTTGAGATCTCATAGATTGGTGGGTGAAAGTGGTCGCGGGCCTTGTCGGGTGGCTGCGTGGCCGCGGGTGAGTCGGCGGGCCATGA
>NZ_BAAANS010000137.1:0-4048 GCF_039529925.1 Kitasatospora saccharophila | reverse complement strand
TCACTTATCTGGACAACTTTGAGTTCTGCGACGGCAGATTCCTTCGATCAGGTGTCACCCTGCCGGGGACGGTGTCACCGCTTTCGTGCCGTGCAGTACTCAGTGCTCTCATCAGCGAAGACGCAGAACTGGCCGGTGCTCTCGCGGTAGCTGTCCGGTGTGTCGTGGTGCTCCTTGCGGGGTGGTCCGTCGATCCACTGGTGCCAGAGGCCGTCTGGAGCCAGGAACTTGGTCGCTTGACCGGCACCGAGCTTGGCGTCGAGGTGCAGGAGTGCACCCATGGCGGCTGTCTGGTCGTAGTAGAGGTCGGGACGTCGGAGGTAGCGATCGAGGTATGCGGCCAACAGGTCCGCGTCGGCTTGAGTGCCGAAGGTGGCGAAGGTGATGCAGTAGGCGGAGCCCGCGAAGCAGACCTCGCTGGCGAGCAGGAGCTCACCGAGGCGTTCACGGAACTCGGTTCTGCGGGCGACGGCAATGAGCCAGGCGGCGGTCGTGCGCTCTCGCCACCCGCCTTCGAGCAAAATGGCCAGTTCACCAGGTGTGATTTCGCTGGCAGCCTTGCCGAGCTCCCTTGCAAACTTGGTGCGCTTGCGCTCGGTCATGTGCAGGAAGCTGCCACCGAGTTTGAGGTAACGCTGGTCGGGCGTGACATAGCGGCGGATGAGCTTGAGCAACTCGGCTTGTTCGTCGGCGTGGCGCATGGTGGCATCCTGTCGTGGACGCGGCTGCTCGACCAGCGGTTTGGCTGGTCCGCCGCCTCAGCCGGTCGGCTCGTCGTGGAGTTCACCGAGGTCATCCAAGAGGCCGGTGATGCGGTCGGCGATGCGTTGATGGCGTTCGATTTCACGTTCCCAGCCGCGGTCTCTGGCGTCGGTGATCAGTTGCCGCTCAGTGCAGAGGCGTTCACGGAGCCGGGGCGCGTACTGGGGCGTGGTGATGAACTTCGCGCAGGTCAGGTAGAGGTCGCACTCGCAGGGGCCTTCCTGGGGCAGGCGAAGACAGCGGCCAAGTTCGAGTTCGGTCTTGTAGAAGTTGGTCTTCAGCCAGTCCAGCGCGTCCTGGTCGAGTTGTCCGGAGCGCAGGGTGTCGGCGAGCGGGCCGGCGATGACCGCGCCGGGCTTGAGGACGGCCTGGTAGTCAGCCAGGACCGTGGGGTCGGAGATGTGCGTGTAGGTCATCGACATGCCGGGGCTTTTGTGTCCGAGGACCTTCATGATGGTCTGGACGCGGGCGCCTTTCTCGGCAAGTTGGGTGCCCAGGGTGTGGCGGAAGCGGTGCGGGTGGATGGCGGGCTTGCCGACGCCGTTGAGGATTCCGAGACCCTGGCAGATCGCGCGGAGCGGGTTGGCGAACAGGTAGTCGGGGCCGGCGAGGCCTCCGTTGCGCAGGAACAGGTAGCGCACCGGGCGTCCGAGGTCGGAGTCGTGGATGCCTCGGTCGTACTGCATCTGCCGCAATGCGGCGAGCGTGCGGATGGCGTCGGCGGCTTCCTCATGAAGCGGCACGGTGCGTTCCTTGAGGGCCTTTCCGGCGGCGAGCCGCAGTCGTGGGGTGCCGTCCGGGTAGGTGTCGAGGCAGTCGAGGTGGAGCTTGCGGATCTCGGTGCGGCGGGCGCCGCTCCACCGGGCGACCAGCAGCGCACACCGCTGCAACGGGCAATCCAGCGACCGGACTTGGTCCATGACTGGCCCGAGCTGGTCTTCGGGGATGAACCGCGGGACGCGTTCGACCACGCGAGGCATGTCGGCATGCGTGATCAGAGGGCGGGCCGGGACGTCGTCCCATTCGGCGACGGCGGCATGCCGGAAGAACACGGCGACGGTCGAGATGATGCCGGCCCGGTAGGCCCGGCTGAGTGGCTCGTCGGGATATTTGATCTTGCGAAGCCGGTGAACCGACTCCATGAACGCGACCAGGTCGGCGCGGTTGAGCTGGTCGAGGCTGTCGATCTGTGGGCGCTCGGTGTCCAGCCAGAGCCCGAAGCGCCGCAGCCCGCCGCGGGTGCTGGACATGCTCTCGGGCCGCAGGACCAGGGCGCGTTCGGCGAGGAAGCGTTCGAAGACGGCGTCGATCCGCGGCTTGGAGCACAGCCGTGGTGGCGGGCTCGCCGTCTCGCGGGATGGCGGCCGGTCGGTGATGCCGGTGTGGAACAGCGCCAGGCCGGTGCGGAAGGCGTTCGTCGCCCAGGACAGCTTGAGGGTGGGGCAGCGGTCCTCGCCGATGACCTGGAGCAGACCGGGGATGCGTTCGCAGTGGCGGATGGCGTGCCGCATGGTCTCGACGTCGTCGCCGACGAGCGTGTTCAGGTCGGGGTCGCCGCGGTGCATGACCAGCCTGATCAAGCCCCAGGGAACCCGGAAGCCCTCGTCATCGCGGATGTGCCCGAGCGCCAGGAGACCGTCACGCAACCGCTCGCTGTGCTCCCGCAGCGGCAGCCCGAGGTGATCGGCGACAAGGAACGGCTTGAGCACGCCGATCCCCAGCAGCCAGCCCCAGTCCATGCGCATGCGTCCGGTGAGAGCGAGGTAGGTCAGATAGTGGCGAGCGTTGAAGTTGATCCATGCCGTCGCAGGATCGGATGCGGGCTCGGGAGCGCAACGGCGGTTCTGTCCCTCGCCGTTGCGCCAGCCAAGCCGAATCCGCAGCGGCTCTGCGAACCATGTGTGCAGATCGGGGTAGGTCCGCCGGAACCGCAGGTGGAACTGGGCGTGCTTTCGGCGCCAGCCGTTACTCATCGGCAAAGCAGCGATGAAGGCCGCGTACTCCGCCTCCGGGCAATGCTGGGGAAGCCAGCGTGCGGAGGCGGCCGGTGTTGACGCTGCCCACTGTGGTGCATTCACGCTCACGTGTCCTGCTCTCCGATCGCCCGACGGTAGTCCTTGACGACCTCGGGATCGCTCACCCGGGTGTAGACCTTCATCGAGTCGGGTGTCGCGTGCCCGAGCCGGGTCATCAGCGTCAACTCCCGCATGCCTCCCTCGAACATTCGGGTCGCGTGGGTGTGCCGAAGGCTGTGTGGGGTCAGCCATGCGTCCCGCACTCCGGCCCGCGCTGCGGCCCGGGCGAACATCCGCACCAGGGCGTCGTAGCCCAGAGGCTCGCCCCGGCGCTTTCCCCGGCCTCCGACCAGAAACATCCACGGCGTGTCCACGTCGGCCGGGCGCTCGCGCATCACGTAGGCGCTGAGCGCCGCCAGCGCCCGCCCCTCCCACAGATCGACCACCCGATCACGGCGCGATTTCTGCCGCACGCCGCGCGGATGATCGTCCCGTTTGCGGATCGTCACCCGGCGCTGTCCATAGGAGATGTCCCCCAGTTGCAGCCCCAGCACCTCACCCGGACGCAGCCCGCCCTCCCACATCACCTCCAGCAGCGCCAGGTCGCGGCGGGTACGCAGCTCATCGAGAAGCGCCCGGTAGACGTCGTCCGGCATCGGCCGCGGCACCGGTTCCACCGTCTTCACCCGCAGCACCCGGCGCACTGGCTGCTGTCGGCGCGCATTCGCCAGCGGCGGCCGGTGCCGGTCGGGCACTCGCGCCGCAGCCTGGTCGACCTTCTTGACGATCGGATTGTCCCGGCCGACGTACCGCTCGCTGGCGATCAGGAACTCGTAGAACGACGACACCGCGGCGAGCACCCGGTTGCACGTCTTCGGCGACAGCAACCGCCCATCGCCGGCCGCGACACCGAGTTCCAGGCGCTGCGCGCGCCGCGACGACGACATCAGCCGCAGCCACTCCAGGAACTCCATCGCCCGCGCCGGTGTGAACTCGTCTGCTGTGAAGCCGCGTTCCTCGCAGAAGAGGTACAGCTTCAGAAGGTCGTACGCGTATGCGCGGACAGTGTTCGTCGAGTACGCCCGAACGGTCAACAATCGCAGGAAGTCATCGACTTCGACCACTGGCTCATCAGCTGCGTCCATCAGCCGCACCTGCGGCTGACCGGCCGCGGCATCGGGCACCTTCATTACTCGCACGGCCGGAACCATACGCACCTCGTGCGGCCAGCACAGTCGCTGAATCAGGTGATCTGTCCAGATAACTTCGTC
>NZ_BAAANS010000136.1:0-4114 GCF_039529925.1 Kitasatospora saccharophila | reverse complement strand
AGCGAAGGGGCGCGGGTCTCGGCGGCGTGCGCGATCCTAGACCGGTGCTATGGGCGGCCACGGCAGGCACCACCAGCGGCGCAGCTTCACGGTCTCGGCGATCCGTTGCCAGATCCGTTTGGCCCGATTGGCAACTGGTAGCGCTTCACTGCGTGCAGGGAATTTTCCGACATCATGCGCACCTGATTTCGGCGCTATGTCCGGTAACGTTCCATTATCGGACATCACTTTGCAAAGTCTCCGACACCGAATTTTCCGACATCTTCAGGCGGCATCGAGGCGGGGTTTTGTGACATCTTAGGCGGCGGGTTTTCTGACATCTTAGGATCGGGTGTTGTTTGGCGGGTGTTGTTTGGCGGGTGTTGTTTGGCAGGAAATGGTTATTGAATACACACCCGATCAAAACTGACATCGCCACCAGCGGCGCGGCAATTTCTGGACACCGTAAAAGGGGGGTAGCGCAGCACATAGGGGGGATTTTTAGGGGGATACGGGCGGCACGGTCTCGGCGCTCGGCCTTGATTTATTACGCAATACGCGCGCGGCATGGTGCCCTAACACGGCACCAGCACCTGTTTTCTTGGGGTCACTATGCGAGGCGATTGTCATAGGCGACCGGGCGTCACGGTCACATCTATCGCGCTATCCGTGGCAGGATCATATGTGCATGTGTAAATGACATTCTGCCATGCACCAAAGCCGTTCTGAAACTGAGCCTTGTCGCCAATGTATGTGACGAGTCCTTCATCCTGATTTTCCCAACGAATGCGCGGGAATTTTGTGTCTGTCCATCCATCGGTCCAGCGCATATCGAATTGCGCCAAGCGCTCTATGGGTCTTCGGCAACGCACTGCGGCATCAATCGAATATTTTTGCCCCCAGCACTGCAAGTCTTGGCGGCATGCCTCAAGCTCAGCGGCTTCGGCTTCGGCTTGAGCGGCTCTTTCAGCCTCAGCTTCCAACTCAGCAGCGGCTTCGGCTTCGGCTTGAGCGGCTCTTTCAGCTTCTATCGCGGCTATTCTTTCAGGGCTTGTCTCAGGAAAAGCAACGGCAACAACCATCATCAAAATGAACCCGCCGGTAGGATATAAAACAGCCTGCAAAAGAGCCGTTTTCCTTCGTCCTTTCCATGCAAGAAGCCCATAAAGTGCCCTCAGCGTCATGATGACAATGCCAATTCCTAAGATTACCAGAATAGCAGTTTGCATATCCTCATTGGTCATGGCGCGATCCTCTCAGTTTTGAAGTTAACGGTTCTATTTCTTGCCAGCTTCACCACGGCCACCAGCGGCGGCGCGGCACGGCATCGGGCGGCGGTAACATGCGGCGCAGGTCATCAAGGTTTTGTTGCAGTAGGGCGTTCTTTTCGCGCTCGGCATCGAGTGCAGCTTCGGCACGTGCAAGGCGCAGTTCTAGGGCATGGTCTAGCGGCGGTTCTGTGGGTGTCTCACGGCGGTTCACTTGCTCCGGCTTAGTCCGGTCTACGGGTTTTCCCGTAGGGCGCGGCTGATACAGGCGGCGCAGCTCGGCGGCGTCTATCTGCCAATGTCCGGCGTCTGATTTCGCGGCGCTTATTTTCCCATCTGACAAGGCGCGCATGAGTGTTGCGCGGCTGACCTGATACATCTTCACGGCATCGCGGGGGCTAAGTTTAGGCATCACATTTCACCATCTGGCCTAGACGGTTCTAAGCCTGTCTCACTGCGGCCTAAATGGTCTGGACTAGTCCGGTCTATGCCTGTCGCATTGGCGAGGCTCTCGGCCAGTCTGTGGCGCTCTTGTGCGATTGTCTCCACCAGTCCGGCGCGGCGCGCTTTCCGGCCTACGCGCGGGCGGTCTAGTTCCTTCTGTGCCTTCACCAGCTCGGCGCGATCCTTTAGGCCCCATGCGATCCGCACACCAGCAACACGGCGGCCCTGTTTCAGCGGCATATACTCGGCGCGAAAACCCGCAAGTTGATTGATTTCAGCTAGGGCGGGTTCGAGGGCGCGAAACTTCAAACCTTGCCAACTGTTGAGCTTTCCAGCGGGCACGCCTAACAGGTCGCGCAGGTCGTCTAGGCTGACATCCTCGGCAGTCTTACGCAGGTTCGCGCGCAGGCTGAGCCATAGATACAGGCGCAGCGAATAGCGGCTTTCAAAGCTCAGAACGGCGCGGCGGGATATGCTGGCCCAATGCGTGCTATCGGCAATGACGCGGCGCATGGTCTTGGAAAATTCAAACCTGATTTCGGCACCGTCTAGGCTATCCGGTTCGCGCTCGACATCGGACAAGATCGGCCCTGATTTGGTATGTGCGCGGCCTTGGCGGCTCACCAGCTGGACGGAAACAATCGTGCTATGCAGCTCGGCTATTGCCTCGGCCAGCTCATCGCGGCTTCTGTGGAATGTTTCATTCAGAACGGCGTAGGGGATGCGGTGTTGCTTATCCTCGGCAACGGCTATTCCGGCCTCTTGGATAAGCAGGCAAAACAGCTTGGCGGCGCGCAGGGAAAGCGCATTGCCAGACACAAAGCGCATGCCCACCAACTCGCCAGCCGCGATAATTGCGTCCGGGTCCGGGCGTGCCATTTTCACGGCGCTGAGTGTGGTCAACTTTGCCATGCAGAAACGCTATAAAGAACGCAGACTGCCAGCAAGTTCTTGCGCCCGCAATCCGTTCTTTTTCACCCGCAATCCGTTCTTTTTCACCCGCAATCCGTTCGCGTAGGCCCGCAATCCGTTCTTTTTCGTTCTCTAATCCTCTGTAAATAAACGGTTTTTCGGCCTAGAAATAGAAATATGGAAATAAGAAAAGAAGGCTGACACCTGAAAGTTATCCACAGGCATTATACATTTAGTATACGTCTCCTTTTGTTCTCACTACATCTTCCATCGATTCCGATTTTAGCCTAACATTGCTGAGAATGAAGCGGGCATTCCGTCCAGCACATGAGGCAAAATTTGTTATGCGGCGTGAATTGCTTAGAATAGATGAGGCTGAGCCTGTTTCAGTGCATATGGGCCAGCATTCCGGCCTAGTAGGTAACACTCACCCATCCACCCGCTACACAGTCACGCGCGAATTGCCACGTGGGGCGCAGGCACGCATGATGCAGGCGGCGGCATTCTCTGAGCACATCGGGCACCCAATAAACACCATTTTGACCGTCAACGCGGCTCACCTTCAGCGCATTGGCGAGGGCGGTGTTTTCGGCGTTGGTAATCTGTGGGATGGGCTTCAGGAATTGCTCCAGCTGATCCGTAAATGGGTCAAGGCGCGCGGTATCTTCTGGGCGTGCATATGGGTCAGGGAATGGGCACCACGCGGATATGAAGGGCAGGCGGGCGAGCATTGGCACATCGCGATTCACTTGCCTAAATGCCTTCATGCTGACTTCGCAAAGCAGGTCGCAGAATGGACGGGCGAGGCGGTCGGGGCGGTCGCACCATCGGCGCGGGTTTCGGCGGTGTCTGTGGGGCGTGCGTGGCATTTGGGCGTGCGTCATGGGCGCGGCGGCCCTGAAAACATCGCGGCCTATTTTGGCAAGTCTGAGCCTGCCACAATTAAGCGATATGGGCGGCGCATAGAAAACCCTGACAAGCCACGCAACAGAGGCCGGTATCGGTTCGGCGGCTCCGGCCCCATCGAGGGCAAGCGATTTCACATCTGCAAAACACTCGGCACAACGGCGCAGGCGAGGTAGGGCTATGTTTAGGGCATTTCCCGCGCAGGGGTTCGCGCTGAGTGGCCTTCAGGCGGTCTTGGCTGTCATGATGCGGAAAACCCCTAATGGCGCTGTATGGCGCTTAAAATGGCCCTCACGGCGCATTGATATTCATTCAAAGGATTTCAAACATGCCTAGGGGCGGGGTTCGTCCAGGCGCTGGGCGTCCAGCTGGATCGGAAAACTCCGACACGGCGCAGGCGCGGCGCGCATTGGCTGAGCTGGCGGCGGGTCACGTTGGGGTCGCGCTCTCGGCATTGGCTGACATCGCGGCAAACGGGCAAAGCGAAGGGGCGCGGGTCTCGGCGGCGTGCGCGATCCTAGACCGGTGCTATGGGCGGCCACGGGAGGCACCACCAGCGGCGCAGCTTCACGGTCTCGGCGATCCGTTGCCAGATCCGTTTGGCC
>NZ_BAAANS010000135.1:0-4157 GCF_039529925.1 Kitasatospora saccharophila | reverse complement strand
AAGCTTCGATCGCGGTCGTTCAACACGAAGAGGTCAAAGTCGTCGTCCTCCTCCGCGAGCTTCGGGTTGCTGAAGGCACATCCCAAGGGGCGCAGGTCGTCGAGAAGGCGCCGTAGCGGACGCGACATGATCGGCCGAGGAATTGCCACGGCCACGGTCTAGCAGAACGAACTGACAAACCGTCAGGCCGACGCCCTTCCTGCCCCGTGCGCCGTGGGCCGAGCGGACCTGTGGTCGACGGGCAGGATCCCCAGCAACTGCCCAGGACCGCGCTCGGTCAGCCACTTGCTGCGCACCGCATACACGCTCCGGCTCGTCTGGGTGACGCTGAACATCGGCCCGCAACCCGGTCCGACCCGTAGAGGTTGGACTGGGTGTTGTCGCGCCCCTCGCCATGTGGAGTCTGCCCCGTGCGCGTTCGTCCCGTCCTCGCCGCCGTCCTGTCCGCCGCCGCGGCCACCGCGCTGCTCGCCTCCCCGATCCACGCGGCGGCCGCGACCACATCCGGCGCGGCCGCCCCGGCGGCCGGCGGGACACACCGTGCGGCGGGGGAGCAGGTCACCACGACGTTGCGCGAGGCGATCAACGCGCTGCCCGTTGTGGAGGAGGACCGCACCGGCTACGTCCGCACCGCATTCCGGCACTGGATCGACGCGGACCGCAACGGCTGCTCGACCCGGGTGGAGGTGCTGATCGCGGAGGCGACGTCCGCGCCGGTGGTCGGCGCGAAGTGCTCCTTGTCAGGCGGGGTGTGGGTGTCCCCGTACGACGACGTGGTGCTGCAGGACGCCAAGGCCCTGGACATCGACCACATGGTCCCGCTCGCCGAAGCCTGGGATTCCGGTGCCTCCGCCTGGTCGGCGGAGCAGCGGCAGGCCTACGCCAACGACCTTGACGAGCCGAGGGCGCTGATCGCGGTGTCCGCGAAGTCCAACCGCAGCAAGGCGGACAAGGACGTCGCGGAGTGGCTGCCGCCCGCCGAAGCCTACCGCTGCACCTACCTGACGGACTGGACGGCGGTGAAGACCCGCTGGGGTCTGAGCATCGACCGGGTCGAGGCGGACGCGCTGCACCGCCTGGCCGCCGACTGCCCCAACACCGAGGTCACCGTCACCCTCGCCCGCTGAACCGCCCACCCCGCCCGAGAGCGCCCCCGACCACCGAAAGGAGGGGCTGGCCCTGACCTCC
Organism: Kitasatospora saccharophila; assembly: GCF_039529925.1. NCBI lineage: Bacteria > Bacillati > Actinomycetota > Actinomycetes > Kitasatosporales > Streptomycetaceae > Kitasatospora > Kitasatospora saccharophila. The sequence goes on along the minus strand of NZ_BAAANS010000135.1, from coordinate 2,969 downwards.
TCCCCAGACGCCGCCGACCCCGCAGCCCGCGTCGACCCGGCCGTGTTCGCCGCCGCGCTACCGCGGAACGTCGTCTCCGCTACCGTCCTGGTCACCGACACCGACGGCCTGGTCCTGATGCTCCACCAAGCCCACCCCTACCCCGGCCACCCCGCTTGGTGGCAGCTGCCCTCCGGCCTCGCCGACCTAGGCGAGGTGCCGTTCGCCACTGCCCGGCGCGAACTCGCCGAAGAGACCGGCCTCCACCCCCACGGACCACTGCGCCCGCTGGCGGTCGACTACCGGCAGGCGGTGGCCGGCTGGCCGCCGGTCATCGACTTCGCCTTCGCTGCGGACCCGGTTCCGGCCGACACGCAGGTGCGCTTGAGCGGCGAGCACGACGTGTTCGCGTGGCGGACCTGGGAACAGTGGGAACCGTTTCTACAGTCCGAGCAGCGGGCGTGGTTCGCCTCGCTGCGCGCCGCCCGCCGGCGGGGGAGCGCGGTGGTACTCGTCGACGGCCGGGAAGCCGCAGGGGCCGGGGGCGCATCGGCGCCGGCCCCCGCGAGGCCGGGGAGTTGACGCGCCGTCCGGCCGGTGACGGGCCGACCGGACGGCTGCCGGCGCGCGCAAGTGCCGGACAGCGGCAACGATCTGTTTCTCCCGCTCTGTCCGGAATGAGGCGGGTCAACTCTCCGATGGCAGCCTTCAACTTTTCGGGCATCTGGGGTCAATATCCCCGAAACGCTGCGGAAATTTATAGCGGCGGATGTGTGTGGATGTCGGTTTGGGGCGGGATGCGCTGTTCTGCATATGACGACCTCAGGTGCACATACGGGACATCTACTGACGAATCCTGGTGTTGATTGATGCACGGAGTGATTGGCCGTATGCTCAGGGCGACACTTCGGGGGGATCCGGACTCCCTGCTGTCATGTCCATATAATCCAGTCATTGGGGGGTAATTCGCATGCGTCGAATAGTTCGGGCTGGTGTTGCCGCAGCACTCCTGCTTTCTCCGGTCCTGACGGCTGTCGATGCCCAGGCGGCTTCGGCTGACCAGCTGCCGAAGAGCGGAGGGGTTTCCGTCGAGATCAACGACGGAAGCGCGTCTGTCAAGAGTGGCGGCATCGCGCCCATGAGCAGCACCGACCTGAGCAGCGGCACCCTCTACTTCACCGGCGTGAACGGCTTCCGGGTCGGCAGCAGCTACGACTCGATGGCCGCATCCATCAAGTACGTGAAGAACTCGGGCGGCCAGATCTACGCCGAGTTCGCGTACGAGGAGGGCGGGTACACCCACTGGGACCAGGGCGCGTTCTATCAGAGCGCGGGCGAGACCAGGAGCTACGCCTGGGGCATCGTCCCGCTGCCGGCGAACTGCGCCGCGATCGGCAAGATGTGGGTGAGCGGGCAGCAGACCTTCCAGACTCCGCCGGAACACCCCTGCTGAGCCTGACAAGCTGAACCGGAACCGCGGGGTGGGTACGGGCAGAACCCGGACCCACCCCGCGCCGCTGCCTACCGCATCCCGGAAGACCCGATGATCGAAGCGATTTTCAACTCTGTCCCTGCTCTGCTCCCCGTGCTCGCTGCACTCGGCCTTCTCTTCGGCACGGTGGCTTTCAGGCAAGCCCGGCGCCATCAGCACCCGCCTGCAGTTCCGGTTCTGTGGGCCCTGTCGCTGGCCGGAGAGCTGACAGCGACACTGACGCCGGGTGGCGGATCGTCTGATTCGCTGAGCTGCTCGATCGGGGCCGGTGTGTGGGGCACGGCGGTAAGCGAGCAGGGGTTGATGAACATCGCCCTCTACGTTCCGCTCGCGCTGTTCGGCACGATCACTTTTCGTCGGCCCCTGACCGTCCTTGCGGCCTCCGCGGCGCTGTCGGCATCGACTGAGGTATTGCAGACCATGATGGGCCTCGGCCGGGCCTGTGACGGCGCTGACTTCGTCGACAACGTTTGTGGTGCGCTCATCGGCACTGTGGCCGCGGTCATCTGGCTGTGGCTTCGCCGCCGCAAGCCGCAATTCGGGCGAAAGGATACCCTGCACTCTTTCGCTGTGGCCGGCACCGGCTTTGCGGTCGTGACCGCTGCCATCTGGATGTTCATTCCGCTCTACTACGATGAAGCCGGTTTCGGTACGAGTTCCTCCGACGACGGCGGGATCAGCGCTTCCCGGCGTATCGCCGTGAAGCTTTTCGGCCCGGATGCCCAAGTGGAAACCACCCAGATGGGCGTCAATCCCGAAAGCTCGTCCCAGCGATTCCTTGACGTCACAACCGATCGCGGTCAGTTTCGTATCGAGTGGCCCAACGAGCGACTCCTTCTCAGTGCCTCGGCCAACAGTCAGGTCGACCGTGGCTCTTTGACTCAGGAGCAGGTACTCAAAGCCGGCAGCGAATTTGCGACGACCTGGTTCTCCGACCTCACGACGACAGCGACCCGGACGATTGCCCCCACTGACAGCGCGGGTGATGCTTATATGCTCACCTATCGCCGGTACAACAGCGATGGCGTATTGATGCCCATGCGCCTGGACATCACCGTCTCCACTTCCGGGCGAATCATGGCATCGTCTGCACGCTGGGACGCAGACCCCCAGTTGCCCCACCCTGTTGTCGGCGCGGATGCAGCAAAGGCTAAGGCCGTCTCCACGGTGCCCGGATCGCGCGCGGACACCACGTTCCTCCTTGCCAAGCAGATTGACGGCCAGTGGAAGCCATGCTGGGCGGTCAACCTCATCAAACAAGGGGAGGCCCAACGCTCAGGGACTGTCGACTTCGTTGACGCCATCACCGGACAGTCGGTGGCACATCAAGGGTAGATTTTCCGCACAGGGAATTCGGATATTGGAATCCCAAGAAAAACTGGCGCACTGTCCTGTGCAACTCCCTGAGACCGTGTTTGAGATCTGCCGTGTCGCCGGGCTGGAGTGGTCGTTGAGCCTGTTGTGAGCGGTGTTTGGGGCGGGTATCCGTCGGACCTGA
>NZ_BAAANS010000134.1:0-4486 GCF_039529925.1 Kitasatospora saccharophila | reverse complement strand
TGCAGAACAGCTTCGCCATGGCGGCGTAGTCGGCGGTGAGCTCACCGCGCGCGTCGCGCTCCAGTGCCTCGTACGCGAGGAGCCGGGCGGCCTCGACCTCGGTGGCGCACTCGGCGAGCACGAACTTGGTGTTCTGGAAGGACGACACGGTCTTCCCGAACACCTGGCGGTCCTGGGTGTACTCGCGGGCGAACCGGACCGCGGCGTCGGCCGCGGCCGCGGCCTGCACGGCGATCACCAGGCGCTCGCGCGGGAGGTTGGCGGTCAGACAGGTGAACGCCTCGCCCTCCTCGCCGAGCAGGTTCTCGACCGGCACCTTCACGTCCGAGAAGGACAGTTCGGCGGTGTCGGAGGCGTGCAGGCCGATCTTGTGCAGGCTGCGTCCGACGGCGAAGCCGGCGCTCGCGGTGTCGACGACCAGGATCGACAGGCCCTTGCGGCGGTTCTCGGCCGGGGCCGGGGAGGTTCGGCAGACCACCAGGACCAGGTCGCACTGGGTGCCGCCGGTGATGAAGGTCTTGGCGCCGTTGAGGACATAGTGGGTACCGTCCTCGGACAGCTTCGCCGAGGTCTGGATGCCTGCGAGGTCGGAGCCGGTGCCGGGCTCGGTCATGGCGATCGCCAGCATCAGGTCGCCGGAGACACAGCCCGGGACCCACCGCCGCTTCTGCTCCTCGGTGGCGAAGTGCAGCAGGTAGGGCAGGATGATGTTGGTGTGCGTCATGGCGGTGCCGACGGTGACCCCGGCCCGGGCGACCTCCTCCGCGAGCACCGCGCCGAAGTGGTGGCCGCTCTGCGCACCGCCGCCGTACTCCTCGGGCACCTCGATGCCCAGGATGCCCAGCTCGCCGAGCCTGCGGTAGAAGTCGCGGGGGACCGCCTTCGCGGCCAGCCAGTCCTGCAGGTGCGGTGCTGCCTCCTTGGTGAGGAAGTCCCGGACCATCTCCCGGAACGCCTCGTGCTCCTCGTTGAATACGGTGCGGGGCATCGCTGTCTCTCTTCTCGGTAGGCCGGGGCGTAGCGGCACCCGGCGGTGCGTGGGTCGGCCGTCAGGCTCCGAGCACGTCCAGGGCGAGCTCGTCGTCCGCGTCGTAGGGCAGCGAGACGGTGATCCGGTCGACCAGCCCGGCGAAGCGCTCGCGCACGGCGCGCCCGGCGGCTTCCGGTTCGCCGACGACGGCGAAGGCGCCGAGCACCTCGTCGTCGATCCGGCGGCCCATCTCCTGCCAGCGGCCCTCCTGCGAGAGCATGTGCAGTTCCTCGTGCAGGGCGCCCCAGCCGTGCTGTTCCAGCACGGGCCGATAGGCCGGGGTGGAGCCGTAGAAGGCGATCCGCTCGCGGACCGTGCGAGCGTTGGCGGCCAGCTGTTCCTCGGTGCGGCCGGTGACCACCATCGCGGTGCCCGACACCTCGAAGGGGCGGACGGTCCAGGGCTCCCCCGCCGCCTCGACCCGGGCGCGGGCCGCGCGCACCGTCGGCAGGGTGACCTCCCGCAGGTAGCGGGGCGTGGTGAAGGGGTGACAGATCAGCCCGTCGCCGATCTCACCGGCCACCGAGGTCATCCGAGGGCCGACCGCCGCGAGCCGCAGGGGCGGTGCGCCGTGGGACAGCGGGCCCGGGTCGAACATCGGGGTCATCAGGGTATGGGTGTAGAAGTCACCCCTGAAGTCCAGCCGCTCGCCGGTCTGCCAGCTGTGCCAGACGGCCCTCGTCGCGGCGGCGAACTCCCGCATGCGCGCCGCGGGCCGGCTCCAGGGCATGCCGTAGCGGCGGGTGATGTGGGGTCGGACCTGCGATCCCAGGCCGATCGCCGCCCTCCCTCCGGAGAGCCGCTGGAGGTCCCAGGCGCTGTGGGCGAGCGTCATCGGGGTACGGGCGAAGGCGATGGCGACGCCCGTGGCGAGCTGGATCCTGCCGGTGCCCGCGGCAGCGGACGCGAGCGCCAGGAACGGGTCGTGGCGGGTCTCCGCGGCGAGCAGCCCGTCGATGCCACGCGCCTCGGCCGCCGCTGCCGCGCCGGCCGCGCGCTCGGGAGGTCCGTGCAGGACGACGTCGGTCCTGATCTCGGCGGCGGGTACCGGTCGGGTGCTCATCCATGACCCTTCACAAGGTTAGCGGAGTTTCACTTTCGAGCCCGACCGCTCCACTGTCAAGAGCAAGGCGGCCCAGAATTCGCATTCACCAGGGCCGACATGACCCTCAGCCCCAGCAGCTCATCCCCCACCTTTCACTCCTAGACAGCAAGGTTAGCTTGAATTAACTTATTGCTGTCGGTTCCCCTCCTCTCAAGGAGTAGCCCCATGCGTGACGCAGTCATCGTCGATGCCGTGCGGACCCCGGTCGGCAAGCGCGGCGGGTCCCTCTCCGGCATCCACCCGGTGGATCTCTCCGCTCACGTTCTGACTGCCCTGGCCGAGCGCAACGGGCTGGACCCGGCCACGGTGGACGACGTGGTCTGGGGATGTGTCTCCCAGGTCGGCGAGCAGGCCGGTGTCGTCGGACGCTTCGCCGTGCTCGCCGCCGGCTGGCCTGAGTCCGTGCCGGGCGTCTCGGTGTCGCGCGCCTGCGGTTCCTCCCAGCAGTCCGTGCACTTCGCCGCCGGGCTGGTCGCCGCCGGCCAGTACGACATCGCGATCGCCGGCGGGGTGGAGTCGATGAGCCGGGTGCCGATGGGCTCGGCCCGCGCCGTCCCGCAGGCGGGTACCCCGTACGGCCCGCTGGTCCGGGCCCGCTACTACCCGGACGGCGACGGCGAGTTCGACCAGGGCGTCGGCGCGGAGCTGATCGCCGAACGGTACGGATTCAGCCGCACGCAGCTCGACCAGCACGCACTGGACTCGCACGCGCGCGCCGCCCGCGCCATCGACGAGGGCCGCTTCACCGACCAGATCACCCCGGTCACGGTCACCCGCGAGGACGGCAGCACCTTCACCTTCGACACCGACGAGGGCGTCCGCCGTGGCTCCACCCTCGATCGGTTGGCCGCCCTCAAGACACCGTTCCGGGCGGACGGTCTGGTCAGCGCCGGAAACTCCTCGCAGATCTCCGACGGTGCGGCAGCGCTGCTGATCACCACCGGCGAGATCGCCCGGGCCCGGGGCTGGACCCCGATCGCCCGGGTGCACACCGCCGTGCTCGCCGGCTGCGACCCGGTCACCATGGCGCTCGGCCCGATCCCGGCCACCGCCAAGGCGCTGAAGCGCTCGGGCCTGTCGATCGCAGACATCGGCGCCTTCGAGGTCAACGAGGCCTTCGCCCCGGTCACCCTCGCCTGGCTCCAGGAGACCGGAGCCGACTACGGGCTGCTCAACTCCAACGGCGGCGCGATGGCCATCGGCCACCCGCTCGGCGGCTCCGGCGCCCGGCTGATGACCACCCTGGTCCACCACATGCGCGACAACGGCATCCGCTACGGCCTGCAGGCCATGTGCGAGGCGGGCGGCATGGCCAACGCCACCGTCCTCGAACTGCTCTGACCTCCCGAAAGGACCGCACACCGTGCGACGCACCGTCTTCACCTCGGACCACGAGGCCTTCCGCGCGACGATCCGGGAGTTCGTCGCCAAGGAGGTCACTCCCCACTACGCGGACTGGGAGCAGGACGGGAAGGTGCCCCGGGCCCTGTACCGGAAGCTCGGCGAGCTCGGTGTCTTCGGCATCCAGGTCCCCGAGGAGTACGGCGGGGCCGGCGTGACCGACTTCAAGTACCACGCCGTGCTGCGCGAGGAGACTGCCCGGGCGGGAGTGACCTTCGGCGCCGACGTGGTGCACACCTGCCTGGTCCTGCCCTACCTGGTCGAGTTCGGCAGCGAGGAGCAGAAGCGGCGCTGGCTGCCCGGATTCCTCTCCGGAGCGCTGATGACCGCCATCGCCATGACCGAACCGGGCACCGGCTCCGACCTGGCGGGCATAGCCACCCGCGCCCACGTGTCCGAGGACGGCACCCACTACGTCCTCAACGGCTCCAAGACCTTCATCACCGGTGGTGCCCAGGCCGACCTGATCCTGGTGGTCTGCCGCACCGCACCGTACGACCCGGCGAACCGCCGGGCGGGCCTGTCCATCCTGTGCGTGGACACCGCCTCGGAGGGCTTCGCGGTGGGCCGGAAGCTGGACAAGATCGGCCTGCGCGCCCAGGACACCGCCGAGCTGTCCTTCACCGACGTCCGCGTTCCGGTGGAGAACCTGCTCGGCGAGGCCGGGGCCGCCTTCTCCTACCTCACCCGCAACCTGGTGGTCGAACGGCTCGGCGCGGCGATCAGCGGGTACGCCACCGCCGCCGCCGCGGTCGGCTTCGCCAAGGAGTACGTCCTGGAGCGGGAGGTCTTCGGCAGGCCGGTGGCCGCCTTCCAGAACACCAAGTTCGTCCTCGCCGAGTGCGCCGCCGAGACCGAGGCCGCGCAGGCCTTCGTGGACCGCGCGCTGGACCTGCACGCAGCGGGCGAACTCACCCCGGCCGACGCTGCCAAGGCCAAGCTCTTCTGCT
>NZ_BAAANS010000133.1:0-4650 GCF_039529925.1 Kitasatospora saccharophila | reverse complement strand
GGCAGATGCACGGCCGGGCCGGCTTCCCTCTGCTCCGCCACCGAATCCTCCTCCAGTGACCACGACACAGCGTCACCACCGATTACGGGACAGAGCCAGTCGCTGGACACACCCGAAGCGCTCACCGCCGAGGGCGAGCCGGTGACTCTCACCCGGGGCGAGTACCAGGCGGTCGACCTGCTCCTCGGTCACCTCGCCGACACTCCGGAGTGCCAGCAGTTGGTACAGGTGCTGGCCGACCGACTACGCGGACGCTGACGGCCAGGGCGTGGCGTCAGCTGTCTAGTACTCCAGTGAGAGTTCTTCGTTTCCCCTGGTCAGCGGCCCGGTGGCGGCGATTGTAGCCGGGCTGCGCCGGAGGTGGAGGGGTGTTCGCGGGGATGTCGCGCGAACGAGTGGCCCCGGCGCATGTAGTGGCAGCGACCCGGACAGCTCCTCGGTGTGAGCGATGATCTGACGGATGTGTGGGATCGGGAACTGACCGAACTCTTCCTGCGGATCGGGGCCCGCTTCGCGCGGGTGGAGCCGCGGAAGCGGATGCGGGACTACGTGCGCGGGCTGTTGGGCCCGGTAGGGCGAAAGAACAGCCGGCAGTTGGCCGAGTTCGCCGGGCACCCGGCCCCGCATCGGCTGCGGCACCTGCTCGCCCGCGCCTGCTGGAGCGCGGACGAGGTCCGCGACGGCCTGCAGGCCTGCATCGGCGAGCAGCTCGGCACCCCCGAGGGTGTCCTGATCATCGACGACACGGGCTTCGTGAAGAAGGGCACGGTCTCGGCCGGCGTGCAGCGCCAGTACTCGGGCACCGCCGGCCGCACGGAGAACTGCCAGATCGGCGTCTTCGCCGCCTACGCCTCGACCAAGGGCCATGCCCTGGTCGACCGCGAGCTCTACCTGCCCAGGTCCTGGACCGAGGACCGGCAACGCTGCCAGGCCGCCCGCGTCCCCGACGAGCGCGGCTTCGCCACCAAGTTGGAGCTCGCACGGTCGATGGTCGAACGAGCCCTGGCCTCGCTGCTGCCGATCGCGTGGGCCACCGCGGACTCGGCCTACGGCCGGGACTCGCACTTCCGCCGGTTCCTCGAAGACGCCGGGCTCTCCTACGTGGTGGCCGTCCCCAAGTCCCAGCAGGTGCACGGCCCGCGGATCGACTTCCTCATCGCCCAGGCCCCGCCCGAGGCCTGGCAGCGACTGCCCGCCGGATTCGGCGCCAAGGGCGAGCGCCTCTACGACTGGGCCGCGGCGCGCCTGCCCGCTGTCTGGGAATTCGACGGCGACCAGCCCACCCGCCAACGATGGATGCTCGCCCGCCGCAGCCTCACCAAGCCCGACGACGTCGCCTACTACCTGGCCTGCGCGCCCCTGGACGCCACCGTCGCCGACCTGGTCCGCGTCGCCGGATGCCGCTGGAAGATCGAGGAGTGCTTCCAGAGCGCGAAGAACGAGTGCGGCCTGGACCAGTACGAGGTCCGCCGCTACGTGGGCTGGTACCGGCACATCACCCTCGCGATGCCCGCCCACGCGTTCCTGGCCGCCATGGCCGCCCAGGAGCGCGAAAAGGGGGCGGCAGTGACGACACGCCCGACCTCGTGGACCTCACCCCGGCCGAGATTCGCCGTCTGCCGGCAGCTCGACCCCGCCACCGCCCTGCGGACCGCGACCACACCCTGACCTGGTCCAGATGGCGCCGCCGTCACCAAGCACACGCGCGGCGCTGCCACTACATGTGCCGGGGCCACTCGTTCGCGCGACATCCCCGCGAATACCCCTCCACCTCTGGCGCAGCCTGGCTAAACTCGCCGCCACCGGGCCGCTGACCAGGGGAAACGAAGAACTCTCACTGGAGTACTAGGAGCTGCCGGTGCGCGATCGCTGGTACCCACGAGCCTGCGACGGTGCCGTTCCGGTCAGTTTCTGACTGGAACGGCCTGCGGTCTGACCGTTCCCGCCCCGCGTCCTGCGCGGTGGGGGTGCGGGGGCTTGAATCGTCGTGCCGCGGGTGTCGCGGCGTTGGGCGGTCGGCGGAAGGTGTGCACGTGACGGAGTTCGTGGTGTCGGAGGGCGGGCGCATCGCCTGCGACGTGGTCGGCGATGGCCCGCTGGTGGTGCTGTCGCACGGGATGGGGACCTGGCGCCGGGACTTCCGGCACCTGGTGCCCGCGCTGGTCGACGCGGGGTACCGGGTGGTGAACGCGGACATGCGGGGGCACGGGGAGTCCAGCACCGGCTGGGCCTCGGTGACGGGCAGGCGCGCCATCAGCCGGACCGACGTCGCCGGTGACCTGCTCGGGGTGGTCCGGCACTTCGGCGGGCCCGCGACGATCGTCGGGCACTCGCTGTCCGGCGGCGCTGCCACCGTCGCCGCGGCCCTGGCCCCGGAACTGGTCACCGCTATCGTCGAGATCAACCCGTTCACCAGGGCCGTGAAGGTGGACGCGGGCGCGCTGCTCACCGTCCCGCGCTACCGCCGGGGCGGCTTGCGACTGATCGGGACACAGGTGCTGAAGTCCCGCGGGATGTGGCGCAGTTACCTTGACGTCGCGTATCCCGGCAAGCCCGACGACTACGGGCCGCAGATCGAGGACCTGATGGCGGCGCTGCGGCGGCCCGGGCGGTGGGAGGAGTTCATGAAGACCGGCCGGACTACTCCGGCCGACGCCGGGGCGCGGCTGGCGGAGGTGGGGTGCCCGGCGCTGGTGATCATGGGTGGACAGGACCCGGACTTCCCCGACCCGGTGGCCGAGGGCGAGGCGGTCGTCGCGGCCATGCCCGCGGGGCTGGGACGGGTCGCCGTGATCGAGGATGCCGGGCACTACCCGCACGCACAGTGCAGCGACCGGGTCGCCGAACTGGTCGTCGCCTTCCTGCGGGAGCACGCCGACGACGCCGTCCGGCACCCCGGATGACCGGTGGCGGCGGAAGACGGGTGACGAGGCCCCGTGCCCGCGGCGATGATGGCGGCATGGCTGCACCCCGCACCGTCGTCCTCGTGGTGTACGACGGCATCCAACTGACCGAGCTGGCCGGTCCGATGGACGTCCTCAACGCGGCGAACACCGTACTGGGAAGCACCGCCTACCGGCTGCTGACGGCGGCGCCGCGGGCGGGGGCCGTCACCGCCGACGGCGGACTGGCGTTCCACGTCGAGCACTCGCTACGGGAAGCCGCCCTCGGCGAGCCGGACATCGACACGACGATCGTGGTCGGCGGCTTCGGCGCCTTCGACCCGTCGACGGCCCAGGAGGTGGTCCGGGAGCTCCCCGCGCTCGCCCGGGTCTCGCAGCGCGTCGCCGCGGTGTGCTCCGGCGCGGTGCTCCTGGCCGCGGCCGGCCTGCTCGACGGGTACCGCGCGACGACGCACTGGGGCGCGACCCGGCAGCTCGCCGAACGCCACCCGCGGGTGCGGGTCGAACCGGACCGGATCTACGTGCACGACCGCAACCGGTGGACCTCGGCCGGGGTGACCGCCAGCATCGACCTCGCGCTGGCCCTCGTCGAGCACGACCACGGAGCCGAACCGGCGCAGGCCATCGCCCGGCAGTTCGTCGTCTTCACCCGGCGGCCCGGCGGCCAGACCCAGTTCAGCGCCCAACTGCGCGCCCAGAGCGCACGGACCCCGGCCATCCGGTCCGTCCAGGACTGGCTGCCCGACCACCTCGACCAGGACCTGAGCGTGACCGCCCTGGCGGGTCGGGCGGGGATGAGCGAGCGGAACTTCGCCCGCGCCTTCCGCGCCGAAACCGGCAGCACCCCGGCGGACCTCGTCGAGGGCCTCCGCCTCGAAGCGGCCTGCCGCCTGCTGGAGACGACCGCCCTGACCGTCGGCGCCATCGCCAGGACGGTCGGGTACCGGCACGGCGAGACCCTCCACCGCGTCTTCTCCCGCCGCCTCGCCACCACCCCGGACCGCTACCGCCGGAACTTTCCGATGACCGCCCCGACGGACGCCCACCCACGGCAACCCGCCGGTGGGCGGTGACCGGGAAGCCCCTCGACGGCCCCGCCGACGGACGCCCCCGGCCACCGCCCCGGACCGGTCGTGCCGCCCCCACCGCCGAGAAGGACCGAACCAGCTGGACTGCAGAGGACGGGACCGGCGGGGATGCGCAAGACGGTCGCTGTGATAGCACCGGTGGATGCGATCCGCTCGGAGAGCGGTTGCCGGCATGGCCTGCCACTTCGTTCCGTTGTCGAGGAGGTAGCGGATCGCGTCCAGATCGCGCGGTGGCAGTGCGCCTCCGGCTGCCCGCCCCGCCCGCGCAGCCAGCCCGGTACGGGCAGCAGCGGCCGCACGATCGCCCACTCCGCATCGGACATGTCGGTGGGGTAGCGGCGCGCACGGACCCTGTGTCAAAGATCTCTGAGTGAGCCTCTTTCATCCTGAGTTTTCGCTGGTCGCAGGGCTGTGGATCATGAGGGTGTGGACGGTGGCGATCAGGCGGCTGATGCGGTTGGTCGAGCAGCGGGCTCTACAGCCGGATCCGTCCCGGCAGACCACCTCGACGCCCGGGTGCTCGCGCAGCCACGCGGTCAGTGCCGAAGCAGTGCGGCCGGGAAGGACGTCGATCCGCTCCCCGGTCTCGGCGTCGATGATCACGGTCGCGTAGCGGTGCCGGCGCTTGAGGGCGAAGTCGTCGACTCCGAGCACCCGCG
>NZ_BAAANS010000132.1:0-4711 GCF_039529925.1 Kitasatospora saccharophila | reverse complement strand
GATCCACGGCTTGTTGCTCACACCATCACGAACAGGCGAATCGTCACATCAGTCACGCCCACCAGTAGCGATCACCAAGATCGTGTTACGAGTTCTTAGGAGAAAACCGTGAGCCAGTCGTCCTCGAACCCGCAGCCCCAGTCCTCGTCCTCGTCCGAATCAACCTTGCCGCAGCGTTGGGCCCTGATCTTTCAGATCGCTGCATTCATCGGCCTGATCGCCGGCGCTCTGACCTATGCCGGGATGGAGCGTCCCAGCCTGGCTGGCGCACTGCTGGCGTCCATGAGCGCTGCGGGAGTGGCCCTGCCTGTGGTGAACAAGCTGATCGCTTAACCCCCTCTGCTGGTGCCGACCGGTGCTGGCAATGGCCCCGCCATATGCCGTTTTGTGGCTCGATCTGCGCCGGCGCGTTCGGGTTCATGCGCACCGAGCCCGATTCGGTGAACCCAGAGACAAGGGTGGACGGACCTCGACACGTCCACATCAGACTGGGGAGGGGGAAGGTTTCCTGATTGCCAAGGCCCCCGCCTGCACTAATTCAGTCACTTAAAGTTACGATTCATTGCTTTTAGTGATTGCCGCGCCAGTGTTCCACAGCCCTGTCGGTTAGCCGGGCAGCCCCTTCAAGGGCTTCTTCTACCGTTCTGAACCTGCGACAGAAGCTGTCCGGCCAAGCCTCCAAGCATCCGGTCGGACCGCTTCTGCCCCGCGAAGTCCACCTACAACAAAAGGAAGATCTTCATGACCGAGTCTACGAACAAGCACGCCGATCGCTCCATGGCCAAGTCCGACCGACAGCCCAGCTGGACCAGGCGACTCGCGCGCCAAGCGGTGGAAAACGCGATCAAGGGCGCCTCCACTACGGCAGGTACCGCCTGCATCAGCCTGATCGTGTGGTGGATCAAGCACCGATGACACAGTGGAGCCGGCCACCGGGCCGCCCGGTGGCCGGCTCCACACTACTGCCGAATCCTCTGACCGCGCACAGACCTGCCACACCGTGCGCTGTGGTCGTCCGTAACAGCCCTGCTGCGCCCGGATCCCGATTACGCCCACCGCATCCCGAGCTCGGTGAGGCGCTCGGCGCGGGTAGCGGGGATGGTGTCGTGGCGGCTTCGGCTGTTGGCGATGAACAGGCCAAGGCTGACATCCACCGTGGTGCCGTCTGCGAGCAGCAGGGCCTCCTTGTGCTTGCGGGGCACGTTCAGGTGGCCCTCCCGCTCGCGGTACTGGGCGGCAGCGGTGAGGTTCCGTTCCTCCTTCGCGGTGTGCGGGACCTTCGGGGTCGGCAGTTCTGCAGGCTCGAGCGGGGCCAGGCCGAGAACGTGTTCGCACGCCCACTGCTGGGCCGGGCCCAGTTTGTCCCAGCCGGCCTGCTGCGCCCGCGCCCAGGCGGACAGGTCCTCGCCGTGCACGACCACGGTCCCCGGCTTCGTGTCGGCCAGCTCGCCGCCGTCGGTGACGTGGCGCCAGGCGAGGGTGAAGCAGCGCTGCCACTCCACCGACCAGGCCGGGCACCAACCCGAGTCGATCGCGTCGACCGCCGCCTTCCGGTCGGCCGGGAACGTCCCCGTCCAGTCCAAGCCGGTCTCGCCAGCCTCGGCGCGGCGCTGGAGGGTCTCGGTGCGGCGCTGGGCGGTGCGCCAGTTCTTCAGGATCGTCCCGACGGGGCGCCCGTCCCACACGGCGTCGTTGGGCGGGCAGGCGTGGCCGTGCTCGGCCGCGTACCCGGCCACCGCGACCAGGTTGTCGGTGAAGGCGGTGTCGAACGCCGACCACACCATGCCGAGCGCGTCCAGCTCCGCGATGCGCTTGTCGTCCAGGATGGCGGCGGCCTTGTAGCGGCGCTGATCGGCGACCCAGGTGCCGAGGCGGTGTCCGGAGGGGGCGCGGTAGGCGTAGGGGACCTTGGCGTCGCCGAACGCCTTGCGGTAGGCGGCCAGTTCCTCCAGGCCGCGCCGGAACTCCTCGCGCTCGGGCTCCAGCACCCGGGTGCGGACGAACGCGGCGATCACCGCCGGGTCGCGCTCGCTGGAGAACGACAGGAGCCGCTCCTCGCCGCCGGCGGAGCGGGCCTCGTCCAGATCCCCGGAGTGCCGCGGCTCGCGTGCCGGGCGGGTCTCGGACTGCGGCAGGGCCAGGCGCTCGACGGCGGCCTCGTCGTGGGCCCGCAGCGCGAGGAGCACCTTCGCCAGGCCGTCGTAGGCCTTGGAGGTGAGCAGGTCCTCGCCGCTCTCCCCGGCGGCCAGCAGCACCGGCACCACGATCGTGGCGATCTTCCCGGAGTCGGGGGTGGTGCGCAGTGCCCGGCCGACGGCCTGGACCAGGTCCACCATCGAGCCGCGCACGTCCGCGAAGAACACGCTGTCGCACGCGAACGTGTCCACGCCCTCAGAGAGCGTCTTCACCGACGCGAGGACGTGCCGCAGCAGCCGCAGCCCGTCCGTGGGCCGTACCAGCTCTGTGAACTCCTCCAGCGCCGCCCGGCGCTGTGCCGGGGTGTGGTCGGCCTCCAGCCAGCTGGTGCCGACCAGCTCGGGGTTGGGGTGCAGCGCCGGGTCTTGCTCCCAGAGCGTCCGGGCGACGTCCGGGAGGCCGGTGCTCATCGCCCGCGCCTCCGCGACCAGGTGGTGGAAGGACAGGGTCCGGCTCAGGTCCCACTCCGCGCACGCGGACAGCAGAGCCGTCTGCAGCGCCGCCAACCGCGCCCCGCGGTACTCCACCGAGCGGACGTCCGCACCGCGCTGCTCCATGCCCTGCAGCACCGGGTCGGCGACGTCGACGCACACGATCCGGTACGGGGCGATCACGCCATCGGCGATGGCTTGCCCGAGCGGGTAGTCGTGGGCGACGGGGCCGAACAGCTCCTCGTCGTCCATGCTCGCGATCAGCTCGGCCGCCTCCACCCCGGCCTCGGCGGCCCGCTCCCGGTCGCCGTCCTTGAGCGCCCACACGCGCGGGGTGGCGGTCATGAACAAGCGGCGGTCGGCCACGATCCGGGCGTTGTCCAGCACCGCCGCCCACGGCCGCCCGGCCTGCCCCGACACCCGGTGCGCCTCGTCCACCACGGCGAGGGAGAAGGCCGGCAGGCCGAGCTGGTGCGCCTTCTCCAGGTGCCCGAGGCCCACGCTGGCGTACGTGGCGAACACGGTGACCCGCTTCAGCCCGGCGGTGAGCTTCACCAGCTCGGCCGGGTCGGTGGTACACCGCAGCCCCACGGGCTGCTCGTACCCGGTGAGCGAGCACAGCCCGACCATCCGCCCGCCGTGCCCCTCGCGCCGCCACACCGCCACCGTCTGCTCCAGCAGCGGCAGCGACGGCACCAGCACCAGCGTCCGCTCCGAGCGCAGCCGCTCGGCGATGTGAACGGCCGTCAGCGACTTCCCCGCGCCCGTCGCCGCCCGGAGCTGACACCGCAGACCCTGCGGCGGCACCAACCCCGACGCCGGAAGCGTCAGAAGTCGTACAGAGGCGTCAGCGGCCTCCACCTGATTACGGCGGGGCTTTTTCATCATGATTCCAATTTCCTTTCCCGGAATTGGAGGTGCCAGGAGGGAGGGCATCCGGCCGCTGTGGCGGCTCAGTCGACGACATGCTCCAGCGGAAGGTGATCCCGGTAGTGCTGCGACTCGAACCACTCCTCCTTGACGAAGACAGGACGCGTCAGCCGGACTCCTCCCACCTTCTGGTCCCGCAGCAGCACCCCCAGATCGGTCAGGGCGAGCGACCCGTCAGGGGTGAACAGGATCCAGTGCTCGTTCTCCGAGGCGTACTCCAGCAAGAACTCCTGCCCCCGCCCCGGATCACCCCCGCCCAGCGGCACACCGGCAAGGAACACCTGAGGCCCTGACACCGCATCCAGCGCCACGCAGGCAAGGCCGCCCGTCTCGGGGTCGTAGAACGCCTTCACCCCGTCAGCGAAGTCCTCCTGCCCGTACGGACCGCCCACGCGCGCCAAGGGCTCCTCGACGCCCAGCGCCTGTGCCACCTCGGCCGGAGACATCTCGAAGCGCAACGGCCCCACCCCGGCAGCCGCCACCAACCCCCAGGACTCCCGCTCATCAGCCCCGCCAAAATCGGAAACCAATTCCCACCGCCTGCAATGTCCCGCCCGCACCAGAATCCGATACCGGCTATCCGAAGGAGCCCTAGCCCTACCCGATCGCTCAAAGAACGTGCCAACAGAACCACGCTCCATTAACAGAGTCTAGCGGCACAGAATCTTTGATACAGGCGAACGGACGAAGCCCGCCCCCTCGCCACCCCAACGAGTGACCCCGCCATCCGACACGCCCCGCAACACCTCCCCACCTCCCCTGAACCCCACCGGGCCCACGGTGCGAAGCACCCACCAAACCCCCAGCCCCACCACCCCCCCAGCCCACCCACCCCAGCACGGGCCGAAGGCCCCCACCCTATTCACCATCAAACTCCGCCCAAAGCAGCAGAGTTGGCCCACCATCACCCACCCGAACCCGGCACCCGCGAACAGGCGAAGCCCGAACAGCCCGGCGAAGCCGGGCAGTCGGCGGCGAAGCCGACGAGCCACCCCGGGCGAAGCCCGGGGCCCGGCCGAAGGCCGCCAGTCCCGCCGCCGAAGGCGGCGCGCAGCGCCGAAGGCGCAAGCAACCCGGGCCGAAGGCCCGTGGTTACCCGGCGCAGCCGGGAAGTCGGAGGCCAAGCGGTCTTAGGAAGACAAATGTCTATCCCA
>NZ_BAAANS010000131.1:3413-4948 GCF_039529925.1 Kitasatospora saccharophila | reverse complement strand
CTGAGGACAAGCCCTCGGCCTATTAGTACCGGTCAACTCCACCCCTCACAGGGCTTCCATATCCGGCCTATCAACCCAGTCGTCTACTGGGAGCCTTACCCTCTCAAGGAGGTGGGAGTGCTCATCTCGAAGCAGGCTTCCCGCTTAGATGCTTTCAGCGGTTATCCCTCCCGAACGTAGCCAACCAGCCATGCCCTTGGCAGGACAACTGGCACACCAGAGGTTCGTCCGTCCCGGTCCTCTCGTACTAGGGACAGCCCTTCTCAACACTCCTACGCGCACAGCGGATAGGGACCGAACTGTCTCACGACGTTCTAAACCCAGCTCGCGTACCGCTTTAATGGGCGAACAGCCCAACCCTTGGGACCTACTCCAGCCCCAGGATGCGACGAGCCGACATCGAGGTGCCAAACCATCCCGTCGATATGGACTCTTGGGGAAGATCAGCCTGTTATCCCCGGGGTACCTTTTATCCGTTGAGCGACGGCGCTTCCACAAGCCACCGCCGGATCACTAGTCCCTACTTTCGTACCTGCTCGACCCGTCAGTCTCACAGTCAAGCTCCCTTGTGCACTTACACTCAACACCTGATTGCCAACCAGGCTGAGGGAACCTTTGGGCGCCTCCGTTACCCTTTAGGAGGCAACCGCCCCAGTTAAACTACCCACCAGACACTGTCCCTGATCCGGATCACGGACCCAGGTTAGACATCCAGCACGACCAGAGTGGTATTTCAACGTCGACTCCACCCGAACTGGCGTCCGAGTTTCACAGTCTCCCACCTATCCTACACAAGCCGAACCGAACACCAATATCAAGCTATAGTAAAGGTCCCGGGGTCTTTCCGTCCTGCTGCGCGAAACGAGCATCTTTACTCGTAATGCAATTTCACCGGGCCTGTGGTTGAGACAGTCGAGAAGTCGTTACGCCATTCGTGCAGGTCGGAACTTACCCGACAAGGAATTTCGCTACCTTAGGATGGTTATAGTTACCACCGCCGTTTACTGGCGCTTAAGTTCTCAGCTTCGCCACGACGAATCGTGACTAACCGGTCCCCTTAACGTTCCAGCACCGGGCAGGCGTCAGTCCGTATACATCGCCTTACGGCTTCGCACGGACCTGTGTTTTTAGTAAACAGTCGCTTCTCGCTGGTCTCTGCGGCCACCACCAGCTCGGGGAGAAAATCCCGTCACCAGCAATGGCCCCCCTTCTCCCGAAGTTACGGGGGCATTTTGCCGAGTTCCTTAACCACAGTTCACCCGAACGCCTCGGTATTCTCTACCTGACCACCTGAGTCGGTTTGGGGTACGGGCCGCCATGAAACTCGCTAGAGGCTTTTCTCGACAGCATAGGATCATCCACTTCACCACAATCGGCTCGGCATCAGGTCTCAGACTATGTGTTGCGCGGATTTGCCTACGCAACGTCCTACACCCTTACCCCGGGACTACCACCGCCCGGGCTGGACTACCTTCCTGCGTCACCCCATCGCTCACCTACTACAGGCTTGGACCGGCGGCTCCACCACGTCCCAT
>NZ_BAAANS010000131.1:1678-3319 GCF_039529925.1 Kitasatospora saccharophila | reverse complement strand
CATCGTCCGAAGACTCCGGGCCGGCTTCACGGCCTTAGCATCACCTGGTTCGACGTTGGCGCTTCAAAGCGGGTACGGGAATATCAACCCGTTGTCCATCGACTACGCCTGTCGGCCTCGCCTTAGGTCCCGACTTACCCTGGGCAGATCAGCTTGACCCAGGAACCCTTGGTCAATCGGCGCAAGAGTTTCCCACTCTTGTATCGCTACTCATGCCTGCATTCTCACTCGTGAACCGTCCACAACTCGATTCCTCGGCTGCTTCACCCGGCACACGACGCTCCCCTACCCATCACAGCCTCCGTTGGGAGTATTGCTGCAATGACACGACTTCGGTGGTGTGCTTGAGCCCCGCTACATTGTCGGCGCGGAATCACTTGACCAGTGAGCTATTACGCACTCTTTCAAGGGTGGCTGCTTCTAAGCCAACCTCCTGGTTGTCTCTGCGACTCCACATCCTTTCCCACTTAGCACACGCTTAGGGACCTTAGTCGGTGTTCTGGGCTGTTTCCCTCTCGACCATGGAGCTTATCCCCCACAGTCTCACTGCCGCGCTCTCACTTACCGGCATTCGGAGTTTGGCTAAGGTCAGTAACCCGGTAAGGCCCATCGCCTATCCAGTGCTCTACCTCCGGCAAGAAACACGCGACGCTGCACCTAAATGCATTTCGGGGAGAACCAGCTATCACGGAGTTTGATTGGCCTTTCACCCCTAACCACAGGTCATCCCCCAGGTTTTCAACCCTGGTGGGTTCGGTCCTCCACACGGTCTTACCCGCGCTTCAACCTGCCCATGGCTAGATCACTCCGCTTCGGGTCTTGGGCATGCAACTCAAACGCCCTATTCGGACTCGCTTTCGCTACGGCTACCCCACACGGGTTAACCTCGCTACACACCGCAAACTCGCAGGCTCATTCTTCAAAAGGCACGCAGTCACAGCCCCGAAGGACTGCCCCCACGGCTTGTAGGCACACGGTTTCAGGTACTATTTCACTCCGCTCCCGCGGTACTTTTCACCATTCCCTCACGGTACTATCCGCTATCGGTCACCAGGGAATATTTAGGCTTAGCGGGTGGTCCCGCCAGATTCACACGGGATTTCTCGGGCCCCGTGCTACTTGGGAGAAGCTCAAGCGAGCCGTACAGATTTCGTCTACGGGGGTCTTACCCTCTACGCCGGACCTTTCGCATGTCCTTCGACTACCCATACGGTTTCTGACTCGCCCAGCCGCCGGCAGACGACTGAAGAACTTTCCCACAACCCCCTGAGCGCAACCCCTGCCGGGTCTCACACGCTCAAGGTTTGGCCTCATCCGGTTTCGCTCGCCACTACTCCCGGAATCACGGTTGTTTTCTCTTCCTGCGGGTACTGAGATGTTTCACTTCCCCGCGTTCCCTCCACATACCCTATGTGTTCAGGTATGGGTGACAGCCCATGACGACTGCCGGGTTTCCCCATTCGGACACCCCCGGATCAAAGCTCGGTTGACAGCTCCCCGGGGCCTATCGCGGCCTCCCACGTCCTTCATCGGTTCCTGGTGCCAAGGCATCCACCGTGCGCCCTTAAAAACTTGGCCACAGATGCTCGCGTCCACTGTGCAGTTCTCAAACAACGACCAGACACCCAAACCCGACACCAC
>NZ_BAAANS010000130.1:0-5225 GCF_039529925.1 Kitasatospora saccharophila | reverse complement strand
GATCCCCATCATCACCCTCGACGCCCGACGCCGGGACAGCGCCAAGAGCGCCCTCATCACCCTCGTCGAACACGCCCTCCTCGCCCGACTGCGGTGAGCCCGGACCTGGCCGGGGGGCGCGCGCCAAGGATGGTTCGCACCCCCCGGTAACAGTTCGGTAGGCATTTGCCGGGAGTCTTTGACACTGCGTGACCATTCGTACCCGGTGCGCGCCAATGACCTTGAACTTTGCGGGAGTTCAACCGTTTATGTCCGTTTTCCACCCCTGGCGTGCGAGCCGGAGGGGCCGTTTGTCCGGCCCAGCGGCTCGTGTTGGAATTCCAGCTACCCCGTAGGACCCACGCGGGCCGCGGCCCGTCGGGGGGTAGCCGCCGGATAGATCCATGGCCGCCAGTCGGTCGAGAGGTTGTTGTCGAGTGAGGCGTAAGCAGCCAGTCACCCCTCAGCGGCGCTCAGAGCCCCGCCAGCAGGACCCGGGTAGCGGCCCGAACAACGGTCAGTTCTCCGCGTTCTCCGCGACCGGGGACCGTGACCGCGCCGAGCAGCCCCGCGCCGTCGCCGCCGAGCCCGCCGCGCGGCCCGCGCCCGCCGAGGAGGCCCCGCGCCGGGGCGGCGGCCGGTACGACTTCCTGTCCCCGCTGAACTGGCGCGTGCCGACCCGCCTGGTGGCCATCCTGGTCATCCCGGTCGTCATCGCCCTGGTCTTCGGCGGCCTGCGCGTCAACACCTCGCTGGACGACTACAACCAGGCCGACCGCGCGGTGCGCATCGCCGACCTGGCCAGCGCCGCCACCAAGCTCGCCGACGCCCTGGAGCAGGAGCGCGACGAGACGCTGGTCCCGCTGCTGACCGGGCAGGGCGACCAGGGCGAGGTGAAGAAGCTCCGGGACAAGACCGACGAGGCCCTCAAGGCGTACGACGCGGCGTTCGCGGAGGTCAAGGACGACCCGACCATGCAGCGCCGCAACGACCAGTTCCAGCAGGCCGTGGCGTACCTGCCGCACCTGCGCGAGAACGCCTACAAGCCGGAGCTGTTCGCGACCGCGACCGCCAACGCCTACTCGCTGATGTTCGCGCCGCTGCTGGCCATCGACAACTCGGTCGGCTTCGGCTCCACCAACGTCACCTCCAAGGGCCGCGCGATCTACGCGATGTCGCTGGCCAAGGCGTCCGCCTCCACCCAGCGCGCGCTGATGCTCAACCTGCTGGTCGGCCTCGGCGTCGGCGGCGTGGACGGCCACGAGGGCGACGACCTGATCCAGTCGCTGGTGGTCGCCTCCCGCCTGGAGCAGACCGCGCTCAGCGAGTTCAACACCGCCTCCGGCGACACCGAGATCAAGGTGTACTCCGACGCCCTGGTCGACCAGGCCACCGCCGACCAGCGCCTGCCGCTGCGCATGCCCGACGGCCACAGCCTGCCCACCATGCAGGGCCTGCTCGCGGTCGGCATGTCCTACGCCGGCCAGCTGTCCAACACCGCGGCCGGCGGCGACCACGCCGCCAGCATCATCGACCAGGTCGGCAAGGACGGTCTGACCCGCCCGCTGTGGGACCAGGCCACCAAGAGCCACATGAGCGCGCTGCGCGCGGCCGAGACCGACCTGCTCGCCCAGGTCGTCAGCGAGGCCCAGGGCATCAAGGACCGGGCCTTCACCGACTGGGTGCTCAACTCGCTGATCGTGATCGCCTCGCTGGTGCTGGCCGGTCTGCTCACCGGCTACATCGCCCGCTCGATGATCCTCGGCATGCGGACCCTGAACACCGCCGCGCTCGACATCGCCAACCACCGCCTGCCGGAGCTGGTCGACAAGCTCTCCAAGACCGACCCGGAGCGGGTCGACACCGCGGTCAGCCCGATCCCGCTGCACGGCAAGGACGAGATCGGCGAGGTCGCCCGCGCCTTCGACCAGGTCCACCAGCAGGCCGTCTCGCTCGCCGCCGAGCAGGCGCTGCTGCGGGGCAACGTCAACGCGATCTTCACCAACCTCTCGCGCCGCAGCCAGGGCCTGATCCAGCGCCAGCTGGCGCTGATCACCGACCTGGAGAACAACGAGGCCGACCCGGACCAGCTGGAGAACCTCTTCAAGCTGGACCACCTGGCGACCCGCATGCGCCGCAACGGCGAGAACCTCCTCGTCCTCGCGGGCGAGGAGCCCGGCCGCCGCTGGAGCACCCCCGTCCCGCTGGTCGACGTGCTGCGCGCCGCCGCCTCCGAGGTGGAGCACTACGAGCGGATCGAGCTGGCCGGCATCCCCGAGGCCGACGTGGTCGGCCCCGCCGTGACCGACCTCGTCCACCTGCTCGCCGAGCTGCTGGAGAACGCCACCTCGTTCTCCTCCCCGCAGACCCGGGTGCTGGTCAACGCGACCCGGCTGCCGGACAGCCGGGTGCTGGTCGAGATCCACGACAAGGGCATCGGCCTGACCGCCGAGGACTTCGCCGAGATCAACGAGAAGCTGGCCGAGCCGCCCACCGTCGACGCCACCATCTCCCGCCGGATGGGCCTGTTCGTGGTCGGCCGGCTGTCCCAGCGGCACAACATCCGCGTGCAGCTGCGCCCGTCCGGCGAGTCGGCCGGCACCACCTCGCTGGTCATGCTCCCGCAGCAGCTGACCCACCTGGGCGCGCCCGCCCCGGAGCCGCAGGCCGAGGAGTTCACCGTCTCCCGGATCTTCGCGGAGCAGGAGCCGAACGCCGAGTGGGCGTTCGACGGCCAGGAGCGCACCGCGGCCGAACTCGGCTTCGACGACCACCTGCCCACCCGTGGCGCCGTGCCCGGCAACGGCTTCTCCCCCGCGCTGGAGTCCATGCAGCGCTCCCAGCGGCTGGAGGAGCGCCGCCGGGCCGCCCTGGAGATCGGCCCCGGCCCGTCCGCCCAGGAGCCGGTGGAGGCGGAGGTCCTGGAGTCGCCCTACGGCGAGCCCGGCGGCCCCGCGGCCGGCTACCGCCACCCGGAGCAGGACGCGGCCGGCTACGGCGCCCCGCAGGAGGACCCGTACGGCCGCCCCGAGGCGGACGCCTACGGCCGCCCCTTCGAGCCGCAGCAGGCCCCGCAGCAGCCCGCGCAGCCGGACGCCTACGGCTACCGCCAGGACGACCCGTACGCGCCCGCCCAGTACGGCGAGGAGCCGTACGCCCCGGAGCAGTACGCGCAGGAGCCCTACGGCGAGGAGCAGTACGCCGGCTCCTACCAGCAGCCGTACGCCGACGAGTACCGGCAGGACGGCTACCAGCAGGACGGCTACGGGCCGGACGGGTACCAGCAGGACGGGTACCGGCAGGACGGCTACGGACCGGACGGCTACGGGCAGCAGCAGGACTACGGCTACGAGGAGCCCGCCGGGCACCCGTACCCCGCCGAGGAGCTGCCGGCCCTGCCGCCGGCCCGCTCCGCGGCGGACCCGGCCGGCGGCGCGCTGCCGCAGCGGCGTCCGGGGCAGCAGCTGGCGGGCGGCGGTGCGGGCCGCCCCGCGGGCGGCGAGTCCCCGAACTGGTTCACCGGCGCGCGGGACACCTCGGCACCGGTCGACGAGCCGCGCGGCCACGACGTGTCGGCGCTGGGCGGCTACGGGCCGACCGGTCCGACCGCGGCGCCCAACGAGTGGGAGTCGCCGAACGACGGCGACTGGCAGCGCGCGGAGAAGCTGCGCGAGCCCTCCTCGGCCGGCACCACCCCCTCGGGGCTGCCGCGCCGGGTGCCCCGCCAGAACCTGGTCCCGGGCAACGCCCGGACCACCCCGCAGGAAGGCCCCCAGGTCTCCCGCGACCCGAACGAGGTCCGCGGCCGCCTGACCAACCTGCGCCGCGGCGTCGAGCAGGGCCGCCAGGCCGGCGGCGACCCCGGTGCCACCGGCAGCTTCCGGATCGACCCCGACCAGGGGGCGTACGGTGATGGACCGCACAACAGCAGCACCGATCTCTTCGGCGGCTCGAACCAGCAGGAGCGTTGAGTTGACCCAGATGAGCCAGGCCGCACAGAACCTGAACTGGCTGATCACCAATTTCGTGGACAACACCCCCGGGGTGTCCCACACCGTGGTGGTCTCCGCCGACGGTCTCCTGCTGTGCATGTCCGAGGGCTTCCCCCGGGACCGTGCCGACCAGCTGGCCGCCGTCGCCTCCGGACTGACCTCGCTGACCTCGGGTGCGAGCCGCATCTTCGAGGGCGGCGACGTGACCCAGACCGTGGTCGAGATGGAACGGGGCTTCCTGTTCCTGATGGCGGTGAGCGACGGCTCCGCGCTCGCGGTGCTCGCCTCGCCGGACTCCGACATCGGTCTCGTCGGCTACGAGATGGCCCTCCTCGTGGACCGCGCCGGCGCGGTCCTGACGCCCGCTCTGCGGGCCGAACTCCAGGGCAGTCTCCTGCACTGACGGTTCGTCGGATACCGTCCTGGTATTCGAAAGACCTCATTGCCCGTCCCGAGGTCGCTTCGGCGGCCTCGGGACCGGGCGTTGTACGGCCTTCGCACCACCGGCCACGGCGCTCCCCGGCGACGCGGCCAGCAACGCACCGCCGCACCCTTTGAGGAGATGAACCGTGACACCGCCCGACCACAGTGGCCAGTACGGCGTCCCGTACGCGGGCTCCGGCCACGACGCTTTCGGGGCTCCCGGCGTCGGCCACGGTCAGCAGCAGCAGTACGCGCCGCAGTTCGACGGTGGCCAGTCGTACCTGCCCCCGCAGTCCGACCCGCGCTGGTACCAGCAGCAGGACGGATACGGCCAGGCCCACACCGGCCCCCACGCCTTCCCCGATCCCGAGCTGCCGCACCGGTACGAGGAGCAGCAGCCCGGCCACGTCGAGGAGTACGCCGACGAGGAGGAGGACGCGGGCCCGCTGATCCGCCCCTTCGCGATGACCGGCGGACGGACCCGGCCGCGCTACGAACTCGCGCTGGAGGCCCTGGTCTCCGCCGCGGTCGACCAGGCCCGGATGGCCACCCTGCTGCCCGAGCACCAGCAGATCTGCGCCCTGTGCACCTCCGACGTGAAGTCGGTGGCCGAGATCTCCGCACTGCTCGGCCTCCCGCTGGGAGTGGCCCGCATCCTCGTGGCGGACCTGGCCGAGGCCGGCCTGGTCGCCATCCACCAGCCCGCAGCCGGCGGCGAATCCGGCAACCAGCCCGACGTCACGCTGCTCGAAAGGGTCCTCAGTGGACTTCGCAAGCTCTAACGCGGCCGCCGCCCCCAGCCGCGCCACCACCTCCGCCAAGATCGTCGTC
>NZ_BAAANS010000129.1:0-6497 GCF_039529925.1 Kitasatospora saccharophila | reverse complement strand
CTGACCCGCGACAGCGAAGGTGGACGGCATGCCGCTGAAGTTGGACCGATGGCTGTTCGTGCCGCCCAAGATGGATCACTATGCAGTTTGGGACAGCGAAGTTGGACTGATCTTGTGACCGGAGTGCGGTTGCATGGTCATTTGGCGTGGTCGGCCTTGATGGCAGCCTCTGGACTTGGCTCCGACCGGGTTCGCGTGAACGATCTTGAGATCGTTGCTAGGGCAAGCGATGCTGAGGCTCTCAACTTGGGGAAGCGCGTACGAGCAGAGGTGTGAGATGGCGGCAGCAGAGCTTCGGCAGGCTGTGGATGGACCAACGCGGCCGGTCTGGGTGCTGGTGCCACTGGAAAGCATCGGGCCGCTGCGCTTCGGGACGTGCCTCAACGACGTCGCTGCACTGCTGCCCGGCATGATCGAGCTGCGCCGGTTCCAGGCCGACCCTCACTATCCGCACATTCTGGGCGCGCAGTTCGGCGTTGGCCCTGAAGCCCCCTGCGTGTACACCTACTTTGACGACGCCGGCAGGCTGTTCTGCGTGGCGGTCGATGCGGCCTGGGGGCCGCAGGTGACGCTCGACGGACTGGAGTTGACCTCCTGCGTCCCGGCTGACCTTGAGCAGATCCTCGTGGACGCCTCTCGGTCTGGAACACTCGATGTGTCATATGGGCCGCGCGGAAATCCTGGAGCCAATGGGCTGGGTCTGGTTGTGCGAGTGCAGGAGACCGCTGACGGCGTTGTTACCCGCCCGGTGCTGGTTGGTCGGGACTGGGCCGACCGCTGTGTAGACGACTGGGAAGGGCGAATACCGGAATGCGAATGGGTGGGCCGCCAGTGGAGCTACCCAGGCCATTCAGAGCACTGGCCCCCGCCTGGCTACGCGCCGAACTGGCATGACTGGCAGCCGCCCTTCTAGCCCAATCCGTGCCATCGACGAAGGAAAAAGGAGTGACCGTGGCTGACGAACGGCTTGATGCTGAGTGGCTTCGCGGTTGGTGTGAGCAGGCGAGTGCGGCACTCGCGAAGCTGATTGAGTCATTCCAGGCACAGTTTGACTTCGCCCCGGGAAGCAACGTGGTCTTGCATGCTTCGGACGCGAGCCATCGGGCCACCGACGCGCTCGTGGAGCTGACGCCGATTCCCTCGGACCTGACCACGATGTACTGGGTGATCGACGAGGTCTCCTTGCCCGATGTGGAGAACGGCTATTTCGTCCACCCGGCCTCGCTGGCCGCTGACCACTTCCGCGAATACGGGGCCATCCAAATCGACGGCGAAGAGCCCGCCCTGGTATTCGCCAGTGACGGGGGCGGGCATCTGTTCGCGCTGGCGGGCTCCGGGCGAGTCTGGAGGTCGACCACCGCCTCCTGGTTCGATCAGTTCGACCTCGCCGCGGCCAGTCTTCAAGAGTTCTTCGAGAGACTCCTTCGACAGATCAGCGGCCAGCTCTGACGGCTGGTGAAACGGCGAGTCGACTAAGCGCCGTTGTAGTGGTTCCGGCTCAGGGTTTGGCGTGCCTGGCGGGATAGTGGCGGAGGTGGGAGAAGCGAGCGATCGCGGAACTCTGCTCTCCAACGAAAGGCTTGATGGCAGCAGTTGGGCGAGCACCACTGGCGTGTCCTACCACTCATTCCGTGAGGACGACTAGCTATCGACACCCCGCAAACTGGACATTTCTTCGGGTCATCGCGGCACTGATCGATGTGCTTGGCAAGGCATTCTTCCGAGCACCATGGGTTGAGCCGCCGGGGCTTGTAGCGATCACCGCAGCCCCTGCAGGTCCGCGTCCCTTCCGCGAGAGCTTCGGCGATGACTCTTTCGCGCTCGGCTTCTTCGGCCTGGTGCCGGCATTTTTCCGAGCACAGGGTCCGAGGGCGACCGTCCGCGAGGGCGAACGCCAAGCCGCCGCAGTGGGTGCAGGAGGTCGGCGGGGGCATCGGGGTCCGGATCCAGCGGCGGGTTCTGCGGGTGCAGCGTCTTGAGCAGGCTCTCCGCTTTCTCGGCTGCGGCAGATATTCGCCGCAGCCGGGGCAGATCTCCGCCAGTGGGTCCTCTCCATCTGCGTCACCCTCGCTTCGACGCGGCAACGGCTGACCACGGCGCCGACTCTCGAACGCGAAGCGTCGGCAGTCGCTGGAGCACAGGTACCGTCGTTGCCCGACCCGATAGTCCATGGGCTTGCCGCAGACGCGGCAGGGCGCCGTCCGCCGGTAGTGCGAGTTCGTGGTGCGACTGCGCTGGCGGCAATTCGTCGAGCAGGTCCTGGGTTTGACGCCGAAGCTAGACATCGGGGTCATCGGCGCCCCGCACTCGGAGCATTGCGTTGTCTCCAGGACCCGCCGCAGCTGGACCGGGTCGCGCCCGGTGACAGCGGCAAGGCGGTCCCAGGACGGCGTCCCTCTGCGCTGTGGGGGGTCTGCTAGGAATGTGCGCAGGTAGCCAGGTGTCAGGTGGTTCGCCTCGGCAAGACGGGTGATGAACGTGCGGCCGCCCTCGCCGCTTCGCGGGCGGACTTGGAACGGCAGCCGACGGATGGGGGCCTCGAAAGTCGGCATGGTCACCGTTCTGTGTCCCGGCGCTTGCGGCGGGAGGCGATGTCCAGGTCGACGGCCAGCAAGCCTGCCTTGGTGATCTTCTCGGTGCCGGTGAGGATGGCGTCGACCGCAGCCCCGCGGATCTGGTGGGAGAGGGTGCCGATCATGCCACCGGTGCGGGTGTGGAGAAAGCGGTCCAGACGGGTCAGAGCGCCCGCCTGGTGCTCGTGCAGCACGAGGTTGGCCTCCATCTGCGCGACCAGCGCCTTCCATTCGGCGTTGTAGGGGAACGCGTGGGTGGCCGTGGAGGTGAAGCGGGCGGCGATCTGGTCTCCGCGGGTGCCCGACAGTAGGTCGCCGCCCTCGATGTCGATGCCTGCGTAGGCGAAGGTGGCCGGGATGCGTTCGGAGAAGTACTTCAATGTGTCCGAGACATCGGCACCGTGACGGGTGGTCAGGGATATGTTGTGGATCTCGTCGACCAGGATCAGGCCGGTCCGGGCCTTGGTGCAGACGCCGACGACGGCCTCGGTGAGGTCGGTGATGTTCGCTCGTCTCAGCACTGGCAGGCCCAGGAATCGGGCGAACTCGGCGGCGATCATGCGGGGTGTCGCAGCTGGCGGGACGGTGATGTAGATGACCGGTATTCGGCTGTCCTGTCCGGGGTGGCGACGGCGGTCATGCAGCTCGTGGGCCAGGCCGAGCTGGGTCAGCGCGATCGTCTTGCCGGTGTTGGCCGGCCCGGAGACGATCAGGCCCCGGCGTGCGCTGACCGCCCCGCGGTTGAGGATGATCAGGCGCCGCCCGCAGGTCACCGTGTTGCGGACCGTGGAGGTGGCGACGACCTGGAGTTGGGCATGGTGGTTGAGCCGGTCATCGTCGTAGGCATCCCGGCCTGCCGCGTCCAGCGCGTTGTACTCGGCCTTCGTCAACGCGGCCATGGGTACGTTCAGGGACGCTTCGACGAAGGCGTGCCAGCCCGGCAGGCTGGTCAACTGCCGACCGAAGTCCTCTCCGGAATCGTCGACGGGCAGCGCGGTCACGAGCGTCTCCAGGGGTCTTCGAGCGGGTTGAACAGTCCCAGCGGGATCACCTCGGCGAGATCGCCGTCGTCCCCGGGCGCTTCGGGTTCGAGCTGCCGCGGCACTTCCACCGCCGGGGAGGGGATCGTGGGCGGGGCGGCCTTCGTACGGGCGGCGACCCGCCGCTCGGCCTTGGCCGGCCCCGGCTTTCGGTCCTTCTTGCTCGCGGCCGACCGGTTGGGGCCGGCGTGGGCGCGGGTCAGCAGGTCGGCGACGGCCTGGGCGAGTTCTTCCTCGGTGGCCTTGGGCAGTTGGTGGCTGACGTGGTCCCAGGCCAGATCACCAAAGGGAACCGGCGCCCGGTTCAAGTACTTCCAGGTCGCCTGGACCCAGCCTCCGTCCCCGCGGTGGTCGCGGACCCAGACCCGGGAGGCGTCGTAGGGGTCGCGGTGGACTTCCCAGAGCCCGCGCTTGGCGGTCACGCCGGAGTCGCGCAGACGCATCGGACCCAGCTCGGGGCTGTCGTAGGTGCGGTTGTTGATCCGGACACCGTAGGAGTTGACGGCCCGCCAGGCCGCGGGCAGCAGCTCGACGTAGTCCTGGCCGCTCAGTGCGACCGGGACGTAGCCGCAGAACTCGACCAGCGCGGCGTACTTCTGGTTCGGCGTGAACAGCCGCCCCGGGTGGTCGGGGTCGCGCAGGCCCTCGTGCGGGCGGTTCTGCCAGTGGGCGACGATCCACTCGTCCAGCAGGTCCTGAAGTTCGGGCAGAGACCACAGGTTCTCCTGCTCGGGGTGCCGGCCGCGCTGGTCGGTGTTGCGGCCGGTGTGGCCCGGCAGGAACTGGGCGAACATCGTGGCGACTGAGCCCAGCATCTTCTCGATGTGGCCCTTCTGGAAGGGCGCTCCTTTGTGGGTGGGTTGGAAGTCGATCTCCAGGAACCGGCAGGAGGACCGGAAGTTGCGGGAGACGAACACCTTGCCGTGGTCACAGACGATCATCTCCGGGACGATGACCGGCTTCGCGGCCGCATGCTCCAGCCGCTCGTCCAAGGACAGCAGGCGGCGGTGCGGCAGCACCGATCGGGACATCTTCAGGGCCTCGACCCAGCCCGGCCGCATCAGCTCGGGGGTGACGGTGCGGGCCAGCAGCACGCTCGCGTCCACCGCCTTCGTCGTCGGCCGCAACACCGCCGCCGACAGCGTCCGGGTGGCGACGTCGATCATGCCGGTCAGCTCGACTTTGCCCACCACCCCGTTGTCGAGGCGGACCATCACGTCCAGCGGTGTGGAGTCGATCTGCATCACCTCGCCCGGAGCCGACACCGTCAACTGGCCGAACGGGGCAGCCGCCCCATGGGCCTTCGACCGGCGCGTGACCGCCGAGCCCATCGTGTGGGTGCCCTTCGTCAGCTTCGCCAGCAGCCGGTAGAGCGTCCGGCGGGTCGGCAGCTCGACCGCCTCGCTTTCCGACTCCCGCAGGATCTCCCCGGTCCGCCAGATCAGGTAGGCCCCGTTGCGGGTCGAGGTGTCGACGCCTTCCTTGATCGCCTTGCGCATCGCCTCGACGACCAGCTCGGGCACTGAACCGAACTCCGCCCGCTTGCGGACCGGCCGGCGGTCGGCCAGGCCGACCAGCCCCTCGGCCTGGTAGCGGCGGCGCCGATTCGCGATCGTCTGGGCCGCGATGTCGTGGCCTGCCGCGGCCAGTTCGGCCGCCTTCACACGCTGCCGCGAGGTCACCGAGGAACCGGGGCCGTAACCCGGCCGCGGCTGTGCGCCAGGCCCCGCGTCCGGCGCGATCCCGTGCAGGACCTCCAGGATGTGGGCCTCCCACCACAGCGCCTGCTTCACCGTCTCAGGCGGGAACGCGTCCAGCAGCCCGACCGCGGGCAGCGGCATCCGCTCGGGCTGGAACAGGACCTCGAAGTCCGGAGCCTCGAACAGGTCGATCAACGCGACAACCCGGTGCCCAACCTCCGCATCCTCCACCACGACGGCCTGGGCCGTGACCTCAAGAACCCCCCTGATCTGGCCCTCGAACCGAACCTTGTGGCCGACTGCCAACGCCGGCGGCCGCTTCAAGGCGCTCATTCGCTTCCCTCCGTCCAGACCAGACTGTCGGCCGCCATCAGGCCGCCGACCAGGTCGGTTACCAAGGCCCCGGACCACAACAGGTGGAACAGCACCGGCAGCACCTCCAGCCGGTCCCCGACCAGTCCAGCGCCCTCCCACAAGCCCTTCGGCTCGCGGAAGACCTCCAACAACCGGTCAGCCACCTCCGCCGGCCTGCCGCAGCGGGCCCGCCGGTATCGGTGCAGCCAGCGGACGTTCGCCATGAACACCGGGTCGAGCCGCCCGACCACGGCGAAGTCCCAGCCCACCGCCCGACAGGCGTGCTCGGTCGCGGCGAAGGACTCGCGCGTTGCCTCGTCCATGTCGTCCTCGGCGCGTACGTCGACGACGCGGGCCCGCCCGTCCGCGAGCCGGACGAAGTAGTCAGGAGCGTGCCGACGCATCCGGACCCCGTCGTGCCAGTGAAGCCAGAACGGCTGCGAGGCGATAGCAGTGACCTCCGGGTCACGGTCAAGCAGGATCAACCGGTCCCGCTCCAGCCACGACTCGTAGCCGACGTGATCCCTCACCGTCGCCGAGTAGTACCAGCCCGCGAAACCCCGGGCGAACTTGTGCCAGCTGAACTCACGAACCGGCTCCACCGTCTCGAACCGCACGTCCCAGTTCGTCCGCAGCGGCCCGCGGTGACGGACCCCGTCAACGGAGAAGTCCAGCTCAAAGCCCGCCAGCGCGTCCCGATCCAGCGCATGAGCTGGCTCTCCCACCGCATCCCCCGCCTGACGACTGCCCCACAGATCCAACTTCGCTGTCGCAAGCTAGCGTCAGTCCAACTTCACTGGCAAACCGTCCATCTTCGTTGTCACAGGACA
>NZ_BAAANS010000128.1:0-6862 GCF_039529925.1 Kitasatospora saccharophila | reverse complement strand
GGAGATCGAACCACGCGGCCCCATCGAGACCGAAGCAGCCCGCCGCCTCGCCGACGACCTCAACGATCAGTAATCAGCTAATTACCCCACACTTTCTCAGAGCAGCCAGAGGCCGAAGCCCGCGACCAGGATGCCGAAGGCGATCAGCAGCGGGCCGAGCAGATGGTCGCGGGGGCGGTCGGTGCCGGGGCGGATCCGGATCGTGGAGGCCAGGCCGAAGCCGGAGAGCAGCACGCCCAGCGAGGTCAGGACCGCCCACAGGGCCGATGCGGCGACGTGGCCGGAGATCATCGGGCCGTCGGCCGGCCGGCGGTCCGGGAGCGCGCGCCGGGCGCTGACGGGGCGTGGGGTACGGCCATGATGCGGGTCCTCCTGCTGGGTTCCGCACGACGCTACCGGGGGGCGGAACAAGACTCCGCCACGGATTGGCAAAGCCTTCACCGCACCCGTCCGGCCGAGCCGGAACCGCGCGTCCTGACGACCCGTCAGGTTCACTCGGGCGGCCCACCAGCGCGAACGCGGGGTCGTTCGATTCACAGCGAATGCCCAGGGACTTCCCGGCCGCCGCCCAGCATCGGCCGGCCGGGCCCCCGAGGGGGTCGGACGGGCTCCCGGAGGGGCGGCGGGAAGGCCGGCGACAGGGGCTCCGGAGGGCCGGGCGGGAGGTGGACCGGAGGTGGCGCGGCAGTGTCGTCCAGGCGCCGTCCAGCTGGTGCGCAGGTGGTGTTCAGGCGCTCCGGAGCGAACCGTCCGGGGGCGCCGCGACCCCGTCCGGACATGCGGAAGGCCCCGGTCCGGCACCACCTTGCCGGGCCGGGGCCGGGGCCCACGGAGTGGGGGGACGTCCCTCGTCAGCCGACCGGGACGGTCGGTTCGGCGGCGGGGGCGGCGGCCGCCCCCTTCGCCTCCCGGGCCGCGGCGCGGCGGGCGACGAAACGGTTGACCAGGGTGACCATCGCCCAGGCGAAGGCCCAGCCGACCAGGATGTCGATGATGAAGTGCTCGGCGCCGTAGACCAGCGTGAAGGCCATCGCCAGCGGGTACGCGGCGAGCAGGACGCGCAGCTTGCGGCCGGCCAGCGGCCAGAAGAACAGCGCGATCACCATCGGGTAGGCGGCGTGCAGCGAGGGCATCGCGGCGACGTCGTTGGCGAACTTGCTGCCGTTCTCGAAGATGGTGCCCGCCCGGGGCAGGCCGCTGTCGTTGAGCACGGTGTTGACCACCCGGTCGACGACCGGCATGTGGCCCTCCAGGCCGGCCAGCCACGGCGGGTCGGCGGGGTAGAGCACGTAGGTGGCGAAGCCGATCGCGGTCATCGCCAGGTAGCAGCCGAGGAAGTGCCGGAACCGGGCGTGGTTGCGCTTCCACAGCACCGCGAGGATCACGAACACCGCGAAGAAGTGCGACATGTAGACGGTGACGGCGGCGTAGTCGTACCACTGCGGGTGGCCGGGGTGGTACAGCAGGTCCTGCAGGCGGACGGTCCAGGTCTCGCCGAAGCCGAGCACCTCGTCGAAGGCGATCTGCGGGGCGTAGTGCGGGCGCCACGGCGTGTGCGCCCCGTAGCCGCGGAGCAGGGAGTACGCCCAGACCACGGCCATCACGGGGACCCAGTCGCGCAGGACGTACAGCCAGCCCTTGCGGCCGCCGCTGTGCACGGACGCCGTGACCAGGGCGGCGATCAGCCACAGGAAGACCACGTCGTTGGCGTACGGCAGGCCGTAGACCGCGAGGTAGCGCCAGAAGGCCAGCACGAAGAGCGGCCAGGCGAGGTGTCGGAGTTTGAGCCGGGACAGCAGGTGGAGCGCCAGGGAGCGTGACCGGGCTGCCAGGTGGGACGAGTCGATCATGCGTCACGAAGCTAGCAACAGCGGCTTGGAGATTCCTCTTGCCGCGCGCCGGGGTTCCCAGCGAGTTCCCAGGCGACCCACGGACGGGTGGCGGGGGCCGCCAACCGGACTAATGCTCGACATTAATAATGGCGAGCATTAATGTGGAGACATGACGAGGAAGTCGACGGGTGCACGGAGCACCCTTGCGGGCGGCGGCTCCGGCGACGGTTCCACCCGGGCGCTGCTGATCCGGTCCGCCGAGCGCCTGTTCGCGGCGCAGGGGGTGCACGGCGCGCAGCTGCGCGAGGTGGTGCGGCAGGCCGGGCAGGCGAACCCGTCCGCGGTGCAGTACCACTTCGGCTCGCGCGAGGGCCTGCTGGACGCGGTGATGGCCGAGCGCCAGCAGCGCACCGAACGGGCGCTGGCCGCGCGGATGCCGCAGCCCGAGGGGCGTCCGCTGGGCGAGCTGCTGGGGGCGCTGGTCGACGCGGAGGCCACCGAGCTGCGCACCGAGCGCGGCCGGGACTGCCTGCGGATCTCCACCCAGGTCAGCCACCGCAGCGGCATCCGGGAGCGGCGTCCGCACGCCGGGCTCGCGGGCACCCTGTACTGGCGGCTGATCCTCGAACTGGAGGCACCGCTGGTCCCGCTGGCCCCCGAGGCCGTCCGGCTGGAGCGGATCGACCTGGCGCTGACCCTGATCGGGGCCGCGCTGGCCGAACGCGCCCGGCAGCTCGCCGAGGGCGAGCCCACCCTGAGCGGGGACGGCGCGTACCTCGCCGACCTGGTCTCCGTCTGCACCGGTCTGCTGACCGCGCCGGTGCCCTGAGCGCCCCGCCCTGAGCGCCCCGCCCGGAGCGCCCCGCCCGGAGCGGGAGACCCCGGCCCGGCGGCGGCGGAAGGAGAACGCAGGACCCAGCGGTAGGACGCGGACGCAGAACGCGGACGCGGAGCGCGGTGCGGCGCTGTGGAAGCGGTGGCTGAAGCAGCGGCGGCGGCGCGGCAAGGAAACCGGGCGCCCACCAGGCGCCGAGCACCGAGGAGCAAGTCATGAGCGAGTTGTCCGGCAAGACCGTCATCATCACCGGCGGGGCCCGGGGCCTGGGCGCGGAGACCGCCCGGCAGGCGGTCGCGGCGGGGGCGAACGTGCTGATCACCGACGTCCTGGACGCGGACGGCGAGGCCACCGCCGCCGAACTGGGCGAGCGGGCCCGCTACCGCCACCACGACGTCAGCTCGGAGCAGGACTGGGCGGACGCGGTCGAGTACGCGCAGGCCGAGTTCGGCGCGGTGCACGGGCTGGTGAACAACGCGGGCATCTCCACCGGGAGCTTCCTGGTCGACGAGTCGGTGGAGCACTTCCGCAAGGTGCTCGACATCAACCTGACCGGCGTGTTCATCGGTATGAAGACGGTCGTCCCGGCGCTGCGGGCGGCGGGCGGCGGCTCGGTGGTGAACATCTCCTCGGCGGCCGGCCTGATGGGCCTGGCGCTGACCGCCGGCTACGGCGCCTCCAAGTGGGGCGTGCGCGGCCTGACCAAGATCGGCGCGGTGGAGCTGGGCGTGGACCGGATCCGGGTGAACTCCGTCCACCCGGGCATGACCTACACGCCGATGACCGCGTCCACCGGGATCCAGCGCGGCGAGGGCAACTACCCCAACACCCCGATGGGCCGGGTCGGCGAGGCGCCCGAGATCGCCGCGGCCACCGTCTTCCTGCTGTCCGACGCGGCCTCCTACGTCACCGGCGCCGAGCTGGCGGTGGACGGCGGCTGGACCACCGGCCCGACCGTCCGCTACGTGATGGGCCAGTGATCCCCGGCGACCGCGCACCGGTCATCGGCCGGTGCGCGGTCGTCCGATCACTGCCGCTGCGGGCCGAGTTGGCGCGTCGCCGCCTCCACCGTCTGGGCCAGTAGCACCGCGATCGTCATCGGGCCGACGCCGCCCGGCACCGGGGTGATCAGGCCGGCGCGCTCGCGGGCCGAGGCGAAGTGGACGTCGCCGACGTTGCCGGGGTTGTAGCCCGCGTCGATGACGACCGCGCCGGGCTTGAGGTGTTCGCCGCGGATGAGTTCGGGCCTGCCGACGGCGGCGATCAGGACGTCGGCTTCGCGGACGATCGACGGGAGGTCGACCGTCCGCGAGTGGCAGTACGTGACGGTGGCGTCGCGGGCGAGCAGCAGCATGCCCGCGGGCTTGCCGAGGATCGCGCTGCGGCCGATCACGACGGCGTGCTTGCCGGTCAGCCCGACCCGGTACTCGTCGAGCAGGCGCATGATGCCGCCCGGGGTGCAGGAGGTGAAACCGGGGAGGCCGAAGGACATGGCGGCGAAGGAGTGCGTCGTGACGCCGTCGACGTCCTTGGCGGGGGCGATGGCTTCGAAGGCGGCGCGTTCGTCGACCCGCGGGCCGGCCGGATGCTGGAGCAGGATGCCGTGGACGGTCGGGTCGGCGGACAACTCGCCCAGGACGTCGACGAGTTGGGCGGTGCTGGTGGCGGCCGGGAGTGGGACGTGGCGGGAGCGGATGCCGGCCTTCTCGCAGCGGTTGCGCTTCATCCGGACGTAGGTGACGGAGGCCGGGTCCTCGCCGACCAGGACGGTGGCGAGGCAGGGGGTGACACCGGTGCGCAGGCGGAGGTCGGCGGCCGCGGCCGCGGTGGCGTCGGTGAGGCGGCGGGCGGGGGCGGTGCCGTCCATCAGCCGGGCGAGGACGGGGTTCTGGTCGGTCATGGGCGCAACTCCCTGGGTCTCGGGGTGAGTTCGCCCAGGCGCGCGGCAACGGCGGTGCGGCCGCTCCCCGGTGGTGCTCCACCCGTGCGCCAGTCACGGCCCTGCGGGCATCGTAGCCGAGGGCCGGACCGGACGGCGGGGAACGGGGGTCAGGACGCGGCGGATTCGATCCGCTCGACGATGAGTTCGCAGAGTTCGTGGGTGCGCAGGGCATCGGTGGCGTCGAGGGTCTTGCCGGCGCGGAGGGCGTCGAGGAAGTGCAGGACGACCTGTTCGATGCCGCGCTGGCGGGCGACCGGGACCCAGTCGCCGCGGCGGCGGACGGTGGGCTGGCCGCGGTGGTCGATGATTTCGGCGAGGTTGTGGACCTCGCGCTTGGAGTCGGCGCCGGAGACTTCGAGGATCTCCTCGGTGGAGCCGGAGACCCGGTTCATGATGCCGAGGGCGGTGAAGCCGCGGCCGGCGAGGGTGAGGACGAGGTGTTCGACCAGGCCGTCGCGGGTGCGGGAGCGGACGTCGACGTGTTCGATCTCGCCGGGGACGAGGAAGCGCAGGCTGTCGACGACGTGGATGAAGTCGTCGTAGACCAGGGTGCGGGCGCGTTCGGGCAGGCCCTCGCGGTGCTTCTGCAGGACGATCAGGTCGCGCGGGCGTTCGGCGGCGAGCAGGTAGCCGGGGGCGTGGCGGCGGTTGAAGCCGACCAGCAGGGAGCGGCCGGTGTGTTCGGCGAGGGCGACCAGGCGGCGGGCGCCGTCGAGGTCGTAGGCGAGCGGCTTGTCCACGTAGACGTCGACGCCGCGGGTGAGCAGTTCCTCGACGATCGGGACGTGCTGGTCGGTGGCGGCGTGGACGAACGCGGCGCGGATGCCGGAGTCGATGAGTTCGCCCAGGTCGGTGGTGCGGAACGGGAGGCGGTGGGCGTCGCCGATCCGGTCGAGCTTGGCCCGGTCGCGGGTCATCAGGCGCAGGTCGAGGCCGGGTTGGGCGGTGAGGACCGGCAGGTACGCCTTCTGCGCGATGTCGCCGAGGCCGATGACGCCGACCGGGATCGGGGTGGTGCTGCGGCCGGTCTCGTGATCGCTCATCGGGCACTCCTGCGAGGGTGGGTGGTGGTCGTCCCTGACCACCCGGCAGCATATGCCAGGACGCTCGTTGAGCTGTCCGAACACCGCTGGATCGGCCGATTCGCGTCGGTGCGGGCCCGGGTCCGGGCCGCGGGTCTAGGTCTTGCGCAGTTCGGGTGCGGGGGCCCCGATCAGTTCGCGGCGGACGGCGTCCCAGGCGGCGCGGAGGGCGGCCGCGCAGGAGCGGGTGTCGGGGCCGAGCAGGCGCAGCCAGGCGCCGCACTCCCCCGGCAGGGTGGAGACGCCGTACAGCGGGCCGCGGTCGCCGAGCGGGGCGAGCGCGGTGTGCAGGACGTCGGCGATCCGGGCGGCCGGGGCGAGCGGGCTGAGGACGTACAGGGTGGACATCACGTCGTGCCCGGCCAGGACGGCCGGGCCGGTGACGCCGCCGCCGGGGGTGGCGGCGGGGAGCAGCCGGACGGTGTCCAGGGCGAGGAGTTCGCCGTCCGGGCGGCGCGCTTCCAGGTCGGCGGCGAACACCCGGTAGGCGTGCCGTTCGCCGCGGGCGAGCCGGCCGGCCAGCACGGTCTCGCCGGCCAGCACGGTGGCGGACGGGTCGACGGTGAGGACGGTGCGCTGGTAGAGGCGGGAGCCGGCGAACGGGATGACCGGTTCGGGGAGGTACTCGACGTAGGCGCGCGGGCCGGCCGTCAGGTGGACCAGTTGCGTCGCGTAGTCGTGTTCCATCCGGTGCACCTTGGTGGCCGCCTGGGTGGTGAGGTGCACGGCGGTGTCGGCGCCGCAGTGCAGGTCGGTGCGGAGCCGGTCGGCCTGCAGGACGCCGCCGCCGGTGGACATCAGGAAGGTGACGGCGAGGTCCGGCCGGGCCGGGTCGAAGTACAGCGGGCGGGTGATCTGCAGCGGTGACTTCTGGTAGTGGCCGGTGAGTTCGGTGCGGTCGCCGACCCGTTCGAAGGCCAGTTCCAGCAGGCCGACCTTGCCGGGGCGTCCGACCGCGAGGGTGTCGGGCGTCCCGGCGAGGCAGCGGACCTCGGGCGGGACGCGGGCCGGTTCGTAGTGCCCGGGGTCGAGCCGGGCCGGTCGGACGGGCGGCCGGGCGGGGGTCACCCGGCGGCCTTGCGCCGGCTGCCGAGGAAGGCGGCGAGTTCGGCGATGCCGGTGCCCTCCAGCGAGTTGGTGAGGATGACGGGCTTGCCCTCGCGGACCCGGT
>NZ_BAAANS010000127.1:0-7302 GCF_039529925.1 Kitasatospora saccharophila | reverse complement strand
CAGCCCGGTGGCCGAGTAGCCGAGCGGCGCGGTGCCGCCGGAGGCCGTGATCTGCAGGCTGGCGGCGCCGTTCAGCGCGGTCGACTGGTTGCCCGGGTTGGTGACGGTGACGGCCGCGCCGGCCGGCTTGGTCAGCAGGCAGCCGCTGACGTTCAGGTCGATGACCCGGCCGGTGCCCAGGCAGGTGGTGAACCAGTAGGTCTCCTCACCGTAGCTCTGGCCCTTGCTGGCGGTGGTGGTGCCGTCCGCGGCGACCTCGCACGGGTTGTTGAGCGTGCACATGGCGCCGTCGTCGTTGCCGGTGTTGTTGATGCCGACGACCTTCCGGCTGGCCGCGTCGACGATGGGCGACCCGGAGGTGCCGTGCGTGGTGTTGCAGCCCGCGCTGTAGCGCAGCGAGTCGCGCCAGGTCCACTGGTCCTCGCGCAGGGTCCCGACGAACCCGTTGATCGAGCAGTTCCAGACCTGCTTCCAGTACGAGGAGGGTATGTACATGGCGGATCCGTCGACCGGGTGGGTGTCGCTGATCGTCAGCGCGGTGGCGCCGTACTTGGAGGCGACGGCGGCGAAGGTGTCGGTGAGCTGGTAGAGCGCGACGTCGGTGCCGGTCATCGTCGCGTACAGCACCTTGTCC
Source organism: Kitasatospora saccharophila (assembly GCF_039529925.1). Lineage (NCBI taxonomy): Bacteria > Bacillati > Actinomycetota > Actinomycetes > Kitasatosporales > Streptomycetaceae > Kitasatospora > Kitasatospora saccharophila. The sequence continues at coordinate 6,668 of NZ_BAAANS010000127.1, read as the reverse complement.
GCCTGGACGGTGCCGAGCGAGTTCCCGGCGGAGTCGAGCAGGGTGCCGCTGCGGCTGGCGCTCGCGTTCTGGATGACCTGGCCGGCCGTCGGCATGGTCGGCAGGCAGTGGCCGTTGGTCAGCATCATCGCCCGGTCGGTGTCCACCGAGCCCGGGTAGCGGACCAGTGAGGCGGAGCAGTTGCTCAGCGCGATGGTGGAGGTCAGGTCACCGGCCTGGACGGCCTGGGCGGGGGTGGCGGCGACGGTCAGGGCGCCCGCGACGACCGCGCCCGCGGCGAGGGCCGCGGCGGATCTCTTGAACATGGCTCTCCTTGTGGGGGATCGCAGACGTGTGACCGGTCGGTGCACGCCCGCGCCGGACGAAAGTGCCATGCCCACTTCAATTGGTCAACAGTGCCGACGGAACTCGCGGCCGGATCCCCCCCAGCGGACACCCCGGCCCGGCCGCTTCCCTGACGCACCGTCAACTCCCTTCCGCGAAAGGCCCGCAGGTCATCCGCGGATCGGCCGCGGATCAGCCGCGCGGGAGGACCAGCGACTGCACCTCGGGCAGGTGCCGCCAGTCGGCGGAGACCAGGGACGCGTGCGCGCCGGCCAGTTGGACGGCCCGCGCGCGGGCCTGCTCGGCCGTCGGGTCGGTGCCGCTGATCGCCGGGGCGACGTTCTGCGCGTCGGTCATCGTCAGCAGGTAGTGGCGCTGGTCGTACCACGCGGTGTCGACGCCGTTCAGGTACGCGGCGGCGTCGCCGTCGAAGACCACGAACCAGGGGCGGATGGTGGCGTCCGGGTACGCGCCGCGCGGGTCGCCCGCGGCGGCGCCGTGCACGGCGGGGAAGACCCGCGCGTCGCCGATCCGGCCGGCGGCGGCCAGGTCGCGCAGGTGGCGGGCCTCCTCGACGTCGGTGTGCAGGGTGTCGAAGGGGTTGCCCTCCTCGACCGTGCCGGGGATCGCGTAGACCAGGGCGCGCCCGGCCAGCGCGGCCCGGCTCGGCCAGTTGCCCGCCCGGGCGGCGTCGTCGAGCGTGGCGTAGCTGCCGCCGCCGGGCCGGGCCAGCAGGTCGGCCGGGCGGAAGGCGGCGGCGCCGAGGTGGGCGGCGATCAGCGCGTCCAGCTGGGCCGGGCCCATGCCCAGGTTGGCGGCGTACCCGCCCTTGAGTTCCAGCTTGATCGTGAGCGGCCCCGCCGTCGGGTGCGCGGCCAGCCAGACCCGGACGTCGTCCAGGCAGCTCTCCAGGTTCTTGTTGGCGCCGCCGCCGTACAGCTGCGCCGGGGTGGCGGCGTCGACGCAGTTGTTGCCGTTGCCGAGCGGGTTGGAGTGGCTGACCTTCCACTCCTTGGTGACGGTGTCGGTCCACACGTCCAGCTCGATCATCGCGGTACCGGTGTCCAGCGCCTGCGCGAGGTAGCCGAACGCGCCCGGGTCGTACGTGTTGTGCAGCCCCACCCCGGTGGTCCCGGCGAACGGCCGTTCCCCGACCGTCCCCGCGTCGGCGGCGGCTCCCAGCTGCGTGGACCCCAGGAGGGCGGCGGCGAGCACCGCGCCGACGACGGCGGAACGGGCGGTGGCGAGGCGGAAGTTCATGCGGTCCCCCTGGACGGTCGACTGGGCGGGCGGGCGGCCCGGCGGTCGGTACGGGCTGACGGCCGGTCAGCGAGCAGGATGCCCCGTCCGGGGGTCTTTCAAGTGACATGACAACAAAGCGCGGACGAAGTCCGCCCGGCGCCGGGCGGACGCGTCGGGCCGCGGGGCGCCGGTCGGACGCGTCGGGGCGCCGGTCGGCGGTCGGCAGTCGGCGCGGGGGGGGTTCAGCGGGCCGGGCGCCACATGGTGGTGACGACGTGTCCGGTGGCGGTGGTGATCTCCTCGCGCGGGGTGAAGCCGACGCTCCGGTAGCGGGCGAGGTTGGCCGGGTTGGAGGACTCCAGGTAGGCCGGGGCGCCGACGGCGTCGATCCGTTCCAGGCTGCGGGCGAGCAGGCCCATGCCGAGGCCCTTGCCGCGGTGGTCGTCGTGGACGCCGAGCAGGGTGAGGTAGAAGCAGGGCACGCCGGGGTGGGCGGCCTCCAACTGGTCGTAGACGGTCAGGATGGCCCGGGCCGCCTCCGGCCCCGCCGCCCCGGCGAGCAGCTCCGGCAGGTCCTCGGCCTCCCGTGCGGTGAGTTCGGTGCCGCCCGGCGGGATCCACACCGCGACGGCCTCCGCGCCGGGGGTGACCAGGGTCCAGGGGTAGCGCAGGGCGGAGGTCGCGTACAACCGCCACATCGCGGCGGCCTGCCGGGCGCGCCGGGACGGGTCGGGGAAGGCCGGGCCCCAGAGCGGGTCGTGGAAGAACGCGCTGGTCAGGGTGGAGACCACGGCGTCGAGGTCGGCGGGGGTGGCGAGCCGGGTCGAACCGGACTGGTCGTTGCTGGTCACCGCTGCACCGTAGCCGGACGGGGCGGGCCGCCGCTCGACGGAATCCGTCGCGGTCGGCCGTCGGCCTCCCGTGCGCGGCCGCGCTTGAGCAGTCCGCGCAGTCCGAACGGGACGGCCGCGCGCCGGAGTCGGCGCCCGCTTCCCGCGCCGCCGTCAGCCGTGAGCCCCGGGCACGTCCTTCGCGTGGGCGGCGGCGAGCAGTCGGTAGCCCTCGCCGTTGGCGCGGATCCCGGCCCGCTCCTCCTCGGTGAGCTCCCGCTTCACCTTGGCGGGGACGCCGGCGACCAGGGAGCCGGGCGGCACCTGCATGCCCTGCGGGACGACGGCGCCCGCCGCGACCAGCGAACCCGCGCCGATCCGGGCGCCGTTGAGGACGGTGGCGCTCATCCCGACCAGCACGTCGTCCTCGATCGTGCAGCCGTGCAGGACGGCGTTGTGGCCGACCGAGATCCGTTCGCCGAGGACGGCGGGGAAGGTCGGGTCGGCGTGGACGGTGCAGTTGTCCTGGACGTTGGTGCCGGGGCCGACGGTGATCCGCTCGGCGTCGCCGCGCAGCACGGCGCCGTACCAGATGCTCGCCCCGGCGGCGACGGTGACGGCGCCGACCACCACCGCGCCGGGCGCGACGAACGCCCCGGGGTCGACCTGCGGGCTCAGTCCGCCGACGGCGGCGATCAGGGGTTCGGCGGCCACGGGGGCACCTCCGGTGCGGGATGGGCGGGCTGACGGGGCGGCGGGTGCCGCACCCGGGGCCAGTCTTGCGTACCGGGGGGTAACCGGGCCAGCGCCCCCTCGTCAGCCGTCCCCCCGCGCATCCTGACCGGGTCAGGGCCAGAAGACCGCCAGCGCGCCCTCCTTGAACGGCGCCGGGGAGACGCACAGGTCGCCGGTGAACGGCCGGTCGAGGACGAGGACGAGCAGCAGGCTGAACCCGATCAGCGCGGCGACCGTCCCCGTGAACAGCACCTGCACCCTGATCCGGCGGGTGCCGTACAGCGCGGTCAGCGCGACGATCACCAGCGCGCCGCCGTAGACCAACGCCTGGAGCAGCGGCGGGAGTTGTCGGGTGGCCATGGCGATCCGGGCCCGCCGCTCGGCGACCACCTCGTCCAACTGCTCGGCGGCGCGGTCGTAGTAGGCCTGCTCGGTGTTGCTCTGCGGCTCGTAGGACTGCAGGGCCTCGTAGACGGCCTGCGCCTTGCCGGCGGTGGCCTCGAAGTCGGGGCGGCCCTCGCGCATCATCGGCCACTGGACGTCCACGACGGCGTGCAGGTAGGCGCCCAGTGCCGCGTCGATCCGCTCGCGCGGTTCCGGTGGGAACGCCTGCACGTCGCGCACCAGCGTCGCGGCGGCGGTGGCCTCCCGGGCGACCCCGGTACGGGTCTCCTCCATCTGGGTCCACAGATTGACGATCACGAACGCCAGGATGATCCCGTAGATCGCGCCGAACAGCCCCAGCACGACCCCGATCACCTCGTTGTGCTCCCCCTCCACCACCTGCGGGAACCTGCGCCGCACCAGCAGCGATCCCGCCCCCGCGACGACCACCGCGGTCCCGACCACCACCGCGGTCAGCGCGGCGGTGTCGAGGTTGTTCAGCAGCCACAGCTCCATCGGATCTCCCTCGTCCTCGTGTTCCGGTCCGCCCCGGTCAACTGCCCGGAGGGCGGTGAGGTGGCGGGGGAGGCGAGGCCGGTGCGGGGCCGGGCGGCGGGGCGGGGTGCCGGTCACCTGCCGTGCCGGGGCGGCCAGTGGTCGAGCGGGAGCGGGCCGCGGGAGCGGACGGTGCGGATGGCGAAGGTGGAGCGGGCGTCGCGGACCGGGCCGACGGCGAGGATCTCGTCCAGCAGCACCTGCTCGTAGCTGGCCAGGTCGGGGACGGCGATCTCCACCAGGAAGTCGGCCTCGCCGGAGACCACGTGGCAGGCGACCACGGCGGGGATCGCGCACAGCGCCTCCTCGATCTGCCGGGAGGTCTCCCGCGAGTGCTGCTCGACCCGCAGCGCGACGAACACCGTCAGCCCCAACCCGACCCGGTCCCGGTCGAGTTCGGCCCGGTACCCGGCGATCACCCCGTCCGCCTCCAGCGCCTTGGTGCGGCGCAGCGCGGAGGAGGGCGAGAGCCGGACGGCCTCGGCGAGGTCGACGTTGGGGGTCCGGCCGTGGCGCTGGAGGTGGGCCAGGATCGCGCGGTCGATGCGGTCGTACTGCGGGTTCGATGACATGCCGTGCACCCTAGCGGTGGCGTCGGCGCAATCGTTCCCGTTCTCTCCCGTTTCCGGCACGGTCTGCCGTCGGGGCGCCGTTGCGCGGCACGATCGGCCACGCGGGCCCGCGAACCCCCGGCAGGATCCACCAGGCGACCCGACCCGACCATCCTCCCCTCCCGACCCCTCGGCATCTTCTGCCGCCGGACCGCCCTGCCGCGGCAGGATCCACCGCCGGGGCCCTGTCACGGAGCGGTTTTCGCCAGCGGGTGCCGCGCGGTCCGGGCCAGGATCGGGGCATGACCGACACCGCGACCACCTCCCTCCCCCGTTCCCCGTCCGCCGCCCCCGGCCCGCTCTCCACCGCCGGGGCGTCCGCGCTGTACGTCGGCGCCCTGCTCGGCCCGAGCCTGCTGCTGCTCCCGGGGCTGGCGGCGCGCGCGGCGGGTCCGGCCTCGCTGCTGGCCTGGCTGGCGCTGCTGGGGCTGTCCGGGCTGATCGCCACGGTGTTCTGCGCGCTCGGCACCCGGCTGGGTTCCTCCGGCGGGGTCGCCGGGTACACGGCCGCGGGGCTGGGCGCCCGGGCGGGCCGGGCCGCCGGGTGGTGCTTCCTGGCGGGCGTGGTGGCGGGCGCGCCGGTGGTCTGCCTGATCGGCGGGAGCTACGCGGCGGCGGCCGTCGGTGCCGACGGGGGCACGGCCGTCCGGGCCGGGCTGGTGCTGCTGGCGCTGGTGCTGGGCGTGCGGCTGCTCGGCGTGCGGACCGGCGCCGGGCTCCAACTGGCCCTGGTGTCCGGGCTGGTGGGCCTGGTGCTGCTGGCGGCGCTGGGGTCGGCCCCGGCTGCTCGGGCCGCGCACTGGACGCCGTTCCTGCCGCACGGCTGGGCGGGCGTCGCGCGGGCCGCGCCGCCGCTGATGTTCGCCTTCGTCGGCTGGGAGGCGGCCGCCTCGCTGACCACCCGGCTGCGCGACCCGCGCCGTCAGCTGCGCCGGGTGGTGCTGATCGCCTTCGCCGTGACCTCGCTGCTCTGCCTGGGCCTGGCCGCCGCGACGGTGGCCGTGCTCGGCCCGGGCGCGGGCGGCCCCGTCCCGCTGGCCGACCTGATGCGCGCCGCCCTCGGCTCCCGGGGCCCGCTGCTGGCCGCCGGCGCGGCGGTGGTCCTCACCCTGGCCGCCACCAACACCTACCTGACGGGCGCGGCCGCCCTGTTGGACGCCCTGCTCCCGCCCGGCGCGGCCACCGACCCGACGCCCAGCCCGGCGTCCGGCCCGGCGTCCGGCGCGACACCCGGCCCGGCGTCCGGCCGGCGCGGCTCGCTCGTGGTGGTCGGGGCCACCGTGCTCACCGGCGGCCCGCTGTTCGCCCTGGTGGGGACGGGTCTGCTGACGACCGCTCAACTGGTGGCCGTGCCCACGGCGCTGTTCCTCGCCGTCTACCTGACCTGCACGGCCGCGGCGGTCCGCGTCCTGGACGGCATGCCGCGCCTGGCCGCCGCCGTGAGCTGCCCGGCGGTGCTGGCGCTGCTGCTCGGCACCGGGTGGCCGGTGCTGCTCGCCGCCGCGGTGGCGCTCACCGCAGCCGCCCTCGGTCGAACGGACGACCGGTCTCCGTCCGGACGTTCCGCCGCAGCCCGGGAGGGTTCACCGGCCGGTGGGGTTTGACCGCGAACGACTACCGCGCCCCAAGGGGACGGTCCGATGATCGGGCAATGGACCACACCCGGGACGATCACCTCCCGCCGCTGCCCACCCTGCCCCCGCTCCCCGACCTGCCACCGCTCCCCCCGCTCTGCCCACTGCCACTGCCGCACCACCCGCCCTGGCACTGGGACTGGCACTGTCACACCTCGCACCCCACCCCCACCCCCACGCCTACTCCCACCCCCACACCATCCCCGACTCCGACCCCGACACCCACTGCCCCCCCGACCCCGACCCCGACCCCGGCCCCCGCACCGTCCCCCACCCCGACGCCTACTCCCACCCCCACACCATCCCCGACTCCGACCCCGACATCAGCCCTCGTTGTCGGCGACCTGGTTGGA
>NZ_BAAANS010000126.1:0-7368 GCF_039529925.1 Kitasatospora saccharophila | reverse complement strand
AAGCTTCGATCGCGGTCGTTCAACACGAAGAGGTCAAAGTCGTCGTCCTCCTCCGCGAGCTTCGGGTTGCTGAAGGCACATCCCAAGGGGCGCAGGTTGTCGAGAAGGCGTCGTAGCGGACGCGACATGATCGGCCGAGGAATTGCCACGGCCGCGGTCTAGCAGAACGAACTGACACACCGTCAGTCTGACGCCTTCCCTGCCCCGTGCGCCGAGCGCGGCCGGCGGGCCGGATACCCAGCAACTGCCCAGGACCGCGCTCGGTCAGCCACCTGCTGCGCACCGCATACACTCTCCGGCTCGTCTGGGTGACGCTGAACATCGGCCCGCAACCCGGTCCGACCCGTAGAGGTTGGACTGGGTGTTGTCGCGCCCCTCACCTTGTGGAGTCTGCCCCGTGCGCGTTCGTCCCGTTCTCGCCGCCGTCCTGTCCGCCGCCGCGGCCACCGCGCTGCTTGCCTCCCCGGCCAACGCTGCGGCCGGTCCCGAGCCCCGTACGGTTGCTTCGGCGGCCGCCGGGCAGCACCGTGCGGCGGGTGAGCAGGTCACCGTGACGCTTCGGGAGGCGATCGACGCGCTGCCGGTTGTGGAGGAGGACCGGACCGGCTACGAGCGTACGAAGTTCCGGCACTGGATCGACGAGGATCGCAACGGGTGCAACACCCGGGCGGAGGTACTGATCACCGAAGCAGCGAGTGCACCGTTCGTCGGCGCGAAGTGCTCGCTGGCGGGCGGGGTGTGGGTCAGCCCGTACGACGACGTGGTGCTGCAGGACGCCAAGGCCCTGGACGTCGACCACGTGGTGCCGCTCGCCGAGGCATGGGACTCCGGGGCCTCCGCCTGGTCGGCTGCCGAGCGGCAGGCGTACGCCAACGACCTCGACGAGCCGCGTGCGTTGATCGCGGTGTCCGCGAAGTCCAACCGCAGCAAGGCGGACAAGGACGTCGCGGAGTGGCTGCCGCCCGCGGTCGGCTACCGCTGCACCTACATCGACGACTGGGTGCTGGTGAAGACCCGTTGGGGTCTGAGCGTGGACCAGGCGGAGACGGACGCGCTGCACCGCCTGGCCGCCGGCTGCCCCAACGAGCAGCTCACCGTCACCCTTGCCCGCTGATCCGGCCCGTCCGGAAACCGGCCACCGGTAAGGAAGAGCCGGCTCTGACCCCCTCCCGCGACCCCGCCGTCCCGGTCAGCGGACGGTGAGCAGGTTGTTTTCGCGGACCACGTCCAGTGACAGGGTGCGGTAGCCGACGCTGTCGAACAGGACCGTCAGGTGGCGGTCTTCTTCGTTCATCACCGCTCCCTCGCCCCAGTGTTGGTGCCGTACCAGCGCGCCCGGCCGGAACGGGTGCCGGTCGCCGGCGGAGCCGGCCGGGTCGTCGTCCGGGGCGGAGGGCCCGGGCAGCGGGCCGCCGGTGCCCGCCAGGACGGCGGGGCCGCCTACCGGCCCCTGCTGGGAGAGTTCGGCCGCTTCGCAACGGTCGCAGGAGCCGCAGCCGTCCTCCCCGGTCGCCTCCTGGGGCTGGCCGAAGTAGCCCAGCAGGAAGCGGCGCCGACAGCCGGTACTCTCCGCGTATCCGCGCATCATGTCCACCCGGGAGCGCTCCAGCTGCTGGTGCGCGTCGCCGAGTTCGACCGCTTCCCGGGCGGTGTCCGCCGGGTCGGCGTCACCGGTGGGCGTCAGGTCGCCGTCCTCGGTGGTGGCCACCGCGCCGACCTGCTCCAGCAGGTTGACCACGGCGGTCAGCCGGCTCGCCGTCAGCCCGGTCTCGGCCCGCAGGTCGCCGGGGTGGACCGGCCCGTCGTGGTCCGCCAGGGTGCTCGCCACCCGGGTGACGGTGTCCGGGTCCGGGCGGCCAGCCGCGAAGAACCGCTGAAGGCCCAGGTCCTGCGGCCGGTAGGCGAGGATCGCCCGGGCCGGCTCACCGTCCCGTCCGGCCCGGCCGATCTCCTGGTAGTAGGCGTCCAGCGAGCCGGGGACGGACGCGTGCAGTACGAAGCGCACGTTCGGCTTGTCGATGCCCATCCCGAACGCCGACGTCGCCACCACCACGTCCAACCCGCCTGCCAGGAAGCGGTCGTGGACGTCGGCGCGCTCCGCGGCGGGCAGGCCCGCGTGGTAGGCCGCCGCGTCGAAGCCGAGCTGCCCGAGCTCCGCCGCAAACTCCTGCGCCTCCCGCCGGGTGGCCGCGTACACCAGTCCCGGCTTGGGCTCGGCCGCCGCCCGCTCCACCACCGCGCGCTTCTTGACCGCCGCGTCCTGGAACGGCACCACCTCCAGGTGGATGTTGGGCCGGTCGAAGCCGGTGACCACCTCGCGCACGTCGCGCATGCCGAGCCGGGCGACGATGTCGGCCCGCACCGGTGCGGCGGCGCTCGCCGTCAGGGCCAGCACCGGCGGCCGGCCGATCCGGTCAATGACCTGGCCCAGCCGCAAGTAGTCGGGCCGGAAGTCGTGGCCCCAGGAGGAGACGCACTGGGCCTCGTCCACGACGAACAGCGCCGGAGCGGCGGCGGCGAGCTGCTCGACCACCTCGTCCTTGGTGAGTTGCTCGGGGGACAGGAAGAGGAAGTCGACGTCCCCCTCGCTGATCCGGTCCCACACCGCCGCGTTCTCCCGGCCGCTGTTGGCCGAGTTGACCGCGGCGGCGTCCGTGCCGGCCCGGCGCAGCAGGCCCTGCACCTGGTCGCGCTGGAGGGCGATCAGCGGGGAGACCACGACCGTCGGGCCGGGTATCAGCAGCCCGGGCACCTGGTACACCGCCGACTTGCCGGCTCCGGTGGGCATCACGACCAGGGTGTCGCGCCGTTCCATCACCGCTTCCATCGCCAGCAGCTGCTGCGGCCGCAGCCGCTTCCAGCCGAAGACCTCCCGGGCGCTCTGCTGCAGCCGCCGTGCCGGCGAAGTGGCCATGTTGCTCCTTGAGTTCGAGTCCGGACCGCACACCGGCCGGTTCGGGGACGGCGTGCGGGTACCCCGCCAGGACGAGCTGACGCGTCTCCGGTGCTCCGGCGTCCCGGTGCCCGACCACGGCGGGACGGCAGGGAGCGGCTGACCCGCCACCTGACGGCGGCCCGCCGGGTGCTCGCCCGGGTGCCGGACGGCGGTCAACCGAGAGCTCACGGGAATTCACCGTCGGGGGTCTACCCGTGTAGCGTGCGCGGGGGTGTCATGGACGCGGCCTCGGCGATGCCCGCCGAACCCCCGCACCCCTGGAGGCACCCCATGCGTTCGACCACCCGGATCCCGGCCGCGGCCGGCACCGCCCTGGCCCTGGCCCTCAGCGGCCTCGTGCTCGGCCTCGGCGCCGGCACCGCGCACGCGAGCACCTGCTCCCACTCCTACCTGCCGCTGCCCGACCCCGCCTGCACCCCCGGCGCGTACAACCCGGACGTCACCCAGTCGACCATCCAGTCCACGATCTGCGTCTCCGGCTGGACCGCAACGGTGCGCCCGTCCACCTCCTACACCAACGCCCTCAAGGTCCAGGGGATCGCCGACTACGGCTACGCCGACACCTCCCTCTCCTCCTACGAGGAGGACCACCTGGTGCCGCTGGAGCTCGGCGGGGCCCCGCGCGATCCGGGCAACCTGTGGCCCGAGCCCTACTCGGGCACGAAGACCGCCACCACCAAGGACGGCGTCGAGACCAAGCTCAAGAACGCGGTCTGCTCCGGGCGGATCACTCTGGCCGTCGCCCGCAGCGCCATCAAGACCAACTGGACCACCGCCTTGTCGGTCACCGGTATCGGCTGACAGTCCGTACCGGCCCCGGCTCGCGGTCCGGGCCGGTGCGGCGGGGGCCCGGCTTCAGGGGGAGTCGGCCGGGCCCTCGTCCGCCGCACCCAACGCCTGCCCCGCGAGCGCGCCTTCATGCTCCTTGCCGGACGCCGGGGCGACAGCACCGGTCCGACGCCGAGCGCCCCGCCGTCCGCTACAGCGTCACCATCGAGTAGTTCCTCATGGCGTTTAACACCGCGCACCGCCCAGCAGCGCCCCAGCCGGACCCCTGCGCGGCCCGCCGACGGTTGCTCAGCGCTCCGTCGGGTCCCGAGGGCCCGTGCGACGGACCTGGCACAAGGCCCTCGCCAGTTCCAGCGTCAGTGTCTACTCCTGGTCCCTGATCAATGGGGGCATCACCCGCCGTCGTCCCGCCCTTGGCGACCTTGCCGACGATGTCCTGCTCGGGAGGATCCTGCACCCGACGCATGCCCAGATCGCCGAGACCACTGGCTGCCACACCTCCAGGCACGCCAGGCCCCGACACAACGGCTCGCGCTGACTGGCCGGCGGCTCCTGCCGTGGCGGGGGCCATTACGGCTGTAATGGTGGCCCCCGCCACGGCCTGCCGGTTTGGATCCTTCGCCATCACCCGTACCCTGGCCCGGCCGTCCGTACGTACGGACTTGCCGTCACTGTTGTCGGGGCGGGCACCGTCTATTGAACGATCACCGGGGCGTCGAATGTGGATTCCGGTAGCGGCCCACGGTTTCTTGCGGGGTGGGATCACTGTCCGTCGTAGCGGACCACGACACCGTGGAGTTTCCCGGCGACTTCGTCGGCTAGCGCGTAGTCGCACAGGTTGACGGACCAGTTGGCGGCGGTGACCAGGTAGGCGGGAACGCCGGGGCGGGCGATGGCGGTGTGCAGTGTCTTGTCGCGGTCGGAGTCGTCGGCGTGCAGTTGGAGGGTGGCGCAGTTGGGGGGGTGGCCGGCTTTGCTGCCGGTGGTGCAGGTGAGAGTGCCTGCGGGGCCGGGTTGGCGGTTCTGGCAGCCGACGGCGGTGTCGAGGGCGTTGGCGAGGTGGTCGAGGGTGTCGTAGCGGGGTGCAGGCGGGATGGAGGGCAGGGGGCGGTCGGGTGTGTCGGGTTCGTCGCCGGGAAGGACGACGCCGCCGAGGGCTTGGGCGATCTTGGGGGCGTAGGTGGGGTTGACGACGTTGATGCGCCAGTTCCCGGCGGCGACGAAGGTCTGGTGGAAGGCGGTGCGGCCGGCCGCGATCCCGTCGCCAATGTCGTCGCGGGTGTAGCGGGCGGGGTCGTAGACCTTGATCTCGGTATCGAAGCTTTTGCCGTCGAGGGTGGCGGTGCAGTCGATGGTCGATGCCCCGTTCATGGTGTGGCTCAGGGTGATGCGGCAGGGGATGCCGGCTGTGCCGAGCTTGTCCACGATGGCGTCCGCGCTGCTGTACTGCGGTGCGGCGGGTACCTCGGTCGGCATGGGGACGCGTGGCGGCTGCCCGCCGCCCGTGCAGGAGAGCAGCAGGGCGGCGGGCAGCAGTGCGGGCAGCGTGCGGATGAGGTGGTGCCTGGGCATGGGAAGAGTCAGCCTGCCGGGGGTGTGGGCGCAGGGCCCGGGCTCGGGGCCGGGTACCTGGGGCTCGGGACCGACGGCGTGCCGGGAGCCGGGGGGACCAGCGGACGGGGCTGGTCCGGGGGCAGTGGGGCGGTGCCGCGTTCGAACGTGCTCACTCCGGGGGCGGCGTAGATCGGTTTCAGGTCGACGTTGGTGTCGTTCGGGGTCCGGGCCGCGAGTTCGTCCAGGGCCTTGCGCCGTTCCGACTCGGGGAGGCTGTTCCAGGCGTCTGCGTCGCGCAGCGACTGCTGCAGGCCGTCCCAGTTGTCCGAGCGGTCCTTGATGGCCGCGCCCCGCTGCGAACCGTCATCGCCGTAGCGGGCGTTGGAGTCGCGGACCTGGGGCGTGTCGGCGGCGTAGAGCAGGAACAGCTGCTTGTCGGTGGCCGTGCCGTGCGGGTTCTTCTGAAGGTCTTTCAGGTAGTAGGCGCTCAGCCGGACGTCCTCGCCAGGGTTCTCCTCTATGTACTTGGCGAGTTGGGTATCACTGAGCCCTGCAAGTCCCGGGAACGCGTCCTCGTTTCCTCTGATGACCTCCCGGGCGGTGGCGAGCTTGACGTGGGTGATGCCCAGGGACTTGTCGGGCTTCAAGGTCTCCGAGGCCGTCCAGTTAGAGATCCGGCCGGCGATGGTGAGCGGGCCGTCCAGGCCGGGTTCCTGGTTCTGGTACCACTGCTGTTCCTGCCACATGATGGCGAGCAGCAGGTCGGTGCTGATGCCGGTCTCGGCGGAAGCCCGGCGGGCTGCGTCGATCAGTTCAGGCGGTACGTTGATCGGGTGCGGGCCGTTTTGCGCGCTCTGCAACCGCATGGCGATGGCCAGTGCGCTGTTGCCGTCCCGGTCGAGAGCCTCCCGGACGGTTCCAGGGGTCTGGGCCTCGGCGAGCAGGGCCAGGGTGCGGAGCTCGTCGGTTGCGGCTGTGTCCGCGGCGGCGGCATCGTGCAGAGCCGCAGTGATCAGGGCTTGGGCTTGGTGGATCTGCTCGTTCAGGGCCTGGGTGTCCGCTGGGTCGACAGGGCCGGGGAGTACTGAGACGCTGCCGTCCTGGTCGACCTGCAGCCGGTGGCTGTGGGCGAAGTCGAGCGCACCGTGCAGGGCGCGCTGAGCGTTCGTCATCGCGGTGGCCAGGCGGTCGTAGACCTTTGCGAGGTCGCGCATGGACAGGGCCGCGGCTTCGTAGGAGTCCGCGTGCTTCGCGAACCGGCTCCGTGCCGAGTCGCCGGCAGGGCTCGCCCAGGCACTGCCGAGTGTGCGGGCCACCTCGTCACGGGCCACCGAGGCGACGTGCTCGCAGTGCTTGGCGGTGGTCAGCGCGTCGTCGCAGGCCTTCTGCCACAGTTCGGGCCGGGCACGGTCCAGGGCGTCGAGGGTCAGCATCAGGCACCACGCAGCCACTGTGCGTCGTCGGCCAGCGCCGCAGCGGTCGCGCCGTCCGTGCTGACGTAGTTGTTCGCCGACGTATGGAGCGCCTCGGCGGCGGCCTCCACTTCGTCGGCCTCGTCGTGCAGGCGCCCCCGCCAGGATTCGATGCAGCGGGAGTTGGCGTCGGACGCCAGCCAGCCCGGGTGTGCACCGCCAGCGGCCTCTGCCTCGTCCAGCATGAACCCCCGCCGGTTTCCAGCGATACTGTCTTGCATGGACATGGCAATCCGTGAAACGGCCTGCGGATCAATGTCGATGTCAGCTGGCAAGGTCCCCCCTTGGTAACTTGCTGTCAGCAGAACTAGTCACTCTGTAGGCGATCCTAGAACACCCCTCCGCCCGACAACCGGCCTTCGTCGGCTTTTCCTCCCCTGCCTGCAGCTGATGCTGCAGGCATACCTTCCTTCCCGACCGGGCCCGGACCGGCGCGGTCGGGCGGCCTGATCGCGCGTCACACCTTCGAGCGAAGTTTGCTCCCGGCTGGACGAAAACATCTCAGACCGTGTTTGAGATCTCATAGATTGGTGGGTGAAAGTGGTCGCGGGCCTTGTCGGGTGGCTGCGTGGCCGCGGGTGAGTCGGCGGGCCATGA
>NZ_BAAANS010000125.1:0-7566 GCF_039529925.1 Kitasatospora saccharophila | reverse complement strand
TGCAGGGGGGACCCTGTGGGAGAGTAGGACGCCGCCGAACAATCATTCAAAGAAAGGGCTCCAGCCGTCAGGCTGGGGCCCTTTCTGCATTTCCGGACCCGGAAGAAGCGGGGGAGTGGGGGTGTTGGTCGTGGTGCGCGTGCGGTTGGGGCGGACGATCGGGAAGAGGTGCGGGGCGGATGGTCGGGTTGCGGGTGGGCGTGTCGCTTCAGCCGGGGTGGCCGGTGGCGGACGGGCGGGCGGCGGTCCGGGCGGCGGGGGTGGCCGAGGAGTTGGGGTTCGATCACGTGGCGGTCGGGAACCGGGTGCTGGCGAGCGGGTTCGGGGTGGACGCGGATCCGTTGGTGCTGTTGGGGGCGGTGGCGGGGGTGACTTCGAGGGTGCGGTTGCTGACGTCGGTGCTGGTGGTGCCGTACTACCGGGCGGTGGTGCTGGCGAACCAGGTGGCGACGTTGGACGTGGTGTCGGGTGGGCGGCTGGTGCTGGGAGTGGGGACGGGGTGGAATCCGGAGGAGTTCGCGGCGGGTGGGGCGCCGGTGCGGGAGCGGGTGGCGCGGACGGATGACCACCTGGGGGCGGTGCGGGCGCTGTGGGAGGATCGGCCGGCGGCGTTCGCGGGGCGGTTCACGGAGTTCGAGGGGGCCCGGGGCAGGGTGGCGCCGGTGACGGCGGGTGGGCCGCCGGTGTGGGTGGGTGGGCACAGTGAGGCGGCGTTGCGGCGGGTGCTGCGGTTCGGGGACGGCTGGTACGGGCCTGAGGTGGACGGCGGGCAGGTGCGGGAAGTGCGGCGTCGGCTGGGGGAGTTGGCGGGGAGCGGGGCGGGCGGGCCGGACGTGGAGCGGTTGGCGGTGGCGGGGGCGGTGTTCCTCACGCCGCCGGGGGTGCCGGTGGCGGTGGAGGCTCCTGGGCGGCCGTTGGGCGGGGCGGTGGCGAGCGCGGGGAGTGTGGTGGCGGAGTTGGGGGCGTTGGCGGAGGCGGGGCTGACGGACTGCACGCTGTGGCTGCCGGTGGCGGCGGAGCACCTGGTGCCGGCGATGGAGTGGGTGGCGGCGGAGGTGGTGCCGCAGTTGGGGTGAGGGGCGAGTGGGGGCGGAGTGGCGGGTTCCGGGAGTGGGCGGGGGCGGGATCTTCTAGGCTCGCCTTTCGGCCGGTCGGGTCCGGCGGGTCGGTACGGGAGGGGAGTCGGCGTGTTGCTCGGTCTTCGGACGGTCATTCATCCTGCGCCGGATCTTGCGGCGGCGAAGGCGTGGTGGAGTTCGGTGCTGGGGGTCGAGCCGTACTTCGACGAGCCGTTCTACGTGGGGTTCAACGTGGGGGGCTACGAGTTGGGGCTGGACCCGGGCGCGGATCCGGCGGTCGGGCCGGTGTCGTACTGGGGTGTGCGGGACGTCGACGTGGCGCTGGCGCGGTTCGTGGCGGCGGGGGCGGGGGTGCGGGAGCAGGTCCAGGAGGTGGGTGGTGGGATCCGGGTCGGGACGGTGGTGGAGCCCTCGGGGGCGGTGGTCGGGTTGATCGAGAATCCCCATTTCGTGCTGCCGGAGGACGGGGGAGCCGAGGCTGGGGGAGCCGAGGGCGCGGGGCCCGGTCGCTGAGGAGGGGACGGGTGGGTCACCACGGGTGGTGGATGCTGGGGGTGGTGCCCGACGGGGCCGCCGCGGCGGTGGGCTGGCCGGGGCGTCCGGTGGGGGCGGCCGGGGCCTTGGCGTGGTGGCGGGAGCATCCGGCGGCGGACCGGGACGAGTTGCGGGTCCTGTTCGAGTCCTGGGGGCACCAGGAGAAGGAACTGGAGGAGGCCCGCTGGGAGTTGCTGGGGCTGCTGGAGGGGCGTCCGGAGCGGGAGCGCTGGGTGTGCGGACTGCGGAAGGCGTTCCCGTTCCACGCGTTGGCGTTCGCGCTGGGGCCGGACGGGGTGGAGCGGTTGCCGGGTTGGGCCGGGGAGTTCGTCTGGGACGCCGGGCGGGTGCGGGAGCGGTTGCCGGCGGTGGAGGCGGTGCTGGGGGTGACCGGGGCGGCGCGGGAGGCGGCGTTCGGGCGGGCGGCGCGGTGGTTGGCGTGGTACGGGGACGGTGGAGGGGCCGCGGAGGTGGCGGAGTTGTTCGAGGCGCCGTTGCGGGTGCTGCGGGCGGCGGCGGACGCGGGGGAGGGGGCGATGGGGGTGGAGATGGTGTTCTGAGCGGGCGCCGGCGGGTCAGCGGGCGTGGTGGTCGTTGGCGACCAGGGCGCGGGCCAGGCGGGCGGCGGCGGTGGTGACGGCGGGCCAGGCCGGGGAGGCCAGGTGGTCGGCCGGCCGGGGGTCGGGCGGGAGGGTGGTGCGGAGGGTGCGCAGGGCGGCGCCGAGGTCGGCGGTGAGGGCGGCCTCCTCGCCGGTGCGCAGGGTGCGGCCGATCCACGGGACGGGGTCGTCGGCATCGCAGGCTTCGGTGAACAGGGTGGCGAGCAGCGGCGCGGGATCGAAGGCGTCGTCCTGGAGGCCGGGGGCGGCCAGGCCGAGGACCGCGGCCACCAGTTGGTGGCGCAGCGCGGGGAGGCCGGGGCCGCGGTCGGTCACCGGGGGAGCGTACCGGCCGACCGCGGGAGCCTACCGGCCGGGGGCGGAGGGTCAGGCGTGGGGGGCGAGTTGGGGGTCGAGCGGGGCGTCGGTGAGGCGGTTGGCGAAGGTGGAGAGGGTGTAGGCGCCGATGCCGAGGACGATCTCCAGGGCGTTGCGCGGGGTGAAGCCGTGGGCGAGGAAGGCGGCGAGTTCGGGTTCGGGGACGGCGCCGGTGTGGTCGAGGACGGCGTGGACGAAGGTCCGGACGGCTTCCAGCTTGGCGTCGGGCAGCGGCTGTTGGGCGCGCAGGGCGGCGATCAGGGCGGGGTCGGCGGCGAGCCGGGTGAGGACGCCGGTGTGCATGGCGACGCAGAGGTGGCAGCCGTTGCGGGTGGCCACGGTGAGGACGACGGTTTCGCGGACCACCGGTTCCAGTTCGGTGGCGTCGAACATGGCGGTCAACTTGAGGAATCCGTCGAGGAGTTGGGGTGCGTGGGCGAGGCGGGCGGCGGCGGAGGGGAGGTAGCCGAGGTGGCGGGTGACCTGTTCGAGCTGGCGGCGGGCGGCCGGCGGGGCGGTGTCGGGGTCGAGGTCGGGGAAGTGGGTGCCGGTGGTCGGGGCGACGGGGGCGGTCGGGGTGTGCGCGGACATGGGTGGGCCTTTCGGGGCGGCTGGAGGCGTGCCGGGGCGGCCGGGAGGGCGGGCTCCGGCGGCGCGTCCTAGAATGGACAACGTGGTTGACCAAAACGTAAACCAGGTTGTCGATCCGCGCAACGGGGAACCGGGCGCTCCGGATCCGGCCGGACCGGCCCGCGACGGCTTCGAGCTGCCGCTGCTGCTGTTCGCCGGATTCCGCACGATCATCGACGAGTTGCACGCCGAACTGGCCGACCGGGGCCACCCGGAGGCGCGGCCCGCGCACGGCTTCGCGCTGCAGGCGATCGGTCTCGACGGGGCCACCGCGAGCGAACTCGGACGCCGGCTGGGGGTCTCCAAGCAGGCCGCGGGCAAGACCGTGGACCGGCTGGAGGCCCTCGGCTACGCGGAGCGGGCGGACGACCCGGGGGACGCCCGGCGCAAGGTCGTCCGGCTGACGCCGCGCGGGCTGGACGTGCTGGCCAGGTCGGCGGCCGGGTTCGACCGGATCCGGGCGCACTGGGCGGCCGTGCTCGGGGAGCGACGCCTGCGCGAACTGGAGGACGGGCTCGCCGAGTTGGTCGGCCCGTCCGGCTTCCGGCTGGACGCGGCGGGCTGGTTCGCCGGCTGAGCGGGCCCCGGCGGAGCGCCGGAGCCCCCGGCGCGCGGACGGCGGGCCGGGGGCTCGGGGGCGGTGGGGTTACTTGCCGTTCTTGTCGGGGTCGGCGGCGAAGGTGATCACGCCGAGGTAGCCGTCGCCGTCCTCGCTGACCTTCAGCAGCATGGTCGGCCGGTAGATGCCGTCGCCGTCGTTGAAGGTGTCGCGGCCGGTGTGGGTGCTGTACGGGGCCTTGGCGAAGACCGCCGTGTTCAGCGACTCGTCCATCATCATCTGCGTGGTCAGGGTGCGTTCGTTGTTGATGTGCACCATCGCGTGGACGTGCACGGTGCGGCCCGAGTACCAGCCCGGCCAGACGGTGGTGAACTCCACGATGCCGTCCTGGTTGGTCACCTGGGCGCCGCGCAGGTAGCGCTTGTCGTCCTGCGGGGTCAGGTCGGCCATGCCGTCGTTCGCGCCGCCGCCACCGCCGTTGCCCGTGTCCGGGCCGCCGGACGGGAAGCCCGAGGGCGGGGCGCCGGTCGGGCCGCCGGACGGGAAGCCGGACGGGAAGCCGGAGGGCGGGGCGCCGGTCGGGGCGCCCGACGGGGGAGTGCCGCCACCGCCGCCCGGACCGCCGCCCGGGCCGCCGCCCGTGCCACCGCCGCCGGTGGACAGCTGCTCGGCGCCCGAGTACTTGCCGGACGCGTCGCAGTGCCAGATCTCCACCACCGCGTTCGGTAGCGCCGCGCAGGTCTCGCTGTCCTGCACCCGGATGGCCAGCCGCAGCCGGACGCCCTCGCGGTCCTCGCGGATGTCGCTGCGGATCTTGTCGGCGTCGAAGTAGTACGGGCCCTGGGTGGTCTGCGCGGTCAGGCCGCAGGTGTTGGCGTCCGCGAACAGGCCCGTCAGGTCCTCGGTGGTGGACGCCTGCGGGGAGATCGAGGCGTCCGCGCCCGTGGTGGTCTTCGCGCTGGTCGAGCCGCCGCCGGAGCCGGAGCAGGCGGCCAGCAGCGCGCCGAGGCCGATGCTGCTGATGCCCGCCAGGGCGCGCCGCCGGCTCACCCGCCGGCCCTCGTCGTGGTCGTGCCCGGGGTGCTGCTGCTCGACTGCCATGGGTTTCCCGTCCCTTTTCGATCCCTTTACCGTTCCGCGCAGCGTAGGGACGGCGGATGAACGTGCCCTTGGGATCGGATGAGAGAAACCGCCCCCGGCGTTGAGACGGCGCCCGGGACGGCGGACGGGGTCAGCGGGCGGAGCGGCGCTCCGCCTCGGCCTCGTCCTCGGCCTCCGCCTGCTCCAGGGTCGGCGCGGTGCCGCCCAGGTGCGCGGGCAGCCACCAGGAGTCCTCCGGGCCGGACGGCTCGGCCGGGTACTCGCGCTGGGCGCGGTCCAGCATCTCGGTCATCGCGGCGCGCAGGCGGCGGGTCACCATGACGGGCTTGTCGGTGGGGGCCAGGTGGATCGGTTCGCCGATCATGATGGTCACCGGGACGTGGCGCTTGGTCAGCGTCTTCGGGTGGCCCTTGGTCCACAACTGCTGGGTGCCCCACAGGATCACCGGCAGCAGCGGGGTGCCGGAGTCGGCCGCCATCCGGGCCGCGCCGGTCTTGAACTTCTTCAGCGTGAACGAGCGGCTGATGGTCGCCTCCGGGAACACCCCGACCACCTCGCCCGCGCGCAGCGCCTTCACCGCCGCCTCGTACGCGGGCTGGCCGTCGGCGCGGTCCACCGGGATGTGCTTCATGCCGCGCATCAGCGGGCCGGAGACCTTGTGCTTGAACACGTCGTCCTTGGCCATGAAGCGGGTCTTGCGGCGGCCCACCCGGTACGCGCCGAAGCCCGCGAAGATGAAGTCCAGGTAGCTGATGTGGTTGCTGACCAGGACGGCGCCGCCGGTGGCGGGGACGTGCTCGGCGCCGACGATGGTGATGCGCAGGTCCAGCGCCTTGAAGGCGGCCAGCGCGGTGCGGATCACCGGCGGGTACACGAACTCAGCCACGGTCAGCCCTACTTCCCACGGGCCAAACGCCCGGTCCGGCGGTACCCGGGGCGTGGGGGCCGGTCCGGGAGGGCGCGGCACGCCGCGGCGGCCACGGGTGTTTCCCCCAGATGATCCCCCGAACGGGCACGGTCTGTCACGCCAGGCCCTGGCCGGGCGGGCGAAGGGCGAGAACGGGAGGCGAAATCAGGGGCCCGGGGAACGGCGGGGCCGTGCTGCTGGTGGCCGGAGCCCGTCGGAGGTCGAGGCGGCTGCGTGTCTTTGACGGAACCGATAGCTGGTGCGCTGGGCGGCAGTGAACCGTCAGCCGACCCGGGCTCGCCGTTCCCCGAGCCCCTGGCGGGGCTCTTGCTCAGCGGGCGCGTTGGATCAGGAGGTAGAACTCGCAGCCCAGGCAGTAGTCGAAGGCGGCGTTGAGGAAGGCGGCGGCGAGGGCGAGGGCGGTGAGGGTCAGGGCGAGCCAGGGGAGGCCGGTGAGGGCGGCGAGGGTGGCGAGCAGGGTGAAGGCGAGGCCGACGGCTTGGGCGAAGCGCGGGGGGCGGGGGTCCTCCAGCTCGGCGGGCGGGGCCAGCCGGGGGCGGACGAAGGTGCGGTAGAGCCAGCCGTAGGGGGCGTAGCGGTGGCCGCCGAGCGCGCCGGCGGCGAAGACCGCGGTCTGCAGGACCAGGAGCGGGGTGCTGCCGGTGATCAGGGTGGCGGCCAGGACGAGGCTGGTGAGGACGGCGGCGAAGCGGGGGCCGCGGGGGTCTATCGGTGCGGAGGGCACGGAGGGGCTCCGGGGGAGGGGGGCTGACGGGGGACCGGACGTCGGGGCGTGCGGTCAGCGACAGCGGGTGGTGCAGGCCCGGCACAGGTCGATCACCCGGCGGCTGGTCAGCCGGGGGTTCGACGACGGGGTGCGGGCGGTCACGGGCCGATGGTAGCGGGGCGGGCCTTCCGGGCCCAGGGGCGGGTTTGCCACACTGGGCGGGTGACCGGACTGATCGTGTGCCTGGTGGTGCTGGCGGCGGCCGGCGCGTTCGGAGCGGTGCGCAAGGTGCGGGACGGGAGGCTGCGGGTGCGGGGCGACGAGGACGGTGCGGTGCGGCTGACCGGGGCGGAGTTGGGGGCGCCGCTGGGGGAGCGGGCGACGCTGGTGCAGTTCTCCACCTCGTTCTGCCAGCCGTGCCGGGCGACCCGGCGGACGCTGGCGGAGGTGGCGGGGATGGTGGAGGGCGTCGCGCACGTGGAGGTGGACGCCGAGTCGAGCCTGGAGCTGGTGCGGCGGCTGGAGGTGCTGCGGACGCCGACGGTGCTGGTGCTGGACGCGTCCGGCCGGGTGGTGCGGCGGGCGGCGGGGCAGCCGCGGAAGGCGGACGTGATCGCGGCGCTGGGCGAGGCGGTCTGAGCCGGTCGCGGGGGTCCGCGGGCCCGGCGCGCGGTCAATCTCACAGGGGATCTGGTGTGGAGTCAGGTGGCAGCCGGGTCGGGCTGGGGCAGGATGGGCCGGAGGCGGCGGCGTGGTGCCGGGCCGGGGTCGCGGGCAGCGTAAGCTACTGGCGAGTAGTGACGGTTGGACTACTCGTGAGTATGCTGCCGGGGAGTCCCGGAGGGCACCTTCGCGCGCCGCTCGGGCCGCGGGCCCCGTCGTGCGGAGCGAGGACCGCTCGGTGACGCGCGGGCAGCCGCCGCAGCCGCCGGATCGGACCAGTAACAGGAGAGCAGGCCGTGAGCTTGAGGATCGTTGTCTGTGTGAAGTACGTGCCCGACGCGACCGGTGACCGTCGCTTCGCGGACGATGCCACCACCGACCGGGAGGGC
>NZ_BAAANS010000124.1:0-8477 GCF_039529925.1 Kitasatospora saccharophila | reverse complement strand
CACCTCGACGACCTCGTCGAGCAACGCGTACAGACCCGAACCACCGATCACGCCGAGCTCAGCCGTCGGCGTGCCGTCAGTACGGGGCGGGTGGACGTCGGCCATGGCTCTCCTCGGCTCTGGCGGTCGGTCGCGGCCCCGCTGCCCGGTCCAGCGGGCTGGCGGGCGTCGGGCTGGTGGTTCGGGGCCGCGGTGCGCGGGTCCGGCGCGGGGCGGACCGGTCCGGCCGCGCGCCGCGGGCACGCTCCCACCTTACGAGCAGTCAGCTCCGCTGGTGCGCACCGGCCGTCGCGGTGTGCCGCCACCGTCCGGCGCGGTCCCTCCCGCGCGGCCCGCCGGGGCGTCCGCCGCAGCCTGTCCGGGCGGGCCGTCCCGTGGCGCTGTCCGCGTACAGTGGCAGCTCCAACCGGTGGGCCCGGGGCGGTGGGCGCGTAACGACCAGCGCGGGCGGACGCGGACCGGCGCGGACGAGGACGACTAGGGCAGGGGACGGTGCGATGGGCGGTCGGGTCGCGGTGCACGCGGAGGGCGGGGTGGTGGGGGCGCACCGGCCGCTGGCCTGGCGGGCGCTGCCGCCCGCGCCGGACGCGGCGGTGCTGGTGCTGCACGGCGGCCGGGAGCTCGGGGCGCAGCCGCCGCCGGTGCTGAACCTGCCGGGGCTGCGGATGCTGCCGTTCGCGCGGGCGGTGCGGCGCGGCGCGGGGGCGGCGGACGGCCGGTCGCTGGCGGTGGGCACGGTGCGCTACCGGTGCCGGGGCTGGAACGGTGACCGGGCGGACGCGGCCCGTGACGCGGAGGCGGCGCTGTCCGACCTGGTCGGACAGTTGGGGCCGGTGCCGACGGTGTTGATCGGGCACTCGATGGGCGGCCGGGCGGCCCTGCGGGCGGCGGCCCACCCGTGCGTGCGGGGCGTGGTCGCGCTGGCGCCGTGGTGCCCCCGGGACGAACCGACCGAGCACCTGCGGGGCCGCTCGGTGCTGATGCTGCACGGCGACCGGGACAAGGTGACCCCGCCCGCTGACACCGACCTGTTCGCGCTGCGGGCCCGCGACCACGGCGCCCACGTGGCCGGTTACCGGGTGCTGGGCAGCGGTCACACCCTGGTGCGGCGGGCCGGTGACTGGCACCGCGCCGCCGCCGGCCTGGCGCTGGCCCTGCTGGGCCTGGGCGCGCTGCCGGAGGAGGTCGGCGCCGCCCTGGCGCTGCGCGGCCGGGACCCGGAGGGCCTGCGCATCCCGCTCGGCGGTCGCCGCTGACCGGTGCGCCCCGGTTCCGCCCGCGGCTCCGCCGGGGCGCACCGGGCGACGGGCGGGTGACCATCCGGTGACAGCTGGTGCGGATCGGGCTTCCGGCTCGCCCCGGGCGGGTAGGGGGCGCACACTCCGGTGGAGGGAGACGTCCGCCAATCGACTGAGGGAGGACCCGCCCATGGGGATCAGCCTGACCACTGACCGGCTCGTCGTCCGGGACTGGACACCGGACGACGCCGAGGACGCGCTGGCCGTGTACGGCTCCACGGACGTCGCCCGCTGGCTGACGCCCGTGATGGACCAGGTCGCCGACGCCGAGGCGATGCGTTCGGTGCTGCAGCGCTGGGAACGGGAGCAGGCCGGGCTGCTGCCGCCGCGCGGGCGGTGGGCGGTGGAGCGCCGCGAGGACGGCAAGGTGATCGGCGGCCTGGGGATCCGTCCGCTGCCGCCCTACGACGAGGACCTGGAGATCACCTGGCAGCTCTCCCCCCGGGCCTGGGGCCAGGGCTACGCGACGGAGGCGGGCCTGGCGCTGCTGCGCTGGGTGTTCACCCAGGACATCGAGGAGGTCTTCGCGGTGGCCCGCCCCAAGAACGACCGGGCGCACGCGGTGGCGAAGCGGCTGGGGATGCGCTGGGTCGGCGAGACCACCAAGTACTACGACCTGAACCTCCAGGTGTACCGGATCCGCCCGGCCGACCTGCCCGACAACCGGCCCTGACCTCCCCTCCCCTCCCCCGCAGCGGTCCTGAACGGAGCTGACGGCGTGTCGGCTCCGTTCCGCACGTCGGGCCGCGGGCACCTCGGGCTGCGGGTGCGACCGGTCCGACGGGTCAGTACCGCTCCTCCACCCGGCTGCGGGTGCGGGCGATGGCGGCCAGCCGTCCGTGGTCCGCGCCGAAGCGGGCGGCGGTGTCCTCGCGCAGGGCGTCGAGTTGCCGCAGGGCGGCGGCGCGGTCGCCGGTCTCGGCGGTGCGGTGGACGAGTGCGATGCGCTGGCGGAACGCCTCGGGGGTGTCGGGGCCGAGCGCCCGGGCGGTGTGCCCGGCCAGTTCGGCGAGCAGGTCGGCGGCCTCCCCGGGCGCGCCGGTGTCGCCGACGCGGGTGGCGTGGGCGAACCGCAGGTCGAGCGGGTCGGGGTGGTCGGAGCCGTACAACTCCTCTGCGACGGGGAGGAGTTCGGCGAAGGCGTCGCGGGCGGGACCGGGCGGGAGCTGTTCGGCGGCGGCCCGGCGGGCGGCCAGGTCGAGCGCCTCCGGGTGCCGGTCGACCGTCGGGTGCAGGTGCACCGGCCCGGCCTGTTCGGGCGTCGGCAGGTCGGCCGCGTACCGGGCGGCGAGGGCGAGCCCGGCGGGCGGCAGCCAGGGTGCGGACCGGTCGTCGGGGCCGAGCAGGACGAGCAGCTGACCGGGCGTCGGGCGCAGCGCCGGATCGGGGTCGAGGCAGCGGGCGAGGGCGGGCAGCAGCGCCCCGGGGACGTCGGCGAGGTCGGGCCGCCCGTCGGTGGTGCGCCGCCGGACGGCTCGGACCTCCTCCGGGCCGGGGGCGCCCGCCGTTCCCGGGCCCGCCGTTCCCGCGACTCCCGTCCGGGGACGGCCCGTCCAGGGGTGGCGGCCCTGGGCGGCGGTGGCGAGCAGCGCGCCGAGCGCGAACACGTCGCCGGGCGGGCCGATCTCGGCGGGCCGTTCGATCTGCTCGGGCGACTCGTACCCGAGGGGGCCGTGCCCGAAAGGGCCGTGGTCGGCGTCCGGACCCGTGTGGTCGGCGTCCGGACCCGTGTGGTCGGCGTCCGGACCCGCGAGGTCGGCGTCCCGGTCCGCCCGGCCGGCGTCCGGAGCGGTCCGGAGGCCGAAGCCGGTCAGTCGCGGGCCGTGCACGGTGACGAGCACCCGGCGGGGTTCGAGGCCGCCGTGGACCAGTCCGGCTTCGTGTCCGGCGGCCAGGGCCGCGGCGAGGTCGGCGCCCAGGCGGCGGACGGTGGCGACGGGCAGCGGGCCGGTGGCGCGCAGCAGTTCGGCGAGGTCCGGCGCGGGGACGTGCGCGGTGGCCAGCCAGGGGCGTTCGGCGTCGGGGTCGGCGTCCAGCACGGGGACGGTCCAGGGCCCGCGGATCCGCCGGGCCGCCCGGGCCCGCCGGGCGAAGCGGTGGCGGGCGGCGGCGTCCCGGTCCGGTGCGGGGTGCGGTTCCTCGACGGTCACCAGCAGCCCGTCGGCGGCGCGGCACAGCCGGGCCCCTCCCGCGCCGCCCCCGCCGGCAGCAGCACTGTCACCGCCGCCGTCACCGGGTGCGCGCAGCACCCGGTACGGTCCGATCTCCCGCATGTCCGGGCCCTCCCCCGTCGTCTTCCAGGACGACGGGAGGGACGTACGGGGGGCGGGGCGGGGTTCCCGACCTGGGGTTATTTCTCGGCGGGCAGCTCGTACACGTGTCCGGGGGTGGCGATCGAGGTGATCGCCTCGGCGAACAGGGTGGAGGGCTCGTTGCCCTCGTAAATGATGTCGGTGTTCAGCAGGATCACCAGGCTGGCGTCCTGCTCGGGCAGGTAGACGGTGACGCTCTCGTACCCGGGCAGCGAGCCGTTGTGGCCGACCCAGCCGCCGACCCGGAACAGGCCGAGCCCGTAGCCGGCGCCGTCGCCGAAGCCGGGGACGGGCAGGAACTTCTCCCGCTCGGCCTGGGTGGCGGGGCTGAGCAGGGTGCCGGTGGCCAGGGTCTTCGCCCAGTGGTGCAGGTCGTGCAGGTCGGAGATCATCGCGCCGGCCGCCCAGCCCCAGGACGGGTTCCAGTGGGTGGCGTCGGCGGTGGAGCCGTCCAGCGTCTGGTCGGTGTAGCCGTGCGCGTAGGGGCGGGGCAGTTCGGCGGCGCGCGGGAAGAGCGTGCGGTTCAGGTGGGCGGGCTCGGTGACGTTGCGGTGGATGAAGTCGCGCAGCGGCATCCGGCCGAGCTTCTCGACCAGCAGGCCGAGCAGGACGGTGTTGGTGTTCGAGTACTGGTAGTCGGTGCCGGGCGGGAAGACGTTGGCGTGCTTGAACGCGTAGGAGAGCAGTTCCCGCGGGGTGAAGGGCCGGTTCGGGTCGCTGAGCAGGGCGTGCACGAAGTCGTCGTCGAAGGTGTAGGAGTACAGGCCGCTGCGCATCTCGGCGAGTTGGCGGATCGTGATGTGCTCCCCGTCGGGGACGCCGTCGAGGTACTTGGCGATCGGGTCGTCGAGGCCGACCAGGCCGCGGTCGACGAGTTCGAGCACGGCGGTGACGGTGAAGGTCTTGGTCTCGCTGCCGATCCGCATGTTCAGGTTGGGCGTCATCGGCTGCCCGGTGGCCTTGTCGGCGACGCCGTCCGCGTGGACGTACGTGCCGCGCCCGGGCATCCACAGTCCGACGATCACACCGGGCGTGCCGGTGCGTTCCCGTACGTCGGCGATCGCCGCGTCCAGCCGGGCCGCGAGCGCCGGGTCCAGCGGGCAGTCCTCGTCCGCGAGTTGGTGCACGGGGCGGTGCGCGGGCTGCACGGCCGGGCGGGCGAACGGGGCGCCGGAGTCGGCGGCGGCCGGGACGGCGGGGGCGAGGGCACTCAGGGCGAGCAGGGCGACGGCGAGTCGCCGGGCGCGGGGACGGCGCATGACGGGCATCTCTTCCGGGAGGGGGGTGGACCTGTTCCGGACAGGTCACCACCCGGACGCCCCCGCCGCGCCCCGCCCGTCCGCCGGACCCCGCGTTTCCACCCGTGCGGCGGGCGGCCGCTCCGCCTGCTGACGGAGCCGTCAGCAGGCGGGGCAGCTGCCGCCGACGCTCCGTCAGCGGGCCGGGCGGACCGGGTGCTTGCTCAGGATCGACACCCGGTTGAACGCGTTGATGGCGATCGCCACCCAGATCACCGCCGAGATCTGCCCCTCGTCGAACACCTGCCGGGCCTGCGCGTACGCCGCCTCCTGCGCGGCGGCGTCGGACGGGTGGGTGGTCGCCTCGGCCAGCGCGAGGGCGGCGCGCTCGCGGGCGTCGAACACGGCGGCGTCCCGCCAGGCGGCCAGCACGCCGAGCCGCTGCACACCCTCGCCCTCCTTCAACGCGGCCTTGGTGTGCACGTCCAGGCAGTAGGCGCAGCCGTTGAGTTGCGAGACCCGCAGGTTGACCAGCTCGACCAGCCGCCGGTCGAGCCCGGCGTCGGCGGCCGCCTGCCGGACGGCCTCGGCGGTGCCCAGCAGGGCGCGGAACGCCTGCGGGGTCTGCTTGTCGACGTAGACCCGCCCCGTCGGGGCCGCCGTCTCGGTCACCTCGGACACCTGGACTCTCCTCCGCTGCGCACTGGTGTTTGTCGGACGCTCCGTTCCATGATAGTTGAAGATGAAACGATTTGTTGGACGTGTGCGCCGATCCACGGCCGCATGGGAGGGAGCACCCCGATGAGCACCACCGAGAACGGCCCGGCCGAAGTCCTGCCCCCGCGCGACGTCCCGCTCGGCGGCCCGCGCGCGATGACCGTCCGGCGCACCCTCCCGCAGCGCGAACGCACCCTGATCGGCGCCTGGTGCTTCGTCGACCACTACGGGCCCGACGACGTCGCCACCAGCGGCGGCATGGACGTCGCCCCGCACCCGCACACCGGCCTGCAGACCGTCAGCTGGCTGTTCAGCGGCGAGATCGAGCACCGCGACAGCCTCGGCGTGCACGCCTTCGTCCGCCCCGGCGAACTCAACCTGATGACGGCCGGCCAGGGCATCGCGCACTCCGAGACCTCCACCGCCGCCACCACCGTCCTGCACGGCGTCCAGCTCTGGGTCGCCCTCCCCGACGCCCACCGGCACACCGCCCGCGACTTCCACCACCACGTCCCCGCCCCCGTCCCGCTCCCCGGCGGCGGCGAGGCCCGGGTCTTCCTCGGCACCCTGGCCGGCGACACCTCCCCCGTCCCCACCTTCACCCCCCTGCTCGGCGCCGAACTCGCCCTCCCCGCCGGCGCCACCACCACCCTGGACGTCGACCCCGCCTTCGAACACGGCCTCCTGGTCGACCAGGGCGACGTCCTCTTCGCCGACACCCCCCTGCACCCCGCCGACCTCGGCCACCTCCCGCCCGGCCGCACCACCCTCACCCTCACCAACACCTCCCCCACCCCGGCCCGCCTGATCCTGCTCGGCGGGCCGCCCTTCGGCGAGGAGATCGTCATGTGGTGGAACTTCATCGGCCGCACCGGCGAGGAGATCCTCCAGGCCCGGCTCGACTGGGAGAAGGGCGACCGCTTCGGCGAAGTCCACGGCTACCCCGGCTACCGCCTGCCCGCCCCGGAGCTCCCGAACGTGGCCCTCAAGGCGCGTGGCAACCGGCACTGACCTACGGAGACCCATGCGCGGCCCGGCCTCACGCACCGCCCCGGCCCGCCTGCGCCCCCGTTGAGCCGATCGGGTGGACGTCACCGACCGGCACCAAGCCGACGAACCTCCCCCCTGCGAACGAGGGGTGTGCGCGAAGCCAGGGTCGGCCGTCTCGCGCACGACGGCGGGGGCGGGACTCTCCGGTTGGCACCACGGGTCCCGTCCCCGGCCTTTCACGGCCGGGTCACGTCACAGGATGAATCGGTCGGACGGCCGGCGCCGTCCGCCGCCCGTGACGCTACGGAGCCTGCGGCTGGAGCGCCCGCCGGGCCAGGGCTGCGGCGGCCCGCTCGCGGGCGTCCGGTACACCGCCCGGCGTCCGACACCCGGTCAGCTCCAGGCGACCCGGACCGCCCAGGCGATCAGCGGGGCCTGCAACGGGAGCCGGGCCAGCGCGGCGGCGCGCTGCGGGGCCGGGCGGTGGCGCCAGTCGTAGGCCATCTTCACGTTGGCGGGGAAGACCGCTGCGAACAGGCCCGCGGCGGCCAGCGCCCCGGTGCGGCGGCTGTGCGGGTGGAGGACGGCCGCACCGACGGCCAGTTCGGCGGCGCCGCTGAGCCGGGTCCAGGTCCGGGGCGAGCCGGGCAGACTGCGCGGGACGATCGCGTCGAAGGGCTTCGGAGCCGCGAAGTGCGCGATCCCGGCGGTCAGCAGCAGGCCGCCCAGCAGACGGGCGGAACGGTCGGATGCCATCGGCGCTCCCGGTGGGGTCGGCGGAGAATTTCCTACCGAAGAGTAACTTCGATGGCCCGAGAGTGGAACCCACCGGATCGCCGCCAAGCCGACCAGGCTCCTAACGGAACACCTCCCGAGAATGCCGGACTTCATCCCCGGCACGACCCGGTCGGAGGAGTCGGAGAGTGCGACCAATCCGGGCCCACCGGTGCGCCGAACCGCAGATGTGACCGATGGACAGAGGCCCCCCGCCGCACTGCCAAGCCGCCGCCACCGCCTGCTGTGCGCCGCCGCTGCGGCTGCGGTCGGCCTGGCCTCCGCGGTGGCCGCGCTGGGCGCGGGTGAGCTGGTCGCGTACGTGACGGGGGCGCCGACCGCGCCGGTGATCGCGGTGGGGTCGGCGGCGATCGACCTGACGCCGACGCCGCTGAAGGAGTACGCGGTCCGCACCTTCGGCACCCACGACAAGGCGGTGCTGCTGGGCGGGATCTACCTGACGATGACGCTGCTCGCCGCGCTGGCCGGCCTACTGGCGGTGCGCCGCCCGGCCGCTGGAGCGGCGGTCTTCGGGGCGTTCGGCGCCCTCGGCGCCTGGGCGGCCCTGTCCCGCCCCGGCGCCGCCACCGCCGACTGCGCGCCGTCGATCGTCGCGGGCCTGGTCGGTGCCACGGCCGTCCTGCTGCTGGCCCGGCTGTACCGCCGGGCACTGCCCACCGCCGCCACGCCGCTTCCGGGGACAGCGGAAGCCGGGGAGACGGTGGAGAGGCCGGAAGGCGCGGAGGCCGAAGTCCCTGCACCACCGGTCGGGTTGACGAGCCGCCGGATAGTGCTCGCCGCCACCGCCGGGACCTTCACGGCGGGCGCGCTGGCCGGGTTCGGCGGACGCGCCCTGACCGACCGCCGGTTCGACGTCACCGCCGCCCGCGCCGCCGTCCGCCTCCCGGCCCCGGCCGAGCCGCTGCCGCCGCTGCCCGCCGCCGTGCGCCCGAACGTCGCGGGCCTGTCCCCGTTCACCACCCCGAACGGCGACTTCTACCGGGTCGACACCGCACTGACGATCCCCAAGATCGATCCGCGCGATTGGGCGCTGCGCATCCACGGCCTGGTGGACCGGCCGCAGTTGCTCACCTTCGACGACCTGCTGCGCGAACCCCTCGAAGAACTCGACCACACCCTGTCCTGCG
>NZ_BAAANS010000123.1:0-8807 GCF_039529925.1 Kitasatospora saccharophila | reverse complement strand
CCGCACCGACATGACGGTCCGAGCATGCCTACCGAGCGACGGCCACACACCTCACCTGCGAAAACGTGACCCTACCTTCGGTTTGGGAATCGCTTCTTACAAGAGACGAGGCCACAGCCCAAGAGCTGAAGCCTCGTCAGAGTAAGCACTGTTGCAGTACTAGGGCGTGAACCGTCTGGCAGTACCAGCCCGTCCCGGCTTGGTCGGGGCTGCTTACCGCTCGGGTCGGCATCCCCCGAGACGAACTGCCCCCAGCTTCAACCAGGTTGCTGCGACAACCCGGCGGTGATGGCCTCTCACCTCACTCGACTCCACGGCGCCTCGTGGCGCACCCACCCGGTACGACAAGCTCGCGGTGCGGTGCGGGGCGACCGTACCCGTCGCAGCTCCCGGCGAGTGGCTGTGAGCCAGAGCTTCACACAGCGGCTCCGCGATCCGGGAGACAGCCAGCTCATGCAGCCCCCTCGCCGAGTACCTGATCCCTCGGGACGGCCTGTCCGCCAGTGAACTCCACCAGGAGAAGGGCGGAGTCGTCCTCGGGCTGGGTGCCGGTGAAGTCCGCGGCATCGGCCCGCACCCGGGCAAGGGATTCTTTCGGACTGCCGCCCCTCAGCAGTGGCCCCACCCGTTCGATCACGGGATAGAACCGCCCCTCGCCGTTCCGGGCCTCGCTCAGGCCGTCGGTGTAGAACAAGAGCCGGTCCCCGGCGTGGAGGGTCAGCCTTGTCACGCTGTCCTGGACGGGGGCGGCAAGCGCGCTGAGGCCGAAGGGCGGGATCGTCTCGTCGGCCTCGACCGAGCTGATTTCGCCGTCGTGCGTGAGCAGCAGTGGCGGGGGGTGGCCGTGGTTGAGCATGAGGAAATGTCCGGCAGGGCTGATCTGGGCGAGGATGCCGGTGACGAACCGCTGGCCGTCCGTTCGACGGTCCAGTGCGGCCTCGATGCGGCGGCCGATGTCTGCCAGATCCTCGATCTCGTGGCCGGCTTCACGGAAGGCTGCCAGTACTACCGCCGCGCAGCGTACGGTCTGCAGGCCCTTGCCCTGGACATCGGCGATGACCAGGCGCACGCCGAAGGGGGAGGCTACGGCCTCGTACAGGTCTCCCCCGACACGGGTGGCGCGGCTCGCGGAGACGTAGGACGCTCCCAGACGGACGGGCCCGATCGCCGGCGGCAGGGGAACGAACAGCACGTCCTCCAGCGTCTTGGCGACTTCCTGGACATCCAGCAGGCGGCTCTCGGTCTTCTGCCGGCACCGTGCCGCGTACACCGCCCCGAGCGTCACGTAGACGATGGCGACCAGCGCGACGTACATCCGCAGGGCGCCGAACCGGTGCGCCTTCGCGGCGAACAGCAGGCACAGGAGAATCGCGACGGCACCCATCGCCACAACGTTGCGGATGGTTCCCCGCGCGGCGGCGATCGCAGGGCCTGCCGCATAGACGGGCAGCAGGTTGTAGGCGGAGCCGGTGAGGGCGTCCACGACCGCGACGCCGAGCATCACCGCCAGAGGCAGTGCGCTCGAAGAACGCCCCGCTGTTCTCACCGCTCGACGCCACTCAACCACCGTGTCTCCCGTCCGCCCAGCGACCCAGAACCCAGAGATTGAAATGCCCACATCAGGAAAGGGTGCCAATCCGCCTGCTCAGGTGAGCGTAGAAAGCACAGGTCGCACCCGCAATCCGGAAACGGGACCACTCCAAGGGAGCACTGCTCGATTCGGAGTGCACCTTCGATACACGCCCTACGTGTCACAGCCCAGCGGCACACTGCGCGCATGGATTCTGATCAACCTGCCGTACACGAGGCCCTCGACCTGGCCTGGGTCGAGTCCATGGGTGGCCCTCTGATCGTCCTCCCGGTGTCGGCGTTGCACCAGTGGGGTGGCTGTACCGAGAACGGCATGATCGTCGGCAACGGTGATCAACCGGACGACTACGACCGTGCCTGCAAGGTTGAGGGCCTGGCCGAGGTGATCAGCTTGAGCGGCCACAGCACTGTTGCCGCGCTCGTGCTGGGCGACGAACCCTCCAGTACCTGTTACCTCGCCGAGCTGCGAGCCTTCATCCGCTGGCTCGCAGCAGACTCCGATGTCGAGTTGATCGCTGCCGCCCAGGCGGTGCTGAACGATCCGGAGACGCCGTGGGAGGAATGCGGGGTGTGGCAGACCGACGGTCCGGCTGTGCTGATGGACTCGGCCGAGGCCGGCAGCAGCCTCGGTGTGCCCTACCCCGACGGCCGGGGCCAGCCAGAGCAGGCCCCGGTACATATACCTGCAGGGCCCTGGAGAGTCCGTGTGTTCCACGACTGGTCCAGCGAATCCACATGGGTCGGCGTCGTCCAACTCCTCCCAGCTTGACGCCTTAACACCCTGAGATGTCTGTCTCCCGGGATGGTGACCTTTGACAGCCGATCTTGACCGATTGACAGGTGACCTTGACGGACGGGGGATTTCTGTCAAGCGATCTTGACCGGTGGCAGGGCCGCCCGGTGCCGTGAAACTGCGAACCGCTTTGTCAGGGCGAACACCTACGCTTCGCCGGTACAGAACCGACTGGATGGGATTCGAGATGGCACTGACCTTGGACGAAGCCGTAGGGCAGCTCGGCCATCGGCTTTCGCCCAAGCGGCGTTCCGCTGCCCTGCGCCTGCGGCGGCTTGCCGATCCTGCCGCCGGTCCGTCGTTGCTGGAAGCCCTGCAGCGGGAGGTTCGCGACACCCGTACGTGGGAGACCCAGTACCAGCTGGTCATGGCACTCGGGGCGTGCGGTCACCGGCCCGCCCTCGGGCTGATCCGGGAACTCGCCCAGCGGCCTTTCGAGGCGACCATGGTGTACACCGCGCTCGGTGACGCTGTCATCCGGTTGAGCACGCCGGACGAAACGGTCCACTCTCTGCGCTGGTGCTTGGAGACCGGCACCCCGATGCTCGCCGACGGCGCCCTGCGCGCCGTCGCTATGCAACGACTCGTCCTGGACGCGGCCACGATCGACTACGTCCTCGACTTCCTCGATCCCCTGGACGCCCATGACGGCCTCCGCTTCTGGGCCGCTGCCGCCGCGGCAGGATGGCCGGGCCCCCGCGTCACGGAGTTCCTCCGGGGATGCGCAGCCGGTCCCCGTGTCGACGTGGCCGACGCGGCCGCCTCCTCCCTGCAGGGCAAGTACCAGACCTACTCGCCCTTGTAGAGAACCGCCCGGGAGACGAACCGGCGGTCAGACTCGCCTGTCAATCGGTCAAGATCACCTGTCAGAGGACAGATGGGGAAAGGTGAGACAAGGGGTGTCCCAGCAGTGTCCCATCACCGTCCCAGCAGGTCCGGTTCGTCCGTTTTGCTGGGACAGTCCCAGGCTGTTTCCCCTGGTGGCACCGGTGCGGCTTGGCCTGGGGCAGAGCTGGGACATCCTGCTGCGAAAGGTGCTTGACCTCTGACAGGCGATCTTGACCGTTTGCCACCTGATCTTGACCGCCGCCGGTTTCTGCCACCTGATCTTGACTGGTGGCCGGGGGCAGTGATGGAGGTTGCTGCACGGGCGTACGGCGATGCCGTGCTGGCGGAGTGCGCCGGCTGCTGCCGGATCAAATCGCGTCGCTCTATACCGGAGTGGGCGGCTACGCTCGCGCCATGGAGCTGGAGCAGGCACTGGAACCGCTGCGCCGGGTGCTGCTGGAGCGCGGGACCGCCGGCTACCCGGAGACGGTCGCCGTTGCGGTGGAGGCTGCCCGGACGGCACTCGCTGGCGGGGCGGACACCCCGAGCTTGTGGGAGCTCGGCGTGCTGCCCGAGGAGGACGTTCTGGAGGCGCGCCGACTGTTGGCCGAGCTGGAGCAGGAACTCTGGCCAGCGCTGCGGCTGCCTGCCACCCTCGAGGCCCGCGACCGGGCGCTGGCGCGGTACTGCCTGCGGGACCTGCTGGACGGCCGCCTCGATCCGTTGGTGGCGGCCGAGCGGATCGGCTTCGAGCTGTGCCCCGCCGACGACCTCGACTCGCCGCTGTGGCCGGTCCGCCGATGGCTGTATCTCGCGGAGGACCAACAGGAGCACGGCGGCGGGCTGACGAAGGAACTGGTGGCCGAACTGCACGACCTGGCCGCCCAGCTGCTGGCCGGTCCGCTTTCCTGACGGCCGGGTTCCGATAGTGCTTCCCGCCCCGATGCCGGCGGTCACCTTGACGATGGCCGTCAAGGTGACCGCGACCGTTTGCCATTCGATCTTGACCGCCAGTAGGTTCCTGCCACTTGATCTTGACCGGTGGTGGGGGAGTCGGTGGCGGTTGTCGCGTTGGCGTACGGCGATGCCGACCTGTCGGCGTTCGAGCTGGACTTCGTCGAGGTCGGTGAGCGCCGTCGGCTTCCGCTGGGCCAGGGCTGGAACCGGCGGTTCGAGACCGCCGATCCGGTGCGAGAGTTCCGGTGGGCGAAGGACGGCCAGGGCTTCGCGGGCTTGTACTTCTCGGCGACCGTGGGCGACCACGTCGGCTACGAGTCGTGGCTGGAGCGGGATCGGCTGATCCTGCTGGACCGCGACCCCGCCGTGGTCGGGATCGCCTCGCAGCCATTCTGGCTGCACTGGCACGACGGGCAGCGGCAGCGCCGGCACGCGCCGGACTACTTCGTGCGGCTGGCCGACGGCCGCGGCCGGGTCGTGGACGTCCGGGCCGGCGACCGGATCGACCAGGCCGCGGCCGAGGCGTTCGAGGCGACGGAGCGGGCCTGCCGGGCAGTGGACTGGGAGTTCGCCCGCGTCGGCGAGCCGGACCCGGTGCTGATGGCGAACGTCCGCTGGCTGTCGCGCTACCGCCGACGCCGCTGCATGCGCCCGGACGTCGCCGAGCAGCTGCTCGACGTGTTCGCCGAGCCCGCGCTGCTGAGGTCCGGCGCGGCCCGGTTGGGCGATCCGCTGCTGGTGCTGCCGGTGCTGTTCCACCTGCTCTGGAACGGCGACCTGGTCGCCGACCTGGCGGGCGAACTGCTGTCGTCCGACGCCTTGGTGCGGACAGGGAGGGGATCACGATGAGCGGACTCCAGCGGCCGGTCGGGATCGCGGTCGGCGCCTGGGTGCGCCACGCGGGGCAGGTCCGCGCGGTCGTGGGCGTGAGCGCGAGGACGGTGACGTTGACGGACACCGCTGGCGGGCCGCAGGAGGTCTCGGTGGCGGAGCTGACCGGGGGGCCGGACTTCGCCGTGGTCGACCTGCCGGTCCGGATGCCGCTGCCGGCTCAGTCCGCGCTGGAGACCTTCCCGCCCGAGGCGATCGAGAAGGCGTTGTGGTGGGAGGGGCACATCCTCGAGGTCCTGCACGGCCGGCGCCCTGAGGCCGAGCCGGACACACTGCCGCGGCCGGGATTCGGACCCGAGACGTCGGTGACGGCCCGGCAGCGGGTGAAGGCCGCCGAGCTGACGGCGGCTGGCCACGAGGTGTCGGCCAGCGCGGTCGGCAACCTGCGCAGGAAGTACAAGGCAGACGGCGTGCTCGGCCTGATCGACCACCGGCTCGCTCCGAAGCCGCCCGGGTTCGGCTCGGTGGACGAGCGGGTGGTCGCGGCGATGCGGGTGGCGATCAGCGAAGCGGTCGACGCCTCCACCAGGACCGGGTCGTATCTCCTCTGGCGGACCGGGGAGATCCTGCGCCAGGACCCCGAGTCGAAGGACATCGAGTTGCCCTCGGAGCGCACCCTCTACCGGGTGCTGGCGAAGCTGACCCGCGGCACCCACACGTTCGGCGCCGCGACCACCCGCCGTTCCAGGGCCCACGGGGCGAAGACGCCCTTCGGCGAGCTGCCGGCGTTCGCGCCGGGCGAGGTGATGCAGATCGACTCGACGCCGGTCGACGTGATGGTCCTGCTCGACGACGGTGTCCCGGGCAGGGTCGAGCTGACCGCGATGATCGACGTCGCGACGCGCACGCTCACCGCGGCGGTGCTGCGGCCGACCACGAAGGCGGTCGACGCGAGCGTGCTACTGGCCCGCACCGTCACCCCGGAGCTGATGCGGCCGGGCTGGGCGGAGGCCCTGCGGATGTCGCGTTCGGTGCTGCCGCACCGCCGGCTGCTGAGCCTGGACGAGCGCTTGGAGCACGCCGCCGCCCGGCCGGTGATCGTCCCGGAGATGATCGTCTGCGACCACGGGGCGGTGTTCGTCTCCCGCAACTTCAAGTCGTCGTGCCGGTTCCTGGAGATCGACTTCCAGCCCGCGCACAAGGGCTCGGGCTTCGAGAAGGGCCACATCGAGAAGATGCTAGCCTCCGTCGCGTCGCTGTTCGTCCAGTTCCTGCCGGGCCACCTGGGCCGCAGCGCGGACCACCGCGGCCGGCACCCGGAACGCGAGCGGCTCTGGTCGCTGCTGGAACTCCAGGAACTGCTGGACGAGTGGATCGTCGCGCAGTGGCAGAACCGGCCGCACGACGGCCTGCGCGACCCCGCCCACCCGAGCCGGAAGTTCACCCCGAACGAGAAGTACGCCGCCCTGGTCGAGGCATGCGGCTACGTTCCCGTCGCGCTGAGCGGCGACGATTACGTCGAGCTCCTGCCCGCAGAGTGGCGGGCGGTCAACGACTACGGCATCAAGATCAAACACCGCACCTACGACAGCCCCGAGCTCACGCCCTTGAGGCGCCAGGACTCCGGCATCGCCGCCAAGCGCGGCCTCTGGGAGGTCCACCGCGACCCCTACGACGTCTCCCGGGTCTGGGTGCGTGACCACCGCCGCGAGGGGCGGCCCTGGGTTCAGGCGACCTGGAAGCACCTGCACCGGGCACCGGTCCCGTTCGGCGACCTGGCCTGGGACCACGTTAGCCATCAGCTGCCCGGCGCCACCGAGGTGGAGATCGCCGCCGCGGTCGCCGCCCTTCTCACCCGCGCCCACGCCGGGCCGGCCGCGGAGCCCACGGCCAAGCCGAACCGGCGCGACCGGCGGGTCGCCGCCCGGACCAAGGCCACCGCGCCGACCGCCCCGCTGCCCGCGCAAACCGCCGACGACTGCGAGCCCGCACCCGAGCCGGCCGCGGCCGAGGAGAAGCTCGCCGAGGTGATCCCGCTCGGTTTGTTCGACCCGCTCGAAGACCCCTGGAGACGCCGATGACGACGCCGGACACCGATGACGCAGGACAGCACCTGACCACGAAGGACGGCTGGCGGCGGTTCACCCTCGGGACTCCTCCGACGCCGCACCTGCCGTCGCCGGAGGAGTACGTCAAGCTGGCGGAGCCGGTCCGGCGGCGATACGAGGAGATCCGGATCGATCACCACGCCCGGCTGATGGTGGTGGCGACCTCCACGGTCCGGCACACCGTCACCACCGGCCGCCGCCTGGTGATGCTGAACCGGCACGCGATCAGCGCACGGCGGGGCCTGATCGTCTCCGGCCCGGCAGGGACCGGGAAGACGATCGCCGTCACCCAGCTCGGCCTGGTGCACGAGCTCAACGACCGGGCCGTCCATCCCCAGGCCCACGGCCGGATTCCGGTCGTCTACGTCACCGTCCCGCCGGCCGCCACCGCCCGCATGATCGCCGCCGAGTTCGCCCGCTTCCTCGGCCTGCCGGTCCACAGCCGGCTCACCACCGCCGACATCATCGAGGCCGTCGTCGGCGTCTGCACCACCGTCCGCACCGGCCTGGTGATCGTCGACGAGGTGCACAACATATCCCTGACCACCCGTCAGGGCGCCGAGGTCTCCGACACGCTCAAGTACTTCTCCGAGCGCATCCCGGCGACGTTCATCTACGCCGGCATCGACATCGAGCACAGCACGATCCTCCAGGGCACCCGCGGGGCGCAGATCGCCGGTCGCTTCACCCTCATCCCGACCCACCCCTTCCCCTACAACGACGAGTGGAAGGGCCTGGTCAAGACGATGGAGGACACCCTGCTGCTGCACCGCCACAAGCCCGGCACCCTCGCCGCCCTGGACCACTACCTCCACGAACGCACCGGCGGCATGATCGGCGCCCTCTCCCACCAGATCCGCGGCGCCGCGATCGACGCGATCCTCACCGAGGCCGAGGAGATCACCCAGGCCGGCCTCGAAGCCGTTCCTCTCGACGTCACCGCGAGCGCGCAGGACCGGAAACGGAAAGCCCGCAGGTGAGCACTCCTCCAGTCGTGAAGCTCCCGGTTCAGGTCTTCCCGCGCCCCTGCGAAGGCGCGGAATCGTTCATCATCCGCCTCGCGGAGGCGAACTACCTCAAACCCACGGTCCTTCGCGCCTACCTATGCGACCCTCCTGGCTATCGCAGCACCCTCAGCTGGGCCCGCCTCGCCGCCGCGACCGGGCGCAGCCTCCTCAAACTGCAAGGAGTCCTGGAGCGGACACCCCCGCCCTCGCCCACCCGCCTGCTCTGCGAGTACTGCGGGGTCCCACCGAAACCGGGGACCGAACCCCAGCCGCCGTGGTGGTGCACGGACCGGTGCCGGCGCCGGAGCGGTCTCCTGATCAGCGCGCCCTCGAGCCGGGCCGTCCTCCCCGGCCAGCGGTCGATCATCTCGTGCATCACCTGCGGCACCCGGTTCGTCCGGTCCTCCAGGCGCTCGCCCGACGCCGAGACGTGCTCACGGAACTGCCGCGCGAAGAGCGTCCGCACCCGCGAGGCCGAGCTCGCACTCTACGAAAATCCCGGCGCAATCGAACACGAAGCACCCTAAACCGGGCGGTCAAGATCGCTTGGCAAACGGTCAAGATCTATTGTCAGAGGACAGTGCTGACCCGTCTCAAGTTAGAAGACATCTCATTTGGTGAGTCTGCGGGTGCAGATGATGGCTGCTGCGATGCTGGCGAAGGCGGCGAAGTGGTCGGCTTTGCGTTCGTAGC
>NZ_BAAANS010000122.1:0-9288 GCF_039529925.1 Kitasatospora saccharophila | reverse complement strand
GACCCGAAAACACCACGCCCACAAGATCGTTGACATCACGCACACCGTGCCAACGACGGCCGTCACACTTGGTCACCACCGATTACGGGACAGAGCCAGTCACTGGACACACCCATGCAGAGGGTTCCCAACACCCCGTGGAGGGGTAGCAACGCGTGTGCCATAGCGCTGAAGCCGATGGCGAAGCACATAGTCACCACCCCTTGGAGGGGTAGCAACGCCGTCAGGTGTTGTGCCCCCGGTTCATAGCGCACGTCCGGGCCACCCCTCGGAGGGGTAATAACGGAGCGTGGTGCTCCAGCAGTGCGTACGGCATTGCCGTCGTTCCTACCTTTGAAAGGGCAGCAGTTCGAGCCTGCACTGGTAAAGATTCGGTCTTCGGTAGTCCCCACCGTTTTTCGGAGGGGTGGCAACAGCGTGTAGGCGCCGATGCCGAGGGTGGTGCGTGTCTGTGCCACTTCTTGGAAGGGACACCAAGACGTCGCACGCAAAACACGCCACGCGCTTCTAGGACCCTTGGATCCCAGCTTTACCCTGGGGCCGCACTGCTCCTTGGGGAGGTAGCAACAAGACCGCGACCTGGCGGCCCAGGGAGACCTGGCGCGCCGCACCGTTCCTTGGGGAGGTAGCAACGTCTCGCCCCCGCCGATGAGGTCCTTCACCATCCGGGGCCACACCGTCCCTTGGAGGGGCAATAACTTGTTGGTGTAGGTGGTCGCCATCACCAGGCCGGCGGTCTACCCGCCCCTACCGCAGGTGCGCTGGACGCGGAGTGGCCTGCAGTCGATATGTAACTTCTGGTAACAGAAGCCTGGCAGAAGTCCATGTTGAAGCGGTCGGGGTTTCCCTTGGGAAGCGGCAAGTCTAGCCTCGTAAGTAGAGCGCCATACGACATGGTGCACAGTGGCTACGTGGTACAGAACGGCGGCGCTGCGAAGAACGTCGCTGTAGTGCTTCTGCGCGACTGCTGCGCAAGTAAGGGCGGTATGCCACGGAGAGTGATGGTAAGGGATTTCAAGATCCACTACACCCCGCGTCAGGGCCTGCGCGGCTTGCGACCTGCGGATCTACTGGTCTTGCGCGGAAAGATTCCCAAGCTTAGAGTGCGAGTTCGATTCTCGTTGCCCGCTCCATTGAAAAGCCCCAGGTCGGCGACCTGGGGCTTTTTTGCTGCCCAGGCAAATGCGGGGTTTGGGTTGTAGGTCTGGTTTTTGATGTTCTCTGCCGGCGGTTCCGCCGAGACCGGCCGGAACCTGAAGAAGGTGGCCAAGAACGTCCGTGAGGTGGAGGACAAGCACGCGGCCCACCTGCGGCAGATCGGTGCCCGCGAGATACGACGAGCGCGGGAACCGGCTGGCTGACGGCGGCCGCGAGGGGCGGGCGTACGACCCGGAGGGCGGGCTACTCGAACACCTGGACCCGGCCGGTCACCGCACGCGTTGCGAGGGCGGTGGCTTCGGTGTCCGCACGTCCGGATCGATGCAGCCGGTCAGCGGGTCCAGTGGCCTGGCGGGCGGCGTGGGGGTGGACCTTGGGCCGGGGCCGATGGGCGGCCGGACCGCTTCGCGGCAGGAGTCGGACCCGCACCGGCGGACCGCCTCGTCCTCGTTCGCCACACCCGTGACGACGAGTTCGACGGCGGCAGTTAGGAGGTGAGAATGTGGGCGAGCACTGCGGTGTAGTCGAGGGTGCCGTGGCCGGCCTGTTCGGCCCGGTGGGGGTGGGTGCGCATCGCCTCGGCCAGTGGCAGGGCGCTCGATGGGGCGGTGGAGGCCACCAGGTCGGCGCCCTTGCGGGCCAGCGCCGGCGGGAAGCGGGGCGGGTAGCTGCCCTCGGCGATCGCGGGGCGGCGCCGTTCGGCCTGGGCGGCGAGCGGGGTGGCGCCGTTCGGCCTGGGCGGCGAGCGGGGTGGCGGCGAGCACCTGGTGGGCCGCCGACGGGTCAGGCCCGGTCCGTCAGTCCTCTAGTAACTGGCTTGGAGCAAGATCGTCCGCACAGGGTCGGTGGCGCGGTGGCCGCTCTCTCCGGCCCGTCCCGTCTCAGTGGTGAACGTCCCTCGGCAGCTGGCGGGGGGCCGGAGTCAGGCCACCTGTCGGTCTTGGCCGTGCGGCTAGTGCTCTGACCGCATAGGTTCGCCGTGTTGGTGGTCGGGGCGGTTGGATGTGCGGTGACGTCCGATCCGACCCGCTGGAGGCGCGGTGGCCGAGCCTGTCCGTGTGCGCAGACTGACCGACCAGGAAGGGCAGAAGCTGCAGCAGATCGTGCGCCGGGGAAGCACCAGTTCGGTTCGCTACCGACGCGCGATGATGCTGCTGGCCTCGGCCGGCGGGAACCGCGTCCCGGTCATCGCCCAGCTGGTGCAGGCCGACGAGGACACCGTCCGCGACGTGATCCACCGGTTCAACGAGATCGGCCTGGCCTGCCTGGACCCTCGTTGGGCGGGAGGCCGTCCCCGCCTGCTCAATCCTGACGACGAGGACTTCGTCGTCCAGACGGCCACCACCCGACCGACCAAGCTCAGCCAGCCCTTCACCCGCTGGTCCATCCGCAAACTCGCCGCCTACCTGCGCCGCGTTCACGGCCGGGTCATTCGAATCGGCCGCGAAGCCTTACGCTGCCTGCTTGCCCGACGCGGCGTCACCTTCCAGCGCACAAAGACGTGGAAGGAGTCCCCGGACCCCGATCGCGACGCGAAGCTGGACCGGATCGAGGAGGTCCTGAACCGATTTCCGGACCGCGTCTTCGCGTTTGACGAGTTCGGCCCACTCGGCATCAGGCCCACGGTGGGCTCGGGCTGGGCCGTCGTCGGCTACCCGGAGCGGCACCCGGCGACCTACCACCGCACCCACGGCATCCGGTACTTCCATGGCTGCTACTCGGTCGGAGATGACACCCTCTGGGGCGTCAACCGCCTCAAGAAGGGTGCCGCGAACACGCTCGCCGCGCTGAAGTCGATCCGCGCCGCCCGCCCCGACGGCGCACCCATCTACGTGATCCTCGACAACCTTTCCGCGCACAAGGGCGAGAAGATCCGCCGCTGGGCGAAGAAGCACCGGGTCGAGCTGTGCTTCACCCCGACTTACGCGTCCTGGGCGAACCCGATCGAGGCCCACTTCGGGCCACTGCGGCAGTTCACCATCGCAAACTCCCACCACCGCAACCACACAGTCCAGACCCGAGCCCTGCACGCCTACCTGCGCTGGCGCAACAAGAACGCACGACATCCTGACGTCCTTGCAGCTCAACGCCGTGAGCGCGCCCGTGTCCGCAGCGAGAAGGGCGTCCGCTGGGGCGGACGACCTGCCGCTGCCGCAGCCTGATCAACCCGGCGAACCTCGTCGGCCAGCCTTAGCAGTAGCCGTCCGCCCTAGCACCGGCTGAAGGAGCGAGATCGGGCCAGGGATGCCCTGCCCTGTCGGAGGCAGCGGACCGAAGGAGGTCAAGCAAAGTAGACCCCGGGTAGCCCCGGAAACTCGAATAGGCGGAACGGTAGTAGCAACTCCAGTAGCTCACGACCCGCCGCTGAATGCGGGCGAAGAAGGCCGGGTTGTCCACGATGAACTGCCCATAGGCGACGTGGCCCCGGGTGCCCGGAGTGGCAAGGTCACGAAGCCCGTCGCAGACGTCGACCAGGATCTCCAAAACGTACTCGCCGACCAGTTGCACGACGAACGGGACGACCCAAGGGTCCGTGGAGTCAACGACCTTCGCCAGGTGGCGCTGCCTGACCATCCCATCGCAGTGCCTTGAGTACAGGCAGTGCAGAAGTTGCCGTTGACGCGACGAGAGCGACCCCATCGCGTCGGGCGGCGGCTCGTCGTTGTAGAGACGCCCCGGGATGGTCACCTGCTGGCCCTCTACAACGACCGAAAACGACGCTGCCGGCCGGAGGCGAGAAGGAGGCATGACCGCTAGAACTGCCTCGGCATCTCCCGCGAGCTCCACCGGGAACGCCGTGATCAACGGATCGCTTCTATCGAAAGGCGGCTGCACGAGCTGAGCATAAGCGGACGCTCCCACCGCGAGGTTGGCCCCCACCACCTCACAGTCGCCCAACCCGGTAAACGTTCCCGGTCACAGCACTAGGAGCCGTCCGGCCGATCATGTGACTGTCGGCTGGTCGGATCGTTGTCCCGTGTATGGGGCGGGGCGAGCGCGGGGATCTGTCGGACGCGGAGTGGGAACGGCTGCGGCCGTTCCTGCCGGTGAGCAACGGTCGGTGCGGGCGGTGGCGTGATCACCGGCAGGTGATCGATGGGATTCTTCACCGGGTTCGGACCGGGGTGCACTGGCGCGATCTGCCGGAGCGGTTCGGGCCGTGGAAGACCGTTTATGAGCGCCATCGGTTGTGGTCGGCGGACGGCACCTGGGAACGGCTGCTGCAGCGAATCCAGGCGGCGGCCGACGCGGCGGGCGAGATTGACTGGGACGTCTCGGTGGACTCAACCATCGTGCGCGCGCACCAGCACGCGGCCGGTGCTCGCATCGATCCGCCGCCGGCTCTCGGTGGCTCAAAGGGGGCCGAGATGGTGGAACACCAGGACGAAAGTCCGTGGCAGAGTCTCGTCGGCCGGCTGGTGGAGGTGGTGCGGGAGGCGAGGGACTGGGCCGTTCGCGCGGCGGCTTCACCAGCAAGATCCATCTGAGCGCGGACGGTCTCTGCCGCCCGCTGTCCCTGGTTGTCACACCAGGTCAGCGGGCCGACTGCACCCAGTTCGTGCCGGTGCTGGAGAAGATCCGGGTCCCCCGGCTCAGGTCGGGCAGGCCCCGCAAGAAGCCCGACAGCGTCGCGGCCGATAAGGCCTACAGCAACGGTCCTTGCCGTCAGTACCTGCGGTGGCGCGGCATTCGGCACACGATCCCGGAGAAGGCCGACAGTCAGGCCGCCCGCCTGCGTAAGGGGTCGCGAGGCGGACGGCCACCGGGGTTCGACGAGGAGCGGTACAAGAAGCGCAACACCGTCGAGAGGGCCATCAACAAGCTGAAGAACTCCCGCGCCGTCGCGACCCGTTACGACAAGCGCGGATACGTCTTCCTCGGCACCGTCACCGTGGCCGCCCTCGTCATCTGGCTCCGCACATGAGTCAGTCAGTCCGTCCGGGACCTCGTCATCAGCGACCCGGAAGGCTCCCTGCGCGGTCGGCGAGCCAGACGGCGACACGCTGCTTTTCCTCGCGGTTTGCGTAAGGGCTGTTGTAGCGCGTGATCCACTCCAGGTGCCGCAGGACGTTCTCTGAGCGGTCCGGGTGAGGCACCGCGAGCACGTCGATGCCGGTCTCGCCCGTCGAGGCTTCGATGTACACGCTGCCATCCAGAGCCATCATGCCGAAGCCCGGGTGGCCTGAGTGCACGCCCAGGAACGCCGATGCCGCGCCTCGGCCCATGATGTCCCAGCGATCCAGCAGCCGGACCCGGGTCCAGAGCGCCGGTGCAGTGTTGCCGCTGTGCAGGTGCTGCAGAGCGGCCCGGTGCGAACGGGTGCCCTGCGGAAGCTGCACAAGGAACTCCCGCCGGTGGTCGAAGAGGCCCGAGGAGACCGCCAGGTCGTACCAGCCCGCATTGAGCCGCTCGACCAGCCGCGAGGTGTCGTACCGGTGCGAGAAGCCTCCGGCCACGTCCTCCGCACCGTATCCGCGGACGAACGGCATCGTGTCCCCTGGCACAGCGTTGGGGATCACCTCGAGGCCAGCCCGCCGCAGAGGCCGGTACACCTTGCGGTTACGTTCCTGAATACCCATCGGCCCATGTTCTACCAGGGTCCACAGCCCCGGGCCCGCCCTTTTCCTCCACCTCCACGTGATCGGCCGGACAGCTCCTAGTGACCTGAGTCGGAGATTCGTCGTTGGTTGGGTGTGAGTCGTCCTGGTCCGAAGATCCCGCCGTTGTCGGTCACTGATGGCCAGCGGGAGGTGCTGCAGTCCTGGGTACGTCGTCGTTCGACCGCCCAGGCGCTGGCGTTGAGGTCGCGGATCGTCCTTGAGTGCGC
Source organism: Kitasatospora saccharophila (assembly GCF_039529925.1). Lineage (NCBI taxonomy): Bacteria > Bacillati > Actinomycetota > Actinomycetes > Kitasatosporales > Streptomycetaceae > Kitasatospora > Kitasatospora saccharophila. The sequence continues at coordinate 3,302 of NZ_BAAANS010000122.1, read as the reverse complement.
CGACGGCCACTCCATCATGGACGTCTCACGCCGGCTCGCCGTCGCGCCGGACACGGTCCGTACCTGGCGCCGGCGCTTCATCGAACGGGGCCTGGACGGCCTGGGCGACGAGCCCCGCCCCGGCGTCCCGCGGAAGATCACCGACGCGGACGTCGAGCGGGTCATCGTCAAAACCCTGGAGGAGAAGCCGAAGAACGCCACCCACTGGTCGACGAGGTCCATGGCCGCCGCTACCGGCATGTCCCAGTCCGCGATCTCCCGGATCTGGCGCGCGTTCGCCCTGGCCCCGCACCGCGCCGAGACGTTCAAGCTCAGCACCGACCCCTTGTTCATCGACAAGGTCCGCGACGTCGTCGGCCTCTACCTCGACCCGCCCGAACGCGCCCTGGTCCTCTGCGTCGATGAGAAGTCGCAGATCCAGGCCCTGGACCGCTCACAGCCGGTGCTGCCGATGATGCCCGGGGTGCCCGAGCGCCGCAGCCACGACTACGTCCGCTCGGGCACCACCACGCTCTTCGCGGCGCTGGACACCGCGACCGGCAAGGTCATCGGCTCGCTCCACCGCCGCCACCGCACCGCCGAGTTCAAGAAGTTCCTGGCCAAGCTCGACCGCCAGGTCCCCGCCGACCTCGAGGTGCACCTGATCCTGGACAACTACATCACCCACAAGGTCCCGGCGATCAAGACCTGGCTGGTCGCCCACCCCCGCTTCCACCTGCACTTCACCCCGACCGGATCGTCCTGGCTGAACCTGGTCGAGCGGTGGTTCGCCGAACTCACGCAGAAGAAGCTCCGCCGCGGCGTCCACCGCTCCGTCCAAGTCCTGGAACGCGACATCCGCACCTGGCTCGCCGACTGGAACGACCACCCCAGACCGTTCATCTGGACCAAGACCGCCGACGAAATCCTCGACAAAGTCGCCGCCTACTGCCGACGAATCTCCGACTCAGGACACTAGCACTACGGCGCCAGTTGCTCGCCCGAGCACCAGCACGTTCGGGCGAGCGGGCGGTCGGACCGGAAGCAGATGCCTCCTCGCGTGGTGTCTGAGCTTGTCGTTTAACTATCGGCCCGACGTGCGAGCTATTCGTGCGTTGGCCGGGCGGCGACTTCGGCCTGTGTCAATGCCCAGCGCATGTGGTTGGCATGTGCACGAGTCATGTCCCGGAGAGTGGGTGACTCGGCGGCTCGCTGGGCAGCGGCTTCGGCCGACTCGGTCCAGGCGCGAAGGACTTCGAGGGGGCGCTGGTGACCGCATTCCAGCTCGGAGCCTGACTGGTCCGTGACCACGGCCTCATAGCCGATGTTGACGTAGAGACTGATGCCTTGATCGTGGAGGACGACTTCGAAGGGCGGTTCGTCGGAGTGCACGCCCTCGGGGGTCTCGGTGGTGACGGTGAACTGTTCCTTGGGGTTCATCCAGTAGTCCTCGCCCCATGGTTCGACCCAGATCCCGAGGATCTTCTCGTTGTCGTTGTTCAACCTGATCTTCGGCATGACCGCAGCGTAGCCCCCGTGGAATCCCGTACGACCGCGACCTCTAGCGGCTCAACGATGGGATTGCGGCCCTCCAGCGGTGGCGTGGTGCGGCTCAACGGACCCGGTTCGTCGGGGCTTGGTGCCCTTCTTGTGGTGGGCGGGGCGGGTGTGCGCCTCGCCCGTGGCCAGGACTCTTCCGACCTCGTAGCGGGCGGTGGGCTGCTTGTTCTTCGAGCCGGGCGGTCGGCCGGGGCCGGGGCGGGTGGGTTTCGGCGCTTGCGCTGGTGAGGGGGACTTCGTGTGCAGGTTTCGGAACCCTCGGCGGACCCGGGCGGGGGTGAGCTTGTTCGGTTCCGCCGGTCGCTCCCAGGGGTGGCGGAGGTCGGCGACGAGCGGGCGGGCGAGGCGGAGCTGGGTGTGGGCGGCGATCACCAGCCAGGTCCAGCGGTCGGCCGCCGCGGAGTCGCGCAGACGGGGCCGGGTCCAGCCGAGGGTCTGCTTGAGCAGGCGGAACGTGTGCTCCAGATCGAAGCGGCGGAGGAAGGACTGCCAGCAGCGGTCGACGTCTTCGGCGCCGGCGCCGGTGCGCGACCACCAGAGCCAGACCGGTCGGTTCACCCCGCCGCTGGGCAGCTTCTCCACGGCCAGCCTGATCACCGTGCCTTCGAGGAGCGGCAGCTCGCCGTCGTGGTCCAGCCAGGCCGCGCGGCGGGTCAACCGGGGGTGGAGCCGGTCCCAAGCCCTGGCCACGGCGGTGCCGTAGCGGCGGGTGGCGGTGGTGGTGACCACCTGCTCGTCGCCCCAGGTGCCGGGGTCCCCGAAGACGAACTCGCCTCCGTGCTTGGGCGGCCGGCCACCGGCCGGATGCGCTGCGTTCCACTCGGCCCGGGTCGGAGCGGGTCGGCGCATCACCCGGTCCGAGCGGAGCCGGCCGAGGACCTGCACCGGCAGGTCGCCGAGCAGGTGAGCGATGCGTGGGGCGTCGTAGCCGGCGTCCATCACCACCAGGACCTCCGGATCACCGGCCTTCCACTGCCCGGCCGTGATCAGCCGCACCACCACGTCGCGGAGTTGGGCGGTGGTGACGGCGGCCAGGTCGGCGCCAGGCTTCAGTCGCACCGCGTCCAGGACCGCCGTCCACGACGTCCGCCCGGTCTCCAGCGCGACGACGAACGAGTACGGCCAGCCGGGGATCATCTGGTGCTTGGCGTCGCCGCGGCCGTAGGTGTGGCAGAAGGAGCGGTCCGGGCAGGTCCCGGCGTCCGGCCGCAGCCACGGCGAGACGTCCACCGCGAGCACCAGGCGGCCGTCGGCCGCGCGCGGCAGCGGCAGGCCGGCCAGCTCGCTCCGCAGCCGGTCGACGTCGAGACGGCCGCGGTTCAGCGCGCCGTACAGGGCCCCGTGCCCGCGCCGGTGCTCGGGCGCCAGCGCCAGGCCCACCAGGGTCTTTACCGGCCCGTCGGTGCACAGCACCGCGTCGGTCAGCTCGAACAGCGCGTCGCGCCGCCCGGTCAGGCAGTCGTAGAAGACCCCCCGGAAGCGTGACAGTTCCGCGATCGGCTCGCCCCGCACACCCTGTTCCACCACCACCAGCACGGCCTTCGCGTCAAGTCCTGCAACCCTTAGTCGAGTTCAGGATCACGCGAAGGCCGTGCCCACGTCCCAGAGACACCCGAACGAGTGATCACCGGGCCCGCTTGTTCGAGGCCGCTGGATAAATTACAAGCTGAGACCGTGTTTGAGATCTCATAGATTGGTGGGTGAAAGTGGTCGCGGGCCTTGTCGGGTGGCTGCGTGGCCGCGGGTGAGTCGGCGGGCCATGA
>NZ_BAAANS010000121.1:0-9471 GCF_039529925.1 Kitasatospora saccharophila | reverse complement strand
CCGCCCAGCCGACCAGGCCCGCGTCCACGGAGTTGACGTAGCCGCCGTCGACCCAGACCAGCCCGACCTGCGGGAACAGCTCCCGGATGCCGGCTAGTGCTCTGACCGCATTGGTTCGCCGGGTTGGTGGTCGGGGCGGTTGGATGTGCGGTGACGTCCGTCCGATCGTTGGGGGTGTGGTGGCCGAGCCTGTCCGTGTGCGCAGGTTGACCGACCAGGAGGGGCAGAAGCTGCAGCAGATCGTGCGTCGGGGCAGTACCAGTTCGGTGCGGTTCCGGCGCGCGACGATGCTGCTCGCCTCGGCCGGCGGGAACCGGGTCCCGGTGATCGCCGAACTGGTGCAGGCCGACGAGGACACCGTCCGCGACGTGATCCACCGGTTCAACGAGATCGGCCTGGCCTGCTTGGACCCTCGCTGGGCGGGAGGCCGTCCCCGCCTGCTCAGTCCTGACGACGAGGAGTTCGTCGTCGCGACGGCCACCACCCGTCCGGCCAAGCTCGGCCAGCCCTTCACCCGCTGGTCGATCCGCAAACTCGCCGCCTACCTGCGCCGCGTCCACGGTCGCGTGATCCGGATCGGACGCGAGGCGTTACGGTGCCTGCTCGCCCGCCGTGGCGTCACCTTCCAACGCACCAAGACGTGGAAGGAATCCCACCCGATCGCGCTACCCGCCTGGTACCGGGCCGCTCACCTTGATGCCCGCCTCAGGCGTCCTGAGGCGGGCATCAAGGTGAGCGGCGGTGGGCGTCGGCCGCGCCTACGGCTGGTCGGGGTTGGCCTCGTAGATGGCCGAGGTGGGGTGGACCTTGATGGTGGTCCTGTCGGCGGCGAGCTTGCGCAGGACGGCGCGGGCGCCCTTTTCGTCGGTGTCGTGGCCGGCGGCGGCGAGGGCGTCGACGGCCCGCTTGGCGTTCCAGGTGCCGCCCTGCTCCAGCACGGCGGCGCGCAGGTCGTCGGCCATGCTCACGGTGCCGTCGTCCTGGAGGCGGCGGACCCACTCGCGGCTGCGGCGCGCCCCGTGGGCGATCATGACCTGCGGCATGTTGCTGCGCAGGCCGGCGAGGGCGAGGTTCTCCAGGCGCCGGCGGGCGTTGAGGATTGCGGTCTGGGCGGAGGCGGCAGCCTGGTCGGCCTGGCGCTTCTCCTCCTCGAAGTGGGCGAGGTCGTCGGCCACTTCGGAGAGCGTCCGCTCCAGGGCCTCCCACTGCAGGTCGGTGCCCGAGCTCGCGACCGCCGCGGGCGCCCCCTGCGCGTGGGGGCCGTCCCAGACGCAGCACCGCAGCTCGCCGAGCGGCTCGGTGCCGTCCATCTTCAGCCGGACCTCGAACGCCTCGTTCAAGAGATCGGAGGCCAGGCGCGCGGCCGTGGCGTCCGTCTCCTGGATCCCGCACGGGTCGGCGGCGTGGTTCTGCCAGGTCGTCCCCGCGTCCAGGGTGACCTGGATCGTGTACGCGTGCTTCACATGCCTCTCCAATGCTACTGAGTTTCAGTTACCTTCCTGAGAGCAAACATAGTTAAATTTGTTGGCATCGCGCAAGGGGGTTTCGGTCCCCCCTTGCTGTGTGCCTTCTAGAGCTCCGCCCAGCCGCGTGCCCCTCGGTCCGTCCCGGCGAGCGGGTGCCAGATGGGCGCGGCGGGGCCACGCTGCAGAAGGTCTTCGAGGCGGGCGGCGCCGGCCGGGACGGCGGCGAGCATGTCGGCGAGGACGGGCTGCTCCTCGGCGGCCAGGCGCAGGTCCGCCACTGCGGTGCGCGCCTGGGCGGTGGTGGTGCCGGCCAGGACGACCAGCAGCCGCGGGAAGGCCTTCCACAGGCGCTCCCAGGCCCGCCCGGTGTCGTTCGGGCCCGCCTGGTCCCACAGGCGGGCGCAGGCCGCGAGCTGCCCGGCGATGGGTTCGGTGCCGACATCGGGGCGGTGGAGTTCGACGAACGCGCGCAGCCGAAGCCGGGCGTCGTCGAGGTTGGCGGTGTAGGCGAGTTCGGTGTCGGCGTACGCGTGGATGTGCTCAGCCACGTACGAGTGAACGTGCCCAGTTCTTGAGGTGTTGAGGGCCGGTGCCCGGCACTCTGCTGCTGTCCGGTTCGTGGACGGAGGGCAGCTGAAGTGGTCTTGGATCCGCATCGTTGGCTGGAACTTCGACGCTTCCGTGGGCTGCATGAGTCCGGTGTGATGAGTCTGTCGGAGATCGCGAAGGAGACCGGGCTCAATCGCCGTACGGTTCGCAAGTACCTGGCTGCGCAGGCTCCGATCTCACCGCCTCGCCGGGCGCCGGGCGGGCAGGCCCGCAAGCGGGTGGTGGACGAGGTCGCGCCGCTGATCGATGCGATGCTGCGCTCCGAGATCCTGATCAAGGGCGCGGTGGTCCACGAGCGGTTGGTCGCCGAGTACGGGTTCACCGGCAACTACCAGCGGGTGAAGCTCTACCTCCAGGAGGCACGGCCCCGTATCGCAGAGGAGCTGGGGATTGCCCCTGGTGAACTGGCCGGTCTGCACCGCAGGTTCGAGGTCGTTCCCGGTGCCCAGGCCCAGGTCGACTGGGGCGATGAGGGCGAGATCCTCGCCCATCTCGGAATTCCGAAGGTCTACTCCTTCCACATGGTCCTGTCCTACTCCCGCGATCCGTTCTGCTGCTTCACCACCAGTCAGGACCTGGCGACGTTCTTCGACTGCCACCGCCAGGCGTTCGCGCACTTCGGCGGGGTGCCGATGACGATCGTCTACGACCGCACCAAGACCGTGGTCCGCCGGCACGTCGCCCCGGGCGAGGCGGTCCCGCTCCACCCGGAGGCGGTGGCGTTCGCCGGGCACTACGACTTCGACATCGACGTGCTCGCCGCCTATCGCCCCACCGGCAAGGGCCGGGTCGAGCGGCAGGTTTCCATCGTCCGGGACCACGTCCTGGCCGGCCGGGCCTTCGCTTCGATCGAGGAGCTCGACGCTGCGTTCACGGCCTGGGTGCCACTGCGGCGGGCCCGCGTCCACGGCACCCACGGCGAGGTCATCGGCCACCGGGCCGTCCGTGACCACATGGCCCTGCGGCCGCTGCCGAGAACGCCCTATGTCGTCACCCAGCGGCACTTGCGGCATGTCGGGAAGGACTGCCTGGTGGCCTTCGACGCCAACCTCTACTCGGTTCCGGCCCGCAAGGTCCGCCCCCGTCAGTTGGTCGAGATCCGGGCCACGAAGTCCCAGGTCATCCTGCATGCCACGGTTCCCGACGCGAACGGCAGCACGTTACTGGCCGTCCACTCACGGGCGGTGGGCCGGGGCGCCCGCATCGTCGACGAGCGCCACTGGGACGGCCTGCCGAAGGGCGACACCCGCAGTGTCACCGCCGGCGATGTCCTGCCCCGCCCCAGGCACGGACGGTCTCCAAATGAGGAGGCCGGCCCGCTCCGCGCTCTGCTGAGCCGGGCCGCCGCCGCCCACGTCGAGGTCGGCCGCAGGCCCCTGTCGGTCTATGACGAGCTGACCGGCACCCGCCCGTTCACCACCAACCCCACGACGACGGAGTCGAGTTGAGTCAACTGGTCAGCGCCCGCATCCGCACCATGGCCGCCAAACTCGGCCTGCCCCACCTCGCCGAGAGCCTCAACCAGTACGCCCAGCGGGCCGACGAGTCCAAGATGGGCTACCTCGACTTCCTCGACCTGGTCCTGGCCGAGGAACTCGCCGTCCGCGACGACCGCCGCTTCCGCCAGAACCTTCGGCTGTCGAAGCTGCCGCACCATAAGACGCTGGACGACTATGACTTCTCGTTCCAGCCCGAGCTGGACCCGCGCAAGATCAAGGACCTCGCCACCCTCTCCTTCGTCGAGGCCAAGGCCAACGCCGCCCTGCTTGGGCCGCCCGGGGTCGGCAAGACCCACCTCGCCGTCGCTCTGGCGGTCGCGGCCTGCCGGGCGGGTTTCTCGATCTACTTCACCAGCCTCGACGACATGGTCAGACACCTCAAGGCTGCCGAGGCCGCAGGGCGGCTGACCAGCAAACTCCGCACCTACCTGCGGCCGAGCGTCCTCGTGGTCGACGAGGTCGGTTACCAGCCCCTGGAACGCGCCGAGGCGAACCTGGTCTTCCAGGTGATCTCCAAGCGTTACGAGAAGGGCTCGATCATCCTGACCTCGAACAAGACCTTCAGCGAGTGGGGACAGGTGTTCGGCGACGAGGTCCTCGCCACCGCCATCCTCGACCGGCTCCTCCACCACTGCGACGTGATCTCGATCAACGGGCCCAGCTACCGGCTGAAGAACCGCCTCACCGCAATCGAACGCGAAACTGACGCGGCCTGACCGACGACGGCTTCAGAGGTCGACCCAGGCATGTCCTTCCGAGTAGTTGTGCCACCCGCGGAAGAACCAGTCGACCAGATCACCGAGACGCTCGATGCAGTCCTCGTAGTAGCTGTCCGGGACCGGCCTTGGGAAGTTCGCGTGTGAGGTCCACGACGGAACCCATGTCGCAACCTCGTAGAACCCCTCGACGATCCAGCGATCGAGCTTCTCGTCTCCCTGGAGTCGCTCACAGGCCGCACGCATTGCCCGCTCCAGGCGGCTGAAGGCCGCCCGGTCCCATTCCAGATCACCCCGCAGCCGAAGGAGGAAGCTTCCTTCCTCCGCATCAAACTCCTGCCTCAGAACACCCATGACCTCGTCCACAAGCAAGATCATGACACCTGCGGCAGACACCGAGCCTGGGCTGAGCGGCTGGGCTTTCCTGGCGCCCACCCGCAGCAGGAGCTGAGCACGTTCAGCTGTACTTTGCTGAGCACTTCAACGAGTACGCGGACATTCGGCGGCGGGGCGGTAGAGCGGCCCGCCGGGGCCGGCGCGGTGCTCGGGGGCGGGGGTGAGGTCGAGCGGCCCGCAGCTCTCGCCGCGGGCGCGGGCGTCGGCGACGAAGGCGCAGTGGATGCGGCCGAGGTTGAGGAAGTGGCTGCGGCCGTAGCGCAGGGCGTCCTCGGTGGCGGCGGCCGCGTTCGCGCCGGTGCCGTTGGGGCGGCGCGTCTCGGGGAAGGCGGCGGTGGCGCTCGCGCCGGCGGCGGTGAGGTACCAGGCCTTCGCCCGCCCGGCCTGCGGCAGGGTGACGAAGTGGGCCAGGCCCTCGGTGTGCAGGCGGCTCAGGCGCTTCTGGGTCTGCTTGAGGCCGGCCTGCCCGCCGTGGAGCTGGTGGAGTTGTTCGGCGGTGGCCAGGGTGAAGCGGGCGAGCGTCACCAGGACGGCGTGGTCGGTTTCCAGATCCCCGGTCACGAAGGCACTCCTTCGGGTTTCGTGCACGGGGCGATCCCGTGCTCGGGGAATGAAACCCCACGAAACTCACCGGATTTCTAGCTACCAAGGTTGGTTCCGCATAACGATTGCATAACTGCGCCTGTCAAGGTATCCGCCGTTCTAACCGGTTTTCTAACCGGTCCGATAACCGGTCCGTTATCCGGTCCTCACCAACGCTGGCGGCCAGGTTCGCCAGCACCGCTCTGACCTGCCAGAACGGCCGTCAAGGTGCCCGGTGAGTTTCCTTGACGGGCCGTCAAGGAAACTCACCGGGCACCTTGACTGGCCGGTGAGTTTCGCCCGGCCCTACCGTTCCATCTACCGTTTCCTCTACCGCACCTCCTACCGGGCCTGCCGCATCCGGGGTCGAAGAATGGGCACGTCAGGGCCCGGATCCGGTGCCCGCCCAGGGTTCGACATCCCTCTTCTCCCGTCTTTTTGCTTTTGGTTTTGGCTTGTGTCGTCTGTTCGGTTCGGGAGCACGCCTGCGGCGGGCTCTTTTTCTTCTTCGCGTCCGGCTAGAGCCGTCCGCGCGAGTGAGGGAAAGCGGCCGCCGCGGCCGCAGAGTCAGGGGCCGGGCCGGGGCGCGGCGCGCACGTTGGCAACGGGCTCGACGGCTGTCACAGCGGCCGGATATCCCGGAGGAGCGCACACCGTCCACGCACCCCGGGAGAAGCCCGTGAGCACCCGTCAGCGCCCCGCCGGGCCGAACCTCGGCGACGACCAGGCCGACGCCGCCGACCCCGGCCGGGCAGCGGTTCGGCGCGGCAAGGCGAAGGGCAACGACAGCGCCAACGCGCTGCGCGCCGAAGTCCTGGGCGCGCTCGGCGTTCTCAAAGTCGCCACCGCCACCCAGCTCCAGCGCCTGCTGCGCCCCGACGTGATGTCGAACAAGGCGATCCGCCAGGCGCTGAACGACCTCGCCCGCCAGCACCTGGTCGCCTCCGACGGCAACACCAAGACCCGGGACAAGACCTGGCGGCTGGAAGGCACCGCCGGACTGGAAGCCGCCGGCCACGTACTGCGCCTGCCCCGCTCCGAGATGGGCGGCACCGCGCGGGGCGCGGGCAGCAGCGGCGCGCAACACGCGATGGCGGTCAACGAGAGCGTGCTCGCCTTCGTCCTCGGCGGCACCGCCCCCGGCGCAAGCGGCGGCGTCGGGGTGATCGAGGACTGGGCCACCGAGGTCGAGTTCACCCTGCCCGGCGGCCGCCGCAAGGTCCGCCCGGACGCCCTGTGGCAGGCCCCGGAGATCGGACTGCCGGTCCTCATGGTCGAGGTCGACCGCTCCACCATGTCGCTGCGCCGCCTGGCGGCGAAGCTGCCCGCCTACCGCGAGCTGTTCCGGGTCAAGGTCAAGGACAGCGACCCGGCCCTCGCCGACAAGGACCCGGCCGACCGGATGGTGCACTGGTGGCGCCGGACCTGGCCCGGCCACACCCGGCCCGGCTACCCGCCCGTCGCCCTGGTCTTCACCGACGCCGGCGCCACCACCCTGGCCAACCGGCAGCAGAAGGTCGCGCAGATGTCCGCCGACTGCTGGCAGGGCACCCGCTGGACCGTCACCCGCGACGACAACGACGGCGACGGCTGGCGCGAGTACGACGACGCCATCCCCGTCATCGCCACCACCCTGGACCTGCTCACCGAGCACGGCCCCCTCGGCCCCGTCTGGTGGCGCTACGGCCGCCCCGGGCGCCACGGCCTGCTGGACGCCCTCGACAACCCCGACAGCCGCGGCGCCTACAACCAGCGCCAGAAAGCCCGCGAGGACAAAGCCCGCGAAGAAGAACGGGAGGCGGCGCGCCGGCACCGTGAGGCGATGCGCGCCCTGGCCTGCGCCGACTGCGGCAACATCCCCGAGCAGGCCACCACCCGGGAGTACGGCCCCGACGGCCGCCGGGACTTCACCCGCCGCCCCGGCGGCCGCTGCTGGGACTGCCACCTCGAGCACCAGGAGCAGCGGGCCACGGCCGCCCGCGAGCGCCTCCACCAGGCCCGCGCCGCCAACGCGCAGCTGCGCCCGTGCTGGACGTGCCGGGGTTCGATCGGCGGCGAGGAGGACTCGGAGCTGGAGCTGACGCAGAAGGCCAGCCCCGACCGGCTGGAGTGCCCCGGCTGCGAGCACGAGCGCCAGGAGAAGGAGTTGGGTCCGCTGGTGCTGCCCGCGCCGACCCGGCGCGAGCTGCTGGCCGCCCGCCTCTCCACCCCCGCCGACCCGTGGTGGGACGTTCGGGTCCTGCACGCCAAGCTTTACCCGCCGAAGGACCGGGCGGCATGAACCAGGCTGGCACCAGCTGGCACCCGTTGCGGGCCGGCTGGTGCCCCGCTGCGGGCGGCTTTACGGACGGATGGCCATTGGGTGATGTGGGCTCGGTTTCCATCATCACGACCTGCGGCGGACGGACCGTTTTCTACGCGCTAAGCCCCTACCTGTGCACGGGCGGAATTGATTGAGCATGATTCATCCTGTTTATCCATTTTAGTGGCGTTGGGATGGGTTTGGCGATGGTCGATGCCCAGTCCAGCTTGACATGCGAAGGATAGTTCTCCATCCTGGGGTGGCCGCAGGATCTGGCGCTCCGTCAGTTCCGTTACTGCGGAGTGGGCTTGATAAGGTCTTCATGTCCAGTAGCATGGTTCTAGCGCAGACGAGGGCGGTAGCGTTCCCTCTGATGTGTAGTCATGTTTGTGTTTTCAGTGGGGATCTTCTGGGCTTTCGCGCCACAGTTGATTCTCTCTGTGCCGATGGGGTCAGTGTCATACCCTCTGAAGCAAGCTCAGCCACACCCATGCAGTGAGGTCTTGTCTCGGCTTTCGCGCCGGGTATAGTTCTTTTTCTGCTCGTGAAACCCCTTGCTCGCGTTCAAGTGAGCGACCTTAGCATTACGCGTACCACCGAGACGTTAGTGCGACCCGGCCAGGTCCACTAACCTTTTTGACCCGCTGGGTCAACTTGAGGGCTCGGTGGATTTTTATTCACCAGATTCATATCAGCCTTTTCCCATGCCCGAAATCATTGGATCAGGCCGAAAGGAGGTAGATCGACAAGAGTTGGGCGGTAGTCAATTGCCGCGCCCCGCATCTCGATCGCGCCGTGAAGCAAGTCGCTTCAGAGGCGCATTTTCATACCCTCGGCCTGAAGATTTGGGCGGGTATGGGTGCATCTGTTTCCCGCTTGTCGCAAGCGGGCCGCCAGGTGCGTGCTGGGGGTGCCCCGACTGTTCCCGCGGGGCACCCCCAGCGCGCATCAGGCGGACCAGCCATCAACTATCAGCTTTAGAGCTCGTAACAAGATCTTGCGCGCCAGCAAGCTGCGGTGAGTGCGACGATTCGTTGCTGTTGCTGTTGCTGTTGCTGTTGCTGTTGATGGCGTTGGGGTGGGGTTGAAGGTATGCAGACACTCACGTCAGATAGCCGTCACCGCTCCGAGGGGGCCATCCAGGCCGCAGCGGCGCTGCTGGTGCGGCGCCCGCCCGAAGGCGACGTGAGGTTACGGAGTTCAGTTGATTTCACTCGGGTCGAAGGACACTGCCCAGCGGAAGAGCTGCCGTAGGTCGGTGTAGAAGCAGAGGTCCCCGTGCGAGAGCCAGAAGATCCGACCCCGCCCGTCACCGGGCGGGATCATGAAGACTCCCGACGTCCGGTCCTCCTCCATGGAGATCGGGATGATCTCCGTTCCGTCGGGGATCCCGACGTCCAGCCGGAGGATGTCCTTCTGGACCCGGAGGAACTCCTCGGACTCCGCCTGGGCTCGGCCGCTCAGCCAGTCGCGACTGCCGTAGATCGGCCTCCCCAGTGCGAAGTTCTCCATCCCGTCCGAGTACCGGAGGAACTCGACGTAGTGTTCCTCCAACGGCTGGGAGAACCTCGCCCGCAGCCGCGTGATGTCCTCCTCCGTTGCCCCGGCCCGCGGGATGGGCGGCCCGAAGATCCCTTCGTCGTCCGGGCTCTCGACGAACTCCCTCCTCCTGGCCTCGAAGACATCGCCGACCCAGCCGGGGAGACTCATGGACATGCCCTTCCAGTACGTACTCGCAACAGCGTCACGGTATCTGCCGGTTGAGACGACGCCAGCAGATGAGTGCACAGGCCAGTGAGACGAAGGCGTTGTGGAGGTCGAGGCGTCTCTCCCAGCGGATGGCGAGGCGCTTGAACTGGTGGAGTTGGGCGAAGGTCTGCTCGACGACGTAGCGGAGCGTG
>NZ_BAAANS010000120.1:0-9711 GCF_039529925.1 Kitasatospora saccharophila | reverse complement strand
GGGCGGGGCGGCGGCGGGCGGGCCCGGTGCGGCGGCCGGTGCGGCCGGTGCGGCCGGGCGCAGCGGCACGGTGGCGTCCGGGTCGGCGGCGCGCGGCAGCGGCACGTCGAGCAGGGTGGCGTCGTGGGCGGGCGGCGCGACCGGCGGGTCGATCGGCAGGACGGCGACGGTGATGTTGTCGTGCCCGCCGCGCTCGACCGCGAAGCGGACCAGTTCCCGCGCGGTGGCCAGCGGTTCGGTCCGGGCGTCGGCGCGGACGAAGAACGCCAGGTCGGTGGCGGCCTCGGCGTAGTTCCACAGCCCGTCGGTGCAGATCAGCAGCACGCCGGGGACGTGCGGGGTGAAGCTGACGGTGTGCGGGTCGAGGTCCTCGGCGTCGGCGCCGAGCCAGCCGGTGATGGCGTGGGCCCGCGGGTCGGCGTACGCCTCGGCCTCGGCCATCAGGTTGGCGGCGACCATCCGGGCCGCCCAGGAGTCGTCCTCGGTGAGCCGGTACGGCTCGGCGGACTCGCGGTCGTCCGGGATCCAGTAGGCGCGGGTGTCGCCGACCCAGCCGATGGTGACCAGGCCGCCGGAGCTGATCGCGCTGACGTAGGTGCAGGCGGGCGCGTTGCTGTGCCGGCCGTCGGGGGCGGTGCCGTCGTGGGCGAGCGCGGTGACGGCCCGGTTGGCGGCGCCGATCGCCTCGTGCATCGCCCGGCCGGGGTCGCGGCCGGCGGCCAGCGCGGCGACCAGCGAGTCCGCGGCGGCGGTGACGGCGGTGGCGGACGCCTCGTCCGGGCGGGAGGAGGAGGAGACGCCGTCGCAGACCACGGCGAGCACGGCGGGCGTGCCGGTCGGGCCCTCGGCGGTGGCGACGGTGAACGCGTCCTCGTTGCGGTGGTGGCGCAGGCCGCGGTCGGAGACCGCCGCGACGCCGGTCAGCTCCCGTTCCTGGTGGTCGCGTTCGCGCGGCTGGGCCTGCCCGCACCGCTGGCACCAGCCGTCGGCGAGCTCGGCGGAGCCGCAGTGCGGGCAGCTGGGCACGACCGGCAGGTCGCGCAGGGTCGGCGGTCCGGTCAGGGAGGTGCCGCAGGCCCCGCAGAACGCGTCCTGCGAGCCCAGCGGTTCGGCACAGTTCGGGCACTCGGTCTGCTGCGGCATGCTCACACCCATGTCCTGGGGCGGGCCCGGTTGGCCCGTTCCACCCACTCGATCCTCGTCTCGGCCCGGTCGGACAACCGGGCCAACATCCGGTAGGAGTGTTCCAGGGCGAGCCGCAGTTCCCGTTCCGCGGCGGGATGTCCCAGCACGGTCAGCGTGGCGGGTCTCCCGGCGGCCCCCGCCAGCACCCAGTTCAGCGCCGAGTCCAGTACTTCGACGGCGAGTTCCTCGCGCCGCCGGGCGTCCAGGGCGAGCGCGGTCAGCCGGGCGGAGCTGTCGGCGAGTTCGGCCGCCAGCGGTTCGGTGGCGGCCCGGCCGCGCAGCCGGGCCCGGACGGTGCCGATCCGGGCGGCGGTCCAGTGGGTGGAGCCCTCCGGGACGGCCTCCAGCGCGGCGACCGCGCCGTCCCGGTCGCCGGCCGCGAGCCGGACCCGGGCCAGGCCGAACGCGGCGCTGACGAACGACCGGTCCACGGCGTTGACCAGGGCGTAGTGCCCGGCGGCGGCCGCGGTGTCGCCGAGCAGTTCGGCGCAGAGCGCGAGCGCCAGCTTGGGGGCGCTCTCGCCGGGGAACGCGTCGTACAGCGCCTCGAAGGCGTCCCGGGCCTCCGCGGCCCGGTCGGTGGCGAGCGCGGTCAGGCCGCGGTGCCACACCACCCGCCAGTCGCCGGGGTGTTCGGCCTCCAGGGCGGTCAGCTGCTCGGCGGCGGCCGCGGTGTCGGCCAGCTCCAGGTGGGTGCGCAGGGCCCGCAGCCGCAGCTCGGGGGAGTCGGCGCCGGCCGTCCGGAGCGCGGCCAGCACCTCGGCGGGGGCGGCGGCGGGCAGCGTGCCGAGCAGGCCCGCGTTCGGGTCGGCCGGGTCGGGCAGCGGCGCGGGCAGGGCCAGCGCGGCGACCCGGGCGTCCGGCGCGCGCTCGGTCAACTCGGTCTCCACGACCCGCAGTTCGGGGCCGAACAGGGTGGAGGCCGCAGGCCGGGCCCGGCCGTCCTGCAGGCTCAGCACCTCGCGCAGCACGCCGGTCAGCTGCCCGGCCATCTCCTCCGCGGAGGCGAACCGGCGGGCCGGGTCCGGGTCGGTGGCGCGCACCAGCAGCCGGTGGAAGGACTCGTACCGGGCGAACACCTCGACCTCGTCCGGGCCCGGGAGCTCGTGCTGCCAGCGCTCGGTGTAGCCGCGGAAGTCGAAGGTCAGCACGGCCAGCGTGCGGGCCACCGTGTACAGGTCGGAGGCGGGGGAGGGCCCGGCGGTGGCGATCTCCGGGGCCTGGTAGCCGACGGTGCCGTAGATCGGGCCCTCGTCGTCGTGCCGGCGGACCGCGCCCAGGTCGATGATCTTGAGCATGTCGTCCGACTGGATCACGTTGTCCAGCTTGAAGTCGCAGTACACCAGCCCGCGGGCGTGCAGGTAGCCGAGCGCGGGCAGCGCCGCCAGCCCGTACGCGAGCGCCTGCTCGACCGGCAGCGGCTCGCGCCGCCCGTCCGGCCCCAGCCGCTCGTTCGCGATGTCCTTCAGCGACTTGCCGCCGACGTACTCCATCACGATGTAGCCGTCGGCGGCGCCGGTCCGGGCGTCCGGGTGCTCGACGAAGTTGATGATCCGGACGATGTTCGGGTGGTCCACCTCGGCCAGGAACCGCCGCTCGGCGATCGCCACCGCCAGCGCGTCCTCGTCCCCGGTGTCCAGCAGGCCCTTCAGCACCACCCAGCGGTCGTTCACCCGGCGGTCCACCGCCAGGTAGATCCAGCCCAGGCCGCCGTGCGCCAGGCAGCCCATCACCTCGTACTGGCCGCCGACCAGGTCGCCCCGGGACAGCTTCGGGCTGAACGAGTACGCGGTGCCGCACTTGGTGCAGAAGCCCTCCGGGCGGCCCGGGCGGCCGTCCTGCTCCCGGCCCACCGGCCGGTCGCAGCGCGAGCAGAACCGCTTGCGCTCCGGCACCTCCGGGTTCGCCAGCACCGCCCGCGCCGGGTCCGCGGCCGGCACCGGGGCGATCGTCACCAGGCCCGCGCCCAGGTTGCCGCGCCGGGCGGTGCCGGAGCCGCCCCTCGAACTGCGCACCGACACCGAACCGCCGCGCCCCGACCGGCCCGAACGGCCGGACCGGGAACGGCCCGAGACGCCGCCGGACGGGACGCCTCCGGACGGGACGGAGGACGGCGGGCCGGCGGGGGCGACGGGTGCGGGGAGGGCGGCGGGCGGTGCGGCGGCGAGGCCGCACTCGTCGCAGTAGCCGTCCGGGTCGAGGGCGCCGGTGCAGCCCTCGCGTCCGCAGGCGTCGCCGGGACCGGGCCGGGCCGGGCGCGGGGCGGGCACCGGTGCGGGGGCGGCGGGTGCGGGGAGGGCGGCGGGCGGTGCGGCGGCGAGGCCGCACTCGTCGCAGTAGCCGTCCGGGTCGAGGGCGCCGGTGCAGCCCTCGCGCCCGCAGGCGTCGCCGGGGCCGGGCCGGACGGTGGCGGCAGCGGCTGGGGCGGCAGCGGCCGGGGCGGCAGCGGCCGGGGCGGCAGCGGTCGGAGCCGCGGCGGGGGCGAGCCCGCACTCGGTGCAGTAGCCGTCCGGGTCGATCTCCCCGACGCAGCCCGTGCGGGCGCACGCCTCAGCCATCGCTGTCCTCCCCCTGGTCGGTCCGCTCCGCCCGGGGCCCGTCCTGGACCTGCGGCGGCTGCCCGTCCGGCAGTTGCGGCTGTTCCGGCTGCTCGGGCCGCGGCGCCGGCGGTTGCGGGGCCGGCGGCTGCGGCTGCCGTTCGGGCGCGCGCAGGGCCTGCTGGAAGCGGCTGACCGCCTCGGCCGCCGCCCGCAGGTCGCACGGGGCGCTCCACAGCAGCCAGCGGGCCTTCTCGAAGCGCTCGACCACTTCCGGGTCCTCGGCCAGGCCGAGCCGGGCGGCCATCGCCTTGTACGCCTCCAGCCGGCCGCGGAGTTCGGCCCGGACGGCGAGCGGCTGGGCGACCTCGGTGAGCGACTGCCGGGCCCGGCCGAGCTCCTTGGCGGCGGCGTCCTCCAGCGCGTCCAGCAGCGGGCCGAGCCGGTGCCACTGGCCGGTCTGCTGGAAGCCGACGGCCTGGCCGATCGCCTCGCGCAGCGCGGAGGGCGGGCCGGGCACCGGGGGCACCTCGGTCGCGGCGATCTTCGCCAGCACCTCGCCGCGCGCCCGGCGGGCCTCGGCGAGCGTCAGGTCGGCGCGCTGCAGCAGGTCGGCGACCTGCTGGAGGCGCTCGTGGGACTCGTCGCGCAGCCGCAGCAGGCTCTCCAGCTCGACCCGCACGTCGTCCAGCCGGCGGCCCATCCGGTCGAACCCGGCGGTGTCCACGGCGCCGGTGGGGGAGGCCCAAGCGGCGTCCTCGGCGGCCCGGCCGCGCTGCGCGGGCACCCGGCTGGGCCGCCACAGCGCCAGCGGGTCGGCCACCACCAGGGCCCGCAGCGCGGTCAACTGCCGGGCCAGGTCGTCGAGGTCGTCGGCCAGCGGGTGGCCGCCGGGGCGCACCCCGACCGAGCCGGCCAGCATCTGGACCCGGCCGAGCTCGGCCAGCAGCAGGTCGATCCGGGCGGGCAGCGCCGACCAGACCGCGTCGACGGCGCTCACCACCTCGATCACCACCGCGTACCAGCCGTTCATCCGCTCCAGCAGCTCGCCCAGCGTGACCTGCTCCACCAGCCGGGCGGAGGAGGCGAGTTGGCCGGACGGGTGGGGGAGCCGGCCGCCGGAGACGGTCACCGAGCGGCCGGCCAGCAGCTCGCCGAGCTCGGTGAGTTCGGCGGCGGTGGGCCGGGTGCGCCGGGAGCGGACCGCACGGGCGGAGGCCAGCGCCTCCGCGTACCGGTCGAACAGCGCCCACAGCAGGGCCACGCCGCCCTCGGCGACCGCCCAGCGCTCCCGGGTGCGCCCGGACAGCTCGGCGCCGGTCAGCAGCCGCAGCCCCGGGTGGTCCTGGAGCGCCAGCAGCGCCGCCTCGACCGCGTCGCGCTCGGCCCCCAGCCGGGCCAGCGCGCGGTCGACCTCCTCACGGTTCATCACCGGGCGGGTCGTTCCGGCCAACGCGGTTCCTCCTCTCGGCCACGGTCGTGGTGACGGGGCGCCGGTCCTGTGGAGGTCCGGGTGACGGCCCGTCGGCCGCCAGTCTCCCCGACGACCGGCACCGGGCGGACGGCGGTCCCCCGGATTCCCCTTCCGGGACTGCCGTCCGCCCGCCGCTCCCCGGGTCGCCACCGCCGCCGTCACCGCCGCCGTCACCGCTGCCGTCCCCCGGGCCGTCACCGCCGCCGTCCCGCCGCTCACCACGGCCGGTACGGGCCGGGATCCCCCATGGTGGGCCGCAGCCACTTGTCGTAACTGGCCTGCCAGCCACCGCTGTTGCGCCAGTCGGCGAGCACCTGGTTGACCCAGGCGACCAGGTCGGTGTCCTGTTTGTTCATGCCGACGCCCATGTACGTGGGCAGGAAGGAGCCGTCGACCAGCTGCATGGTCTGGTCCTGGGCGACCATCGCGTAGGCCAGCGAGCTGTCCGACAGGGTGGCCTGCGCCTCGCCGAGTTCCATCAGCACCAGGCAGTCCAGCTGGTTCTCGGGCGTGAGGACCTTGCGCGCGCCGTGCCGGTCCTGGTCCAGCGCGGCGGCCGAGGAGGAGTTCTCCGCCACGCAGACGTCCTTGCCGCGGAGCGCCTGGTCCACGGTGCCGGCGTGCGCGGACTTCGGCGCCACCACCCGTTGGGAGACGTTGAAGTACGGCGCGGAGAAGGCGATCTGCTTCAGCCGGTCGCAGGTGATGGTCATCGCGCGGGCGATCATGTCGACCGGCCGGTCCGGGGCCTGGAGCAGGGCGACCCGGTCGGCGGTGGCGACGGCCTTGAGCCGGACCTTGTCCGGGTCGCCGAGGACCGACCCGGCGACGGCGTGCGCCAGGTCGATGTCGAAGCCCTCGATCCGGCCGGTCTGGGAGTCCCGGTAGCCCCAGTTGTAGGCGCTCTGGTCGATGCCGACGACCAGGTAGCCGCGCTCGCGGATCGCCCGGATCCGCGACCCGACCTGCTCCTTGGGCGGCAGCGACGCCCCGGTGTCGCAGCCGTCCGCCTCCACCGCGTTGGCCACCGCGTTCCCCGGGGCGTTCTCCGGCGAGTTCTCCGGCGCGTTCTCCGGGGCCCCGGCCGCGAGGTGCACCAGCGCCTCCCCGCGCCCGCCGCCCGCCGTACCGCCCGCCGTACCGCCCAGCGGGCCGCCCGCCCCGGCGGCCGAACCGCCGGTGCCGAGCAGGCCCGCCAGCAGTGCCCCGACCGCGAACAGCGTTCCGATCCTCGCCCCGCGCATCCTTCGCTCCCCCGTCACCGGTACTCGGCCAGTCGGCGGCCGAGGCCGCGCACCGTGCCGCCGACCGCCAGCGCGGCCAGCAGGCCCGCCGCCGCGGCCTGGACGCCCAACGCGCCGTCGATGCCGCCCGCGGCCGCCTCGAACGCGGCCTGCTCGGCCCGGGCGGCCTGCTCCCACTGCTGCCCGGCGGCGTCGAACGCGGCCCGGGCGGTGTCGTCGCGGCCCGGGGTCAGGGTCGCGCCCAGCGCCTGCTCGTACGCGTCCTTCGCGCTGCCCGCGCCGAGCTGCCCGGCCGTCGCGTGCCGCTGCTGCCACACCTCGAACCAGTGCCGGGCGTCGGCCAGTTGCTGCCGGGCCCGGTCCGGCGGCGCGGCCAGCAGGCCCGCCACCGAACCGGCGCCGCCGGCCGGGTCGGCCAGCGTCCCCGCCAGCGCCTGCCACTCGCCCTCGAACTTCTTGGTGGCGCCGCGCGAGACCAGGTCGAGGACCTCCGCGGTGTGCGCCCGCAGCGCCTCCACCCGGACCCGGTTCAGGTCGCGCAGCGGGGCGATGCCCTGGGTGCGGGCCCCGTGCAGGCCGGTGCCGGCCGCCACGGTGCCGGCGGCCGTCCACACCAGCGCGGTCAGCACCGCGGCCGAGGCGGTCAGCAGGCCCGGGTTGAACACCCGGTTGGTGCGCCGGAACAGCACCACCTGGTAGCGGCCCAGCGCGCCCAGCAGCAGCACGCCCAGCACCAGCGCAGCCCACGGCACCGCGGCCGCCGCGTCGTAGTCGCCGTCCAGGGCGGCGGCCTCGGCGTCGGCGAGCCGCTGCGCGTTCGGCAGCACCTCTTCCTGCAGGTACGCGGAGGCGTACCGCAGGTAGGCCCCGCCGAGCGGCAGGCCCTCCCGGTTGATCGCCCGGGCGCTCTCCACCAGGCCCGCGTAGCGCGGCAGTTGCCGACCCAGCTCGGCCAGCAGCCGCTGCGCCTCGGCGGAGCTGCCGCTGCGCGCGGCGGCCTGCGGGATCAGCCGGGCCGCGGTGTCCAGGTCGGCCTGGTACTGCGCGTGCACCTCGGGCGGCTCGGCGGACGCCATCAGGAAGCCCGCGGCGGCGGTGGCGTCGGCGTCGGCCAGCGAACGGTAGAGCTCGGCCGCGTCCTGGCTGAGCGGTTCGCTGCGGGACGCCAACTGCCGGGCCGCCGCGGCCCGGTCCGCGGACTGCCAGGCCGCCGTGACGCCGAACAGCAGCGTCAGCGCCACCAGCACCGCGGCCGCCGTGCGCAGCCGTCCCGGCGGGGTGCGGGCGGCCCGCCGCAGCCGTGCCAGCGGGCCGGACAACCGCCCGACCGGCCCGGCACCGCCGGGCACCGCGACCGGGCCGCCGGCGGGGGCGGGCGCGAGGACGCTCCCCTGAGTCTGTGCGGCCACCGTTCCCCCCTCGGCTCCACCGGCCACGTCTCCGGGCAGTATCACCACGCGGAACGGCCGACCGGCCGGAGTTGGCCTGCTGTTCGCCGGGCAGTGACCGACTTGTGCCCGACGGGCGCCCGCCCGTCCGCCCGGGGTCCGCCCGGGGTCCGGCCGTGGTCGGGCGGTCGGGCGGCTGGTTCCGGCGGCGGGTTCGGGCGCGGTCGGTTCGGGCCGGTCGTCCGATCCCCGGTGGGCGCAGGCTCGACCGTCCGTCCGCTCCCTGTCCGTCCGCTCCCCGTCCGGCCGCCGACCGCCCCCTCGTAAGCTGGGCGCCATGCGTCTGACCGGAACCGTCACCCCCGACCGCCCGCTGCTCGTCGTCGCCCTGCCCGAGGAGGCCGCGCACCTCGGCGGCGGCCTGCCGGTGCTGCTGACCGGCATGGGCAAGCTCAACGCGGCCGCCGCGCTGGCCGCCCTGCTGGCGGGGGGCGAACGGCCCGCCGCCGTCGTCAACCTGGGCACCGCGGGCGCGCTCAAGCCGGGCCTCGGCGGCACCCACGAGATCGGCCGGGTGCTCCAGCACGACCTCGACACCGCCCTGCTGGAGGGGCTCACCGGCCGTCCGATGGACGGCCCGATCGACCTCGGCCCGGCCGGGCCGGTGCTCGCCACCGGTGACCGCTTCGTCTCCGCCGACGCCGAACGCGACCTGCTGGCCCGCACCGCCGACCTGGTCGACATGGAGGGCTACGCGGTGGCCACCGTCGCCCGCCGCGCCGGGCTCCCGGTCCGGCTGGTCAAGCACGTCAGCGACGAGGCGGGCGACGGCGCGGTCCGCAGCTGGCGGGAGTCCGTGGACGACTGCGCCAAGCTGCTCGCCGACTGGGCCCGCACCCACCTCGGCTGAGACCCGCCGGGCCCATCGGGCCCGAAAACGACGGAGCGCCCGTCCGGACCGCACGCGGCGGTCGGACGGGCGCCCGGTACGACCTGGGCTCAGCCCTGGTACGGGTTGGCACCCGGGGCCTGCGGGTACTGGCCCGGCGCCTGCGGGTACTGCGCGGCGGGCTGCTGGGGCGGGTACGGGGCGGCAGCCGGGGCCTGCGGGTACTGGCCCGGGACGGGCGGCGCGGCCTGGTACTGGCCGGGCGCCCCCTGCTGCGGGTACTGGCCGGGAACGCCCGGGCCGCCGCCGAGCAGGCCGTTGACGAAGGTGTCCATCTCGGCCCGCCAGACGCGGTGGATGTTCATCCGGGTCGGCTTCGGCTCGTTCGGCAGCTGGAAGCGCAGCGAGCTCCACAGGGTGTTGCGGCGGACGTCGCTGAGCGAGGCGCGGGCCTGGTCCAGCGGGATCACGTACAGGACTTCCTGCGGGCGGTTGCTGATCCGGGAGGTGCGGTGGATGACGACCACCCGGTGGGTCAGCGTGACGAAGTAGTACTTGATGAACAGCTGGGCGATGAGGCCGATCAGGCCGTTCGTCAGCCAGGGGCTCGGACCGGTGACGGTCTGGATGGTGGCGACCGGGCGGTCGTTGGGCTCGATCGAGGCAATCGCCTGGGCGACCTGCTCCTGAATCGTGGACTTGAGGATCGCCATCTGGCGCTGCTCCCGGCTGTTCCAGGCGCACGCCCCCGTCGGACGCGCTGTGAGCGCGTGACTCTAACAACCGGCCCTGAGGCGTTCAACGGACAGAACAGGCATCCCGGGCGCCATTGCCAGATTTTCACCGAACTGATACCGGGCGCGGGAACTTGTCGGCAAGGTGACGTAACGTCACCTCAGACCGTGTTTGAGATCTCATAGATTGGTGGGTGAAAGTGGTCGCGGGCCTTGTCGGGTGGCTGCGTGGCCGCGGGTGAGTCGGCGGGCCATGATGC
>NZ_BAAANS010000119.1:0-10695 GCF_039529925.1 Kitasatospora saccharophila | reverse complement strand
CGCGTCAACGTCCTGTGGGCTCTCATCCGTGACGGACAGTGCTTCCAACGTGGACTCCCGGTCGCATCAGCGGCTTGACAACAGCATTAGGAGGTGATGACGAGCTTGCCGCCCTTGGAGCCGGTGCGGCGCTCGTACTCCGCGAGGGCCGGGACGGCATGGTCGAGCGGTACCACGTCGGCGATCGGAAGCCGGAGGACTCCCTGTTCGGCGGCCCGCACGATCTGTTCGACATCGGCCCGGTCCGGGTTGGCGACCAGCACCTGGTAGGGGCCCGGTAGGGCGGCTCGCACGAATTTCGCCGGCGTGGGCCGGATGTCGACGATGCGGCCGCCGGGCTTGACCATCGCCTTGGCCGAGGTGAGCGGCAGCCGGCCGGAGGTGTCGAGGACGACGTCGAACCGCCGGGCGTAGCGGCTCGGATCGAAGTCGAACCCGACGAGCGGAGCGAGCCCGAGGTCGCGGGCCTCCGGCACGGCGGTGTCGCGGCAGCTGCCGCCGACCGAGGCACCCGTCATCGTGGCGAGTTGGACGGCCGACCGGCCGACCGCGCCGAGCGCGCCGGCGACGAAGACGGACTGCCCGGCCTGCAGCCGGCCCTTCTTGGCCAGCGCCAAGTACGCGGTGATGGCGGGCGTCGGGAGTGTGGCGGCCTCCTCCCACGACAGGTTCCCCGGCTTCCGCACGACCGACTTCTCCTTGACGAGAACCACCTCGGCGAACGCCCCGGCCGCCTTGATGCCCGCCGCCCCGATGACCTCGTCACCGGGGCGAACCAGGGTGACCCCGTCGCCCACCGCCTCGACGACGCCCGCGAAGTCGTGCCCGAGCGCGCGAGGGAACCTGCGGCCGGTGACCATCTTCATCCTGCCCTGGCGGATGCCGATGTCCATCGGGTTGAGAGCGGCCGCTCTGACCCGGACCAGGACCTCGCCCCGGCCCGGCCGGGCCGGCTGGAACTCCTCCAGTCGCAAGACTTCGGGGCCGCCGTACTCGTGGTACTGGATGCGCTTCATGTCGCCGTCCTCCCCTGGCTGATGTCTCTAAGAGACATGAACATAGCGGGAGGTGTGCGCTGTGAACACCGCCTTCGGCGTGATTAATGTCTCCGAGAGACATGATTAGTGGGTGGCGTTGAGGGCACGTAGCGCGGCCGCCGTCTCGGCGATGATCAGCGGCAGGGACCGCGACTCACCGTCGGCCAGCCACTGCGTGAACGCCGTCCGGAAGACCAGGACGCCGGACTCGGCCGCGAGGGTGGCCGCGAGGTCGGCGACGCCCCGTTCCCGCATCGCGTCACCGACGCTGCGGGCGAGGGCGGCGAACTTCTGGCGCTCCCGCTCCAGCAGCGCCGGCTCCGCGTCGATGATCGCCTGACGCGTCCGCACCTGCTCCCTCGGCAGGTGCGCGAAGGTGTCGGCCGCGCGGGCCAGCGCCAGCCCGACGAGCCCCATCGGTGACTCGCCCGGGGGCGCCTCGGTCACCCCGGCGACCAGATCGGCTTCGATCCGGGCCTGGCCGGCGAAGAAGACGTCCCTCTTGTCGGGGAAGTGCCGGAAGAACGTCCGGCGGTTCAGTCCGACGGCTTCCGCGATCTCCGCCGCCGTCGTCCGTTCGAATCCCTGCCGGCCGACCAGCTCCAGCGCCGCGTCCTGCAGGCGCGCCTGTGCGTCGGGTTCCCATCGAGCCACGTGTTCCTCCGCCCCGACCTTGATGACACTCCGAGACATCGTACGTCGGACGTCGAAGCGGCCCTCGGTTCCACCGCCACCTCCGGGACCTCTGCTTCACCTGATCCGGAACACGGGATACGAACCCACCCGGACATCTTGGTGGACGAACCGCAGGTCGGCGCTGTCGCGAACCGCCCTCCCCGTGATGCTCGCGCCGGTAGGCTCCCTGCATGGTGACTGCTGAACCGAAGGTGTCGCTCACGGGCATCAAGCCGACTGGAGAACCGCACCTCGGCAACTACATCGGGGCCATCAAGCCGGCCCTGGAGCTGGCCGGCGGGGCCGAGTCGATCTACTTCATCGCCGACTACCACGCGCTGACGTCGGTACGCGATCCGGAGTTGCTCGGCCGGTGGACCCGTTCGGTGGCAGCCACCTGGCTCGCGGCGGGGCTGGACCCCGAGCGCACGATCTTCTACCGCCAGTCCGACGTTCCGGAGATCTTCGAACTCCACTGGGTGCTCTCGTGCTTCAGCGCCAAGGGACTGATGAACCGTGCCCACGCGTACAAGGCGGCGCGGGACCGCAACCGCGAGGCCGGGGTCGAGGATCTGGACGCCGGGGTCAACATGGGGCTGTTCAACTACCCCGTGCTGATGGCCGTGGACATCCTGATCATGGAGGCGGACCTCGTCCCGGTCGGCAAGGACCAGTTGCAGCACGTGGAGTACGCGGCGGACATCGCCGGCGCGTTCAACGCCGTCTACGGAGACGCCTTCCGGCTGAAGATCCCGAAGGCCGTCGTGCCGACCGAGGACAGCGGCCGCACCCTGCCCGGTACCGACGGCCGGAAGATGAGCAAGTCGTACGGCAACACGATCCCGCTGTTCGCGCCGGAGGCGGAGCTGCGGAAGACCGTGCGCCGGATTCCGACGGACAGCACGCCGGTGGAGGCGCCCAAGGATCCCGACGCCTCCTCGGTGTTCCAGCTGCTCTCCCACTTCGCCGATCCGGCGACGACGGCCGAGGTCCGCGCGCGGCTGGAGGCTGGCGGCATGGGCTGGGGCGAGTTGAAGGACAAGCTGTACGTCGTCCTGAACGAGCAGCTGGGCCCGCTGCGCGAGCGGTACGACGCGCTGATGCAGCCGGGCAGCGAGTTGGAGGAGCTGCTGGCGATCGGCGCGGCCAAGGCGCGCAGGCGGGCCCAGCCGGTGCTGGAGCAGGTGCGGAAGGCGATCGGGATCGGCGGCTGATCCCCCGGTCTGTCAGCTTCTGGAAGCCGCGGCCCGGGCGACCTGGTCGGCTGCGTGCCAGGCGGTGGTCCACTTGCCCGGCAGGCAGACGACCAGGTTCGCGACCTGCCCCCAGCCGGCAGGCGGATGACGGAGATCGACCACGACCGCCGACGGGTCGGGTCCGGTACCTACCGGCTCCGCTACCTGGCCCCATTGCAGACGGACCTGCTCTGCGGGCAGACCCGGCCACCGTGTCGACAGGGCCGCCGCGATCCGGTAGTGCTCGATGGCGTCGTCGGCAGGACCGCCAGGACGGCCGGGAAGTGCGACGCGGAGTTCGTTGCGCTGGGGGCTTACGGCGAGCAGGTCGCCGTCGAGCCAGTAGGTGAGCGGGAGCCGGGGAACCGGTTCCTCCAGGACGCCGTACGGCAGGTTGCTGATCGCCAACGGGTGCTGAATGCCCAGCAGGTCGAGCAGATGAGCCGTGCGGTGGCCGGCCGCCAGTACGAGGGTGTCGGGCCGGTAGTACCCGGCATCCGCGCTCCACAGGACCACTTCGGTCCCGGAGAGGACCGGCGCGCACGACGCCGGACGGGCGAAGCCGACCCCACGGGTCGCCGCGTGCGCGATGGTCTTGGAGTGCACCGCGGCCACGTCCACGGAGAGGTCGGGCAGAGCGAAGGCGGCGGCAGGGGCAACGGACGGCTGAACTCCGTAGCCGTCCAGTTCTGCGGCGGACAGTGGTCGTGCGGGGATCCCGAGGTCGGACCACGCCTGCGCGTAGCGCTCGACTTCGCTGTGCGAGCCGAAGAGGGCCAAGCCCGGCGCAAGCCGGACGTCCTCGCCGATCAGACCGGACCAGCGGGAGCGGTGCTGCCAGCAGGCGGCCGCAACCTCGGGGAGCACGGGGGCGTAGACGGCTCCCGAGTGGAGTTGGCCGAAGTTCTGCAGGGACGCGCCGGCGGCGCCGTCGCCGTGGCAGCGGACGTGGTGCCCTTCCTCGGCCAGCCGGGTGGCGGCGGTGAGTCCGGCGAAGCCGGTGCCGAGAACGACGGTGTCAGGGGTACTGCTCATCGTCTTCCTTCGATCGGGCGGGCTGATCACCCGCGATGACGGTCCGGGCGCGGGGCATGTTCAGGTACCTCTCGAAGGCGCGGACGAGCCGTTCGGGCGCACCGTGGTGGTCCACCCCGGCGCGGATACGGGGCGGCAGGAGCGCGAGCCGTTCGCGGCTGGCACGCCGGTGCGCGGTCGGGCTGTTCCGGCCCACCGTGTGGGAGAGGACGAGCGAGCCCAGCGCGCCGGGCAAGCCGGCGATCCCGCGGTGGACGTACGGTTGCGGATCACCTCCTCGAACGACCCACAGCGAGCGTCGCGCCTGGTGGTGGCCGACGGTTTGCAGAGCTGCTGCGGCAGCCTCGTAGGTGCAGCTGTTGCCGGCGACCGCGCCCGGTTGGTCTCCGGACCGTTCGGGCTTGGCGGTGCCGACGAGTTGGGGCAGCAGAACGAGGTCGACGGCTTCCAACCGCGCGTAGTGGAGAGCCTGTTGACGCTTGGCCCTGCCGTAGGGCGTCTGGAAGCCCAGCGGTGCCAGTGCGGCCGTCGTGCCTGCGGCCAAGACCCGGACCGCATGTCCCTCAACGGCCAGCAGCCGACGGGTTCGTACCGTGAAGGTGGTGGCGGCAGAGATCGACCGTCGCATCGAGACGACGCTCGTCCGGTCGAGGACGAGATCGACGAGGACGACCTCCCCCGCACCGCCCAGCAGGTCTAGCAGCCGGTCCTGCACCGATGCCCACCGGGCGGCAGCAGTCAGGTCCGCGCAGACCCAGCCGTCCGGCGGCGAGTCGTCGGCAGGGTTTCGGGAAACGCCGATGACTCGGTGCCCCTGCGCGCGGAGCATCGGCAGGAGGTGCCGACCGAGACGGCCGGCACCTCCCAGCACGACGAACGTCCGACCTGCGGTCACCGGCCGCACTCCCGCCAGATCCTGGCGAAGGTGGAGAACGTCTCGGCGAACCGGTGCTTGGCCAGCTCCCACCCGGTGGCCTCCTGTCGCCTGCGCCGGAATGCCGCCCGCGCCTGGTCGATCTCCACCATGGTCCAGCCGCTGCTCAGTTCGATCGCCGAGAGCAGGGGACGCTGGCTGGCCTCGTCGTCGGCGAGGACACGGGCGGCGATCTCCTCGTCCGCCATGCCGAGGTGGATGCCCGAAGCGGGGATGCTCTTGGACATCTTGGGGTAGCCGCCCAGGCCCTCCAGGACGCGGAAGTAGAGCGCCCCGAGCTCGACCTGCCAGCCGAGGCTCAGCTCGCCAGCCTCCCGCTGCCGGTCGAGGACGAGTCGGGACAGCTCGGTGAAGTAGCTCTCCTCCAGACCCGAGAGCATCAACACGCGGGCGGCGCCTTCCTCGGCGGGGCCGAGGATGTCCGCGACGGTGTAGAGCGCGTCCATGGTGAGGCCGACCTCGCTCCCGAGCAGACCGTGGTCCTGGTAGAGCTCGACCAGGTCCTCGTGGTGGTCGAGGAAGTCCTGGCGGCTGAGGAACCGGGCGATGCGCCCGCACCGCACGAGGTTGGTGGTGTCGGTGTGCGAGCGCATCCGGACCGGCGCGAACTCGGCCTGCGAGTCCAGGCCGATCGCCTGCATGAAGCTGAACATCTGGTCGCGGACGGCGGTGAGCTGGTTCCACGGCACGTTGCGGGAGTTCCACGCGCCCAGCTCGGAGACGACCACGGTCATCGGCACCCGCAGGTGGCGCTGCAGCTCGATCACTCCGAGCATCACCGACAGGGTGCCGGCGGTCGGGGCGTTGGTCGGTCCGAATCCGGTCACGACGGCCAGCGGACGGTCGGAGTCGAGGGGAAGGACGTCCTGCAGCCGGTCGTGGTGGGTGAACCGGCGGGTGAGGGGGCCGAGCGTCCTGCCGACCCAGTTCTCGTTGACGGGCAGCGGTTGCGGAGTCATCGGAGGCCCTTCGAGGCGGCGGAGCGGAGACGGGGAAGGAGCCGCTCGGCGCGGCCGTCCAGGCGGGCCTCCCGGACGAGTTGGAGGGCCTCGTCGTCAGCGACTCCCGGGTGTGCGGCGGCGAGGATCGCGGCGGCGTTGCGCTCGACCAAGTCCGTGACGGCCGGGTCGCCGTCCGGGCGGATGGACTCGACCAGGGCAGCCGCGTTGGTGGCGTGGTCGGTGCGGTGCCTCACGACCCGCCGCCACGGACCGGTGGCACCGTCGCTGTGCTGACTGACGAGTTGGACAGCTCCGTGTTGCAGTACCGCGCTGGTGCTCGTCCCGAACGAGGCGAGTTCGTCGATCCGTTGCCCGGGCCCGATCCAGGTCGTCACAACCCGGCCGCGGGCGATGTCCGGGCGCGCTGAATGGATGCCTGACGCGGCGGTCCGCACGTCGTCGTGGGCCAGTCCGTGGAGGAACGCGTCGGCCGACACGACCAGGGTCGCGGCCGGCATGAAGAAGCTCATCGGGCTGAGGAAGTCGAACCGGCCGTCGTAGCGGGCCGCGTAACGCGGGCAGAAGGACGCGTAGTCGACGAAGGCGATGCCGTACGTGGCCGTGAACTCGGGGATGCGGGCGGGATCGGTCAGCGAGGGCACGCCGAGCGCGGCCAGGACGTCGGACGCGCCCGAGACGGCCGAGACCGACGACGAGGTGCCCTTGACGACGTTCGCACCGCTGGCGGCGGCCAGCAGGGCGGCGGCCGTGGAGACGTTGAACGTCTTGAAGGTCTCCTTCCCGCTGCCCGAGACGGTCACCGTGCCGTCCGGCACGACCACCGGATCGACCAGGAACTCGGCGAGCGTGTCGTCGAACGTGACGACCTCGGCCCAGACCTGGGTGAGCAGGGCCGGGGTGAGGCCGTCGCCGTCGAGCAGGCGGCGGGCCCAGTCGCGCCAGCTCTCGTCGGCCTCGTCCCCCTCACCGCGAAGGGCCTCCGCGAACTGCTGTGTGTCCACCGAGCAGGAGCCGTCGGAGGCTCCGGGAGGGGTGGCCGTCCTGCGAACCTGACGTGGGATGAAGGGAGTTGACTGTACATCTGAGCGTGATGCGGGATGGAACATGGTGCGGCCTCCAGTTCGTTCGTACCGGTGGGCACTGTTGCCACGGACATCACAGCGGACCTAGCGTGATCGCTGTATCACTCCGAGTTGTCGAGGCCGTTCGCCGTCCCGCTCAACGTGACTTCAACATCCGCTTACACATGGGATCGCCGACCTCGGACCTAGGCTCGGAATCGTGCTGACGAACCGTGAGCTGGTGGGGGACTTGAGCAGGGACCGATCGGGCTGGCGGCCCGAGAAACTCCGGGAGATGCGAGAAGCCCACGGGCTCACCCTGGAGGCGGCCGGCGAACGCCTCCGTGAGACCGCGCGCCGTGCAGGACTCTCCGCACCCGCTGCCAACTTCCAGACGCTGTGGCAGCACGAACAGGGCGAAGTCTTTCCCGGGCCGCACTACCGGCGCGCGTACTGCCTGCTCTACCGGGCGACCGAGCCCGAACTCGGCTTCCGCAAGGCGCTCCCGGCCGAGCAGGTCAGTCATCAATCCTCCGACTGCAAAGAGCAGTTGGAGAGCGAGCACGTCCAGGCCGTCACCCGGGCGCTCAAGCACCTGGTGCCCACTTCGGCGAAGGGCGGCATCCAGGGTGCCCAACAGCGAATCCTCGACGCCTGGCGCCGCCGGCACACCGGTGGCGACCCGAACCAGCCCTCACTCCTGCTGATCGGTGGATTCGCTGGAAGCGGTAAGTCCGAATTCGCCAAGTTCATATCCCAGTTGACTGGTTGGCCGCTCCTCGACAAGGACCCGCTCACCCGGCCGCTGGTGGAGCGCCTGCTGACCGAACTCGGCTGCGACCCCAACGACCGGCAGTCCGAGACCTACCGGACCGAGGTCCGGCCGCTGGAGTACCAGTGCCTCATGGAGTCGATCCTCGCCAACGTCGAGTGCGGCATCTCCACCGTGGCCACCGCCCCGTTCATCAGCGAGATGACCGATCCGGTGTGGATGCGGCGCCTGACCAACCGCTGTGCGGCGCACCAGGTGGAGGTCACGCCGATCTGGCTGGAGTGCGACGCGGACTCCATGCGCGAGTACATCGCCTTCCGTTCCGCCGCCCGCGATGCCTGGAAGCTCAGCAACTGGACGGACTACGTCGACGGGATCGACCTCGACCTCCGCCCGGTCGTCCCGCACCTCGTCGTCGACAACCGCTACGGATCGGCCATCGCGGTCGCCGACCAAGCCCGATACGCCCTGGGAGTGGCACGCGCATGAAGACCGGGATCATCCTGTACGGACCGCCGGCCAGCGGCAAGGACACCATCACCGCAGCCCTCATCGAGCAGGACCCACGGCTGGCCCAGTTCGCCCGGCTCAAGATCGGCGGCGGCCGCAGCCAGGGCTACCGGATGGGCACCCCCGGCCAACTCCGCCAGCTCGAAGCCAGCGGCGGCGTCATCTACCGCAACGACCGTTACAGCAACATCTACCTGATCGACCGACCGGGCCTCGACGCCGTCTTCGCCGCCGGCCGAACCCCGATCATCCACCTCGGCCAGATCGCTGGCATCGGCGCCCTCACGACGGGCTACCCGGCATCCTGGCTCACCGTGCAGCTCTCCTGCCCACGGCGCGTGACCGAGCAGCGGTCCGTCCTGCGCGGCGACACCGACACCCCGGCCCGCCTCGCCGCCTGGGACGCCACCGAAGCCGACGTCCTGGCCCACCCCTCCGTAGGGTGGGACCTCCGTCTGCGGACTGACCGGCAGTCGATCGAGGAGTCCGCGCAGGTCATCAGCGAGGCACTGAAGCCAGCCGATGAGCCGGCCTTCTAACGGCGTTCGTGGAGACGGGCCAGTGCGTCCACCAGGCTGAGTTCCGCATCCCGCGCGCCCTCCCAACGGAGAAGTGCCTCGGCCGCGCCGCGCATCGGCTCACCCGGCAGCCCGCACTCCTCCAGCAGTTCGGCGGCCTCCACCAGCTCGGGCGCCCAACGCCAGGCCCGGGCAGCGGTCTTGGGGATGTAGCCGGTCTCCACCAGGTAGCTCCCCGAGCGACCGGCGGCGATCTCCAGCAGCTCGTCCTCGACACCGTGATCGGCGGCCAGCGCGTACGACAGCGCCGCGAGCACCCGGGACGCCTTCTGGTAACTCGTGTACGAGAGCTTGAGCGCGCTGGCCTGTCCGAGCTCGGCTCCGAGGACACGGGCGCGTACGTCGGTACCGGCGAACAGCCGCACCACCTGGTCGACCGCCCGCTCGGGGCCGGACAGGAACAGGCGAGGCTGCTTCCCGCCACGCGGAGGCGAACCCACCACCGAGCCGTCCACGACCGTCGCGTCGGGCAGCGCCGACGCGATCCGCTTGACCCGTTCCGGGGTCACGGCGTTCGCTTCGACGTAGACCCCTCCGTAGCCGTGCTCCGCGACCTCGGCGGCAAGCTGCTCGGCAGCGGCAGGTGGGCAGACGGAGAGCAGGATCTCGCACCGCGGAACCAACTCGCCGAGGCTCGGAAGCTCGGTGAGGCCGGCCTCGACCGCGCGACTCCGGGTGGCCTCGCTCCGGCCCGCCGAGCACCAGAGGACAGTCGTCCCGGCCTGGCGGATCTGCGCCGCGACCGCTGCACCCATGCTGCCCGGGTGCAGCATTCCGACCACCGGCCGACCGCTGTTCATGCGTGAACCCCGTTCATCCCGAGCAACAACTCGATGGCTTCGCCGGCGTCCGAGACGACGTGATCCGCTTCGACGGCGTTGCCGTTACCACCGGACACCCAGATCGTCCTCAGACCGGCAGCCCGCCCACCGGCCACGTCCTTCTCGGGGCTGTCGCCGACCATCCACCCGCCGGAGAGCCCGTCGACCCCCAGGAGGCGGGCCGCCTCGGTGAAGATGCCGATCTCCGGCTTGCGGATGCCGACCTCCTCCGAGACGCACACGGCGTCCACCCGCCGATCGATCCCGGTCCGCGCGAGCTTGGCCCGCTGTATGTCGCCGGCACCGTTGGTCACGACCGCCAACCGCCAACCGGCCGCGCGCAACTCCTCCAGGCCGGACAGAACCGCGGAGGGACAGGTCACGGCGGCTGCCATGCCGCTGCTGTAGCGCTGCCACAGCTCATCGGTCGGAGCGGAGAGGGCGAACTCACTGCGCAGGCGGTCGAAGTCGCTGCGGTAGGCGCGCTCGTACATCGCGTCCAGCAGCCACTCCTCGACGTCCTCGGCGAAGCCGAGATCGGAGCAGAAGCTGCGGACGCACGCCCGGAACCCCTGCGTGCGATCGACGAGGGTGTCGTCCAGATCGAAGAAGGCGAGTCGCTGCACGGCGGCAACTCTACTGTGGGCAAGGACGGTTGCTCGGGCCTGGAGCAACGGTGCCCTTCCCGGAGGAGCGCCGGGAACTGGGGTGGCTTTCGGCACGGATTGATCGGGATCCGATTTCCGGCAGGCGAGGTGATTGTCCGATGAGTTCGTAGGTGGGCGGGTTCAGGTGTCAAACGGCTCGGTGGAGAGGGTGATTGACGATCGATTCGGAACGGAATCGGTCGAGTTTGGTCGCCCGTCGATCGGGTCCGTTTTCGGGTGGTACGTGTGCTACGTTCCGCGTCGGAAACGGAAATGGTTGACCCCGGCGGTGGTGGAACACCCCGGGGTCCGGCACCAGGAGTTAGGGCTCCCCATGCATGTTCATCGTAGCGCGCACGCGCGCAATTTCACGGTGTTGCCCAATGAGGTCTTGCAGGACCGCAGGCTCACGTACACCTCGCGGGGGC
>NZ_BAAANS010000118.1:0-10749 GCF_039529925.1 Kitasatospora saccharophila | reverse complement strand
ACCGGGTCCGCGAGGGCAAGCCCGTCATCCTCACCAACTCGCTGGAGGGCACCGGCATCGCCGAACTCGCCGCCTTCCTCGGCAGCCGGCGCAAGGCGCTGATCTGACCATGTCCGCCGCCCCGCCCGCCGACCGGCTCGACCCGGCGCACTGGGCCGCCGGCCACCTCCCCGCGGAGGTGGCCGGCTGGGCCGCCCGGCCCGACACCCTCGCCCCCGGCTCACCCGCCAAGGTCGGCGTCCTCGACCTCGCCTTCGCCGTCCGCGGCGGCCGCACCGAACTCGTCGAGCGCTACCAGAAGACCCCGCTGCAGATCATGCGCCCGCTGTGGATCGACCCGGCCCGGCCCGACGCCGCCCACGTCTACCTGATGTCCACCGGCGGCGGCATCGCCCAGGCCGACCGCTACCGGATCGACGTCCGCTGCGGCCCCGGCACCCGGGTCCACCTCACCACCCAGGCCGCCACCAAGGTGTTCCGGATGGAACAGGACTACGCCCGCCAGAGCGTCGAACTGACCGCCGCGGAGGGCGCCTACCTGGAGTACCTGCCCGACCCGCTGATCCCGTTCCGCGACTCCCGCTTCCACCAGCGCACCACCGTCACCGCCGCGCCCGGCTCCACCGTCGTGCTCGGCGAGACCCTCACCGCCGGACGCCTCGCCCGCGGCGAGCGGCACGCCTACCGGGTGCTCGCCACCGACCTGCGGATCGCCCGCCCCGACGGCACCCTGCTCGCCGTCGACGCCCTGCGGCTGGCCCCCGGCGCCGGACGCGGCCCCGCCGTGTTCGCCGGGCGCGACCACCTCGCCACCCTGTTCGCGGTCAGCGACCTGCGCCCCGCCGGCGAGATCGCCGACACCCTGCACCGCGCCCTCGACGGCCGCGGCCTGCTGTACGGCGTCTCCACCCTGCCCGAGGACAGCGGCGCCTGGCTGCGCCTGCTGGAGGACAGCCCCGTCCGCACCGCCGCCGCGCTCGACGCCGCCTGGCGGGCCGTCCGCCTGCTGCTCACCGGCAGGCCCGCACCCGACCTGCGCAAGACCTGACCACCCGTCGCCCCTCCCGGAGGTAACCCCCGTGCTCTCCGCGCCCCCGCCGATGCCACCGGCCTACAACGCCGGTGACACGGCCTGGCTGCTGGCCTCCACCGCCATGGTCCTGCTGATGACGCCCGGGCTGGCGTTCTTCTACGGCGGCATGGTCCGGCTCAAGCACGTCCTGATGATGATCAAGATGAGCTTCGCGGCCCTGGCCTTCGGCAGCCTGGTCTGGTGGGCGCTCGGCTACACCCTGGCCTTCGGGCCGGACGCGGGCGGGGCCGGGGTGATCGGGAACCTCGACCGGGCGTTCCTCCGCGGCATCGAGATCAACACGCTCACCGGCGCCATCCCCACCTACATCTTCGCGACCTTCCAGATGGGCTTCGCCGTCGTGACCGTCGCCCTGATCAGCGGCTCGGTCGCCGACCGGGCCCGGATGCGCGGCTGGCTGGTGTTCGTGCCGCTGTGGCTGCTGCTGGTCTACGCGCCCACCGCGCACTGGGTGTTCGACTCCCGGGGCTGGATCCACGACAAGCTGGGCGCGCTCGACTTCGCGGGCGGCCTGCCGGTCGAACTCAGCTCCGGCGCCTCCGGCCTCGCCGTCGCGCTGGCCCTGCGCGGCCCGCGCGGCTGGGCCCGGCGCGAGGAGCGGCCCAACAACATCCCGCTGGTGGTGATCGGCGTCGGACTGCTCTGGTTCGGCTGGTTCGGCTTCAACTCCGGCTCCGCGCTCAGCGACCAGGGCACCGCCGCCGCGGCCTTCCTCAACACCCAGCTCGGCGGGGCCGCCGCCATGGTCACCTGGCCGCTGGTCGAGAAGTGGCGCACCGGCCGGGTCAGCACCACCGGCGTGGTCTCCGCGGGCGTGGCCGGCATGGTCGCCATCACCCCCGCCTGCGGCGAGATCGACCCGCTCGGCGCCGTCGTCACCGGCCTGGTCGCCGGGGCGGTCTGCGCCTGGGCGGTCACCCTCAAGTACCGCTTCGGCGTGGACGACACCCTCGACGTGGTCGGCGTGCACGGCGTCGGCGGCCTCACCGGCCTGCTCATGGTCGGCCTGTTCGCCACCGCCCGGATCAGCGGCACCGAGGGCCTGTTCTACGGCGGCGGCTGGAGCCTGCTGGGCAAGCAGGCGCTCGCCGTCCTCGCGGTCGCCGCGTTCTCCTTCACCCTGACCTGGCTGATCGCCGAACTGGTCGACGCGGTGGTCGGCTTCCGGGCGGCCGCCGAGTACCAGCACGTCCCCGGCGAGGCGGAGGAGACCGCCTACGACACCCTCACCGCGGCCCGGCTCGGCTCGCTGGTCGACTCCGACGCCGTCCGCAGCGACAGCGAACTCGTCCGGAAGATCGCCGCGCTGATCCGGACCCGGCGCGAGGACGGGAACTGACGGGCGGACGGGCGGACGGGTGGCGCCGGGCCGGGCTCAGGACCCGGTCAGCCCCAGTCCCAGCCCCGCCCCGAGCAGCACGCAGGCCGCCCCGCCAGCGCACACCGCGGCGAACGGCAGCGCCGGCCGGCCGCCGCCCGGGCCCTGCGCCGCGTACAGCACCGGCCACAGCACCAGGTAGCCGAGCCCGACGCCCGCCCAGCCCCGCGGACCCAGCCACTCGCCCGGCCCGCGGTGCACGGCGCCGGAGGCCGCGAGCAGGCCGGAGACGGTGAACAGGACCGCGCCGGAGAGCAGCACGCCGAGCCGGGGGGAGAGCGTCACCCCCGGATGGTCGCCGCCCCGGGCGACCGCCCGGCCGCACCCCGGTGGCCGGGGCGTGAACAACGGCGCGGGCGGGCGCTGGACAGCGGACGGCCGGGCAGCGCAGGATGCGCGCGGACACCCCCGGAACGCCCCCGGACACACGAAAGGCAGGGAGCGCACGCTCTCCTGCCGTTATCAAACTTATACCGCAAGGGGGGCCTTGCCGCAAGGCCCCCCCGATGCCGCACAATCGCTGGTCTGAACCGGGCAACCCGCGCGAACAGCACAGACGGGGCAGACCGCGAGCAGCACGCGGACGGAGCGCGGCCCACCCGGCAGCGGATCGGAGTCACCACCCATGAACCAGCCGACGACCAGCGCCTTCGACCTGCCCGAGCGGCTCGCCGCCAAGGCGGACCCGGCCCTGATCGCCGCCGACGACCGGCACTTCGTCGAGGTCGCCGCCACCCTGAGCCGGGACACCGCGGAGCTGACCGCCCGCCTGGAGCAGGTGCGCCGCAGCCCCGGCGGGGCCGGGCAGGCCGCGATGGACCGCGACAACGAGGTGCACCAGCTCTCCGCCCGGCTGCGCACCCTCAGCCGCTTCGGCCACGACCTGTGCCTGGGCCGGATCGTCCGCGCCGACGACCCCGAGCCGATCTACATCGGCCGCCTCGGCCTCGCCGACGCCGACGGCCGCCGCCTGCTGGTCGACTGGCGCTCGCCCGCCGCCGAACCCTTCTTCGCCGCCACCCACGCCAACCCGATGGGCCTGGCCAGCCGCCGCCGCTACCGCTGGCAGCGCGGCCGGGTCGGCGACTACTGGGACGAGGTGTTCACCGCCGACGGCCTGGAGGGCCACGCCGCCCTGGACGACCAGTCCGCGTTCATCGCCAGCCTCGGCAGCTCCCGCTCCGAGCGGATGCGCGACGTGCTGGCCACCATCCAGGCCGACCAGGACGCCATCATCCGGGCCGGCTCGCGCGGCGCCCTGGTCGTCGACGGCGGCCCCGGCACCGGCAAGACCGTGGTCGCCCTGCACCGCACCGCCCACCTGCTGTACTCCGACCCGCGGCTGGGCCACCGCAAGGGCCGGGTGCTGTTCGTCGGCCCGCACCAGCCCTACCTGGCGTACGTCTCCGACGTGCTGCCCAGCCTCGGCGAGGAGGGCGTGCAGACCTGCACGCTGCGCGACCTGCTGCCCGAGGGCGCCGCCGTCGCCCCCGAGCCCGACCCCGGGGTGGCCCGGCTGAAGGCCGCCGCCGGGATGGTGCACGCGATCGAGAAGGCCGTCGCCGTCTACGAGGAGCCGCCCGCCGAGGGCCGCAAGCTCTCCACCGAGTGGTACGAGCTGTGGATCGACCCCGAGGACTGGTCCGAGGCGTTCGCCGCCCCCGGCCCCGGCGTCCCGCACAACGAGGCCCGGCAGCAGATCCTCGACGAACTGATCACCATCCTGCTCGACAAGAACGCCGACTCCTTCGACGAGGAGGAGGACGGCATCTCGCCCGAGGTGCTCCGCCGCGAACTGCGCCGCGACCCCGAACTGCTCGGCGCGCTGCGCCGCGCCTGGCCGATCCTGGAGCCCACCGACCTGGTCGGCGACCTGTGGACCGTCCCCGCCTACCTGCGGCTGTGCGCGCCCTGGCTGAGCCGCGAGGAGATCCGCACCCTGCAGCGCACCGACCCCGCCGCCTGGACGCTCGCCGACCTGCCGCTGCTGGACGCCGCCCGCCGCCGGCTCGGCGACACCGACGCCGACCGCCGCCAGCGCGCCCACCGGGCCCGGCTGGCCGCCGAGCGCGAACTGATGGACGGCGTCGTCGACCACCTGCTGGACGCCGACTACGACAGCGAGGGCGCGGTGGCCATGCTGCGCGGCGCCGACCTGCGCGACGCGCTGATCGACCACACCGAGGCCGAACCCGTCGACCCCGACCTGCTGGCCGGGCCGTTCGCGCACATCGTGGTCGACGAGGCGCAGGAACTCACCGACGCCGAGTGGCAGATGCTGATCGCCCGCTGCCCGTCCCGCTCCTTCACCATCGTCGGCGACCGGGCCCAGGCCCGGCACGGCTTCACCGAGTCGTGGACCGAACGCCTGGAGCGGGCCGGCCTGGACCGCGTCACGATGACCTCGCTGACCGTCAACTACCGCACCCCCGAAGAGGTGATGGCCGAGGCCGAGCCGGTGATCCGGGCCGCCCTGCCCGACGCCAACGTGCCCACCTCGATCCGCCGCAGCGGCCTGCCCGTCCACCACGGCGCCCGCGCCGAACGCGACGCGCTGCTGGACGCCTGGCTGGCCGAGCACCCCGAGGGCACCGCCTGCGTGATCGGCGACCCCGGCTACCTCGGCCGCGGCCGGGTCCGCTCGCTCAGTCCCGAACTGGTCAAGGGCCTGGAGTTCGACCTGGTGGTGCTGGTCGACCCGGAGTCCTTCGGCGACGGCATCGAGGGCGCCGTCGACCGGTACGTGGCGATGACCCGGGCCACCGGGCAGCTGGCCGTGCTGCGCTGACCGTCCGCGGTCCGGGGAAGGGGTCCCGCCGGGCGGCGGCGGGGGAGGGCCGCCGCCCGGCGGGACCGGTCAGGCGGCCTCGCCGGAGCGGGGGAGTCCGTCCAGGCCCGCCGGGTCGTGGCCGAGCCCGGTGGGCGCGACCCAGTCGAAGGCGTGGTAGACGGCCGGGCCGAGGCCCAGGTCCTCCGCGACCTGCTCGCGCAGGCGGTTGGAGGTGAAGCCGCCGATCACGTTCATCTGGGCGTCCCGGTACAGGCGTTCCACCTCGTGGCCCTTGGTGACGCCGCTCGCGCCGTGGATCTGCACGGCCCGGGCCGCGACCTGGACGGCCATCTCGGTCGAATAGACCTTCACCATGGCGATCAGGTCCCGGGCGGAGCGGCCCGCGGCCCGCTCGTACGCCGCCCGGAGGGCCAGCAGCCGGGCCGCGTCGATCTGGGCCCGGGACTCGGCCAACTGCGCCTGGACGCCCTCCATGTGGGCCAGCGGTCGGCCGAAGGACACCCGGGAGCGGGCGTGCCGGACGGAAGCGTCCAGCGCCGCCTCGGCGACGCCGATGGCCGCGAAGGAGTTCTTCAGCCACCCCCAGGCCATCGTCTCGGAGAGCTCCTCGATCGGAACGGGCAGCACGTCGTCCGCCCCGACCCGCGCGTCGCTCAGGACGATGCCGCCCCAGGGCATGCCGCGCAGGCCCATGTGCGGGATCTCGTAGCGCTCGACGCCCGGCTGGTGCAGGTCGACGAAGGCCAGGCACCAGTCGGGGCCGTCGTCGCCCGGCGCCTTCTCCCGCCGGGAGAGGACGACGGCCAGGTCCGCGGTGGGGGCGTTGGTGATCCGGGACTTCTCACCGGTGATCAGGAACCCGTCGCCGTCCGGGCCG
The DNA here is from genome assembly GCF_039529925.1 of Kitasatospora saccharophila. Classification (NCBI taxonomy): domain Bacteria; kingdom Bacillati; phylum Actinomycetota; class Actinomycetes; order Kitasatosporales; family Streptomycetaceae; genus Kitasatospora; species Kitasatospora saccharophila. The sequence goes on along the minus strand of NZ_BAAANS010000118.1, from coordinate 4,610 downwards.
GCCGGGCGCACGGTGGTGCGGAAGGTGCCGGAGTCGCTGCCCGCGGTCGCCTCGACGACGGCGAAGCAGGCCAGCCGCTCGCCGCTCAGCAGCGGGCCGATCAGCCGGGCGTGCCGGACCGGGTCGCCGTAGGTGGCGATCAGTTTGACGCACAGCAGGGTCGAGACGGTGGCCGACCAGTAGGTGCCCGGGCAGGCGCGGGCCAGCGCCTCCATGGCCAGGGTCTGGGTGAGCGGGTCGGCTCCGCTGCCGCCGATCTCCCGGGAGTGGAAGAGCCTCAGGTAGCCGCTGTCGCGGATGTCCTGCCAGTTCTGCTCCGGTATCAGGCCGGTCGCGTCGGTCTCGGCGGCCCGTTCGGCGATGCCGGAGAAGTCGAAGGCGGACGGGGTGGTGGCGGACGGGGCGGTGGCGGCCGGAACCCGGTCCGCGGCCGTGGTGGTGTCGGAGGTGAGCGTCATGGCGGTGTCGTCCTTCCCTCTCAGCCGAGTTCCAGCAGGGCCGCCGCGATCACCGGGCGCAGCACCTCGGGGCCGCCGCCGGTGCCGGCGAAGAACAGCGCGTCGCGGTGCGCCCGTTCGACCAGGTGGTCGCCGGTGAAGGCGGCCGCGCCGGACAGGCCGGCCGCTCCCTCGGTGACCAGCCGGGCCGCCTCGACGACGAACAGGCGCGCGGCCGCGGCGTCCTGGCGGGAGGGCCGGGAGCCCTCGTCGAACTGCGCGGCCGCCCGCCGGAGCAGCCCGGCGGCCAGCTCGCAGCGGGAGACCAGGTCGGCCAGGGTGAAGCGGACGGACTGGGCGTGGACCAGCGGGCGGCCGAAGAGCAGCTGCTCGCGGGAGTCCGCGACGGCGTCCCGGGTGAGGGCGCGCATCAGGCCGAGCCAGGGGGCACTGGTGAAGACCCAGTCCAGGGCGGCGAGCAGCGGCTCCACCTCGTCGGCGGCGCCGCCGGGGGTGCCGAGCACGGCCTCCTCCGGCACCTCGCAGCCGTCCAGGACCAGCCGGCCCCACGGGCAGGTGCGCATCGCCGCCGGGCCGGCCTCCTCGACCAGCAGGCCGGCCCGGTCACGGTCGACCAGGAACGCGGTGCGGCCGCCGTCCCGGTGCGCGGCGACGACCAGGAAGTGGTGGGCCACGGGGGCGCCCGCCACCAGGTCGGCCGCGCCGTCCAGCACCCAGCCGCGCGAACCCGGGCCGGCGGGCCGGGCCAGGACGGTGGGGGCGAGCGCGGCACCCTGGGTCTGGCGCAGCGAGACGGCGCCGAGCCACTCGCCGGACGCGGCCCGCGGCAGGTAGCGCTCCCGCTGCCCGGCGGTGCCGAACGCCCTGATCGGGACGGTGGACAGCACCGCGTGGGTGGTGACGGCGAGCGAGAAGCCCGGGTCCTGGGAGCCCTCGCCCAGGCCCTCCAACAGGGCGAAGGTCTCGGCGGCGGACAGGCCGCCGCCGCCGAGCGCGGGCGGCACCAGCGGGCCGGCCAGCAGGCCCGCCAGCTCGGCCAGCAGGGCCGGGTCCCAGCGGCCGGCCCGGTCGCGTTCGGCGGCGGTCGGCCGCACGATCCGGTCGGCGGCGTCCCGGGACCATTCGGCCGGATTACCGCCGGCCCCCCTGGCGGCGGCGTCCGACGTGGAATTCGGATAAAGCATTCAGATCCCTCTCTCCTTTTCGGTGGGCGCGGTGACCGCCCCCGCGAGAATGCGGGAGAACGGGCGCGCCGCAGTGATTCTGGAGCTTTCGGCATCATTCCCGGACACCGTAACCGAAGGCCCGTACGAGTCGGGGGTGCCTGTCCGAAGATTTGTCGACCCGCCGACAGGGCCCTTGCAGAGCTGACGGGGCGTGACATTCGACAACGGTCCTTGACAAAACCTGACATGGAATCCGTTGCCTCCGCCGGGCGCGATCTCGCACGATATTCGTCGTCAAGCCGCACGATTCGTCGAAAGACCCGGGGCCGTGTCCCACGGAATCCGGGTCCCGAGCAAGGAGGGAAACGCGATGGCACCCGCGCAGCACCAGAGCGACCTTGCCGAGAGGCTGCCCCACCTGTCCGACGCCACCCTGCGCGACTCCGCCCACATGGCCGGCGTGGAGTTCGGCCGTCAGGACGCCGCCCGCATCGCGGACCTGCTGGTGCGCACCGGCGTCGAACTGGTCGAGGTCGGCATGATCTCCGGCCCCGACAGCAAGGACGCCGACCTCATCCTCGCCACCCACGAGGCGGTCGGCCCCGAGCGCAGCATGAGCCTGGTCATGGTCCGCGACCGCCAGCAGGTCGAGGCGGCACTGCTGGAGGCGAAGCGGCTGGACGTCCGCCACGTGATGTTCTCCATCCCCACCTCCGAGCAGCACGCCGGGCTGAAACTGGCCTCGCCCAGCCTCAAGTACCTGAACGCACTGGCCAAGGCCGCCATCGGCACCGCCAAGGACCTCGGCTTCCACGTCACCTTCAGCGGTGAGGACGGTGCCCGCACGCCCAAGGAGCGGCTGGTGCCCTACGTGGCGGCCGGCTTCGAGGCGGGCGCGGACCGGTTCCGGCTCGCCGAGACGGTGGCCTGCCTGTCGCCCTGGCAGATGGAGTCGCTGATCGGGGAGATCACCGCGATCGACGGCTCCGAGATCGAGATCCACTCGCACAACATGCTGGGCATGGCGGTCGCCAACTCGCTGGCCGCCGTCCGGGCCGGCGCGCGGTGGATCTCCGCCACCGTCGGCGGCATCGGCGAACGCGGCGGCAACGCCCCGCTGGCCGAACTGCTCACCTCGCTGCGGGTCATCCACGGCGACACCCGCTTCGACCTGTCCCACCTGACCGAACTGAGCGCGCTGGCCCTGCGCGGCGCGCAGCTCGGCGAGGCGTTCCAGCCCGGCCCGACCACGGCGCACGCCTTCGCCTACGAGCTGCCCGGCCAGCTGACCCACCCCGAGGCGTACGAGACCCTGCCCGCCGAACTCCTCGGCAACACCCGCGAACTGCGGGTGCGCACCCGGCTGACGCCCGCGCTGGTCCGCTGGGCGCTGGAGGACTCGGGCGTCCAGGTCGACGTCGACGCCTTCACCGACTGGCTGACCGCGCAGCAGGAGAACAACGGGCGCCACCTGCTCGACCGCGAGGGCATCCGCAAGGCCGCCGTCGACTACAGCTCCCGCTGACCGTCCCCGCCCCGAACCCTGGAGGAACCGTGTCCACCGCCACACTCACCGGTGTCTGCCCCGAGTGCGAGACCGACCTGACCACCCCGCCGCTGGTGGAGGGCGAGACCATCGCCTGTCCCGAGTGCATGCTGACCCTGCGGGTCGAGGAGGTCGTCGACGGCCACCTCTCCTTCCGCATGGTCGAGGTGCAGCTCCGTGACTGGGGCCAGTGAGCCCATGGACCGCACTGTCGCCATCATCGCCGACCGGATCGGCTGGGAGGAACGCCGGCTGATCGAAACCGGCACCCGGCTGGGGATCCGGATGGTCTGGGTCAACGACGAGTCGCTCTGCCTGGGCGCCCCCGAACGGGCGGCCCTCGAACCGTACGACGCGGTCATGGTCCGCAGCCGCAGCTACACCCGGGGCGGCCTGATCGCCACCCTGGCGGAGGCCGCGAAGATACCCACCCTGAACTCCGCGGCCGCGATCCACGCCTGCGAGAACAAACTGTCCCTGCGCACCCTGCTGCGGGCCGCCGGGGTGCCGGTGCCCGACTTCCGGCTGGTCCTGTCCCGGCGCGACTTCGAGAAGGCCCTGACCGAACTGCCGCCGCCCGTGGTGCTCAAGCCGGTCTTCGGCGGCATGGGCAAGCGGGTCACCCTGCTGCGCGACGCGGACACCGCGCAGTCCGTCTACGACTACGTCGAGGACCTCGGGCACGGCTTCGAACAGGCCAGCCTGGTCGAGCCCTACCTGAACAGCGGCTCCTCGATCCGCTGCTTCGTCGCCGGCGCCGACCTGGTCGCCACCGCCGAGTTCCGCAGCGCCGGCACCGACTGGCGCAGCAACGCCGCGCTCGGCAACCAACACCGCGTCCTGGAGCACGACCCCGAGGTGCAGAAGATCGTCGCCTCCGTGGTCGACGCGCTGGGCGAGGGCGTCTACGGCATCGACCTGTTCGCCACCCCGGACGGCTACGTCGTCAACGAGGTCAACCACGCGCCCGCCTTCAAGGCGGTCGAGACCGCCACCGGGGTGGACGTCGCCGAGGCCGTGGGCCGCTACGTACGAGAGGTCGTCGGATGATCCGGGTCGGCATCGTCGGGGCTTCGGGCCTGGCCGGCGGCGAACTGATCAGGCTGGTGCTCCAGCACCCGGAGTTGGAGCTGACCTTCCTGGGGGGTTCCTCCAGTGCGGGGCGGCGTCCGGCGGAGTTGCATCCGGGGTTGCGGTTGGACCTCGGGCTGACCATCGAGGAGCTCCCGGAGAGTCTGGCGGGCCGGTGCGACGTGGTCTTCCTGGCCACGCCGGCCCCGGCCTCGGCGGCGCTCGCCGCGCAGCTGGCCGACCAGGTGCCCTGCGTGGTGGACCTCAGCGGGGCCTTCCGGATCCGCGACCCCGAAGTGCACCGGCGCTGGTACCCCAAGGCGCGGCGGACGGAGGAGCTGGCCGACCGCTTCGTCTACGGCGTGCCCG
>NZ_BAAANS010000117.1:0-11258 GCF_039529925.1 Kitasatospora saccharophila | reverse complement strand
CCGTCCCGCTGCGGCAGCAACGGCTCAATCCGAGCCCACGCAGCATCCGTTATCTCTCCACGACCCACCACAAGATCAATTATGAGACACGGCCTAGGCACCACACCCTCTTCACCGCCCTCGCCACGGCGACCGGGAAAGCCACCGGCTCGCTCCACGGCCACCACCGCACCGCCGAGTTCAAGAAGTTCCCGGCCAAGCTCGACCAGCCGGTCCCCGCCGACCTCGAAGCGCACCTGATCCCGGACGACCACATCACCCACAAGGTCCCAGCGATCAAGACCTGGCTGGTCACCCACCCGCGCTTCCACCTGTGCCTCGCCCCGACCGGATCCTCCTGCCTGAACCTGGTCGAGCAGTGGTTCACCGAACTCACGCCGAACAAGTTCCGCCACGGCGTCCACCGCCCGGTCCAGGCCCTGGAGCGCGACATCCGCAGCCGGCTCGCCGACTGGAACGACCACCCCAGACCGTTCATCCGGACCAAGACCACCGACGAAATCCTCAACAAGGTCTCGGGCCATCCCCGCGGGCGCGGGGAGCAGCCCGAGCAGCACCGGGGCCGGGGCGCGGCAGTGGGACCATCCCTGCGGGCGCGGGGAGCAGCGGATCTCCATCAGGGTGAGTCCCTGGGAGTCGGGACCATCCCCGCAGGCGCGGGGAGCAGTGCAGAAGGGCGGTCAGCCGGTGGTCGCGGCTGGGACCATCCCCGCGGGCGCGGGGAGCAGAGCGTGACCTGCTCGCCGTCGCGGTGGACGTCGGGACCATCCCCGCGGGCGCGGGGAGCAGATCTGCGAGCCCGTGTTCCCTGCCGCCGCCCAGGGACCATCCCCGCGGGCGCGGGGAGCAGCTGGGGGTGGCTTTGATTCCTTGCCCCGCAGGGGGACCATCCCCGCGGGCGCGGGGAGCAGCACCGCCGACATATCGTCGGTCCCCCGGTGCGGGGACCATCCCCGCGGGCGCGGGGAGCAGCGCACGATGCTGTGGCCGTGCCGGATCTCCCCGGGACCATCCCCGCGGGCGCGGGGAGCAGGACTCGGAGGGGGCGGCGGCGAGGCGGTTCACGGGACCATCCCCGCGGGCGCGGGGAGCAGTTCCGGGGCCAGCCGGACTTTCCTCCCGCCGGAGGACCATCCCCGCGGGCGCGGGGAGCAGCGGCTCCCTCTTCGGTGGGCTCGGCGGGGAGGGGGACCATCCCCGCGGGCGCGGGGAGCAGCGTGCGGGTGGGCGCCGTGTCGGTGATGCGGCTGGGACCATCCCCGCGGGCGCGGGGAGCAGTTTGCGCAGTAGGTCGCCACGGATTCGCATCCGAGGACCATCCCCGCGGGCGCGGGGAGCAGCACCCGGTCCGTCGCCCGTTACTACGAGGAGCGGGACCATCCCCGCGGGCGCGGGGAGCAGCGTTGCAACTGCAACTCCCCAGTTCAGGGGCGGGGACCATCCCCGCGGGCGCGGGGAGCAGCGAAGGCACTGGCGAGCAGCAGCGGGTACTCCGGGACCATCCCCGCGGGCGCGGGGAGCAGACCCGGCGGAGGCCTGCGCGCACGGCTGGAAGGGGACCATCCCCGCGGGCGCGGGGAGCAGCTTGTTCCTCCTCGCGGAGGTAATGGCGATGGGGGACCATCCCCGCGGGCGCGGGGAGCAGGTCTGGTCGCCGGCTCCCAACGCGAACGCCTGGGGACCATCCCCGCGGGCGCGGGGAGCAGGCCGCGCTGACCGGTACCACCGCCAGCCTGTGGGGACCATCCCCGCGGGCGCGGGGAGCAGACAGCGGGCATGTGGGGCGTCGGCGGGGGATGGGGACCATCCCCGCGGGCGCGGGGAGCAGTCTTGATGACCTGTGGGTTTACCTGTCGATGTGGCGCGAAACTGCAATCTTCACTGATTCCGGCATAACGGACATATGGTTCAGGCCCTTTCGGCGGTGGTTCATCGTTTTCCGAAACGGCGCAGTTTGGACGCGGTGCTCCAGCCTGGCTTGGCTGGGCTGGATGCCGGAGCCGCACCGGCGTTTGGTCGGTGGATGAGGGTGAGGCCTTCGTGGTCGACGGGTTTCCAGGCGTGGTCGTGGGTGTGGAAGGTGAAGCCCTGTTCCGTGTTCGAGGTGTGGATCAGGAGGGCCCGGCCCTGGCCCGCGTGCTGTCGGACTTCGGCCCACAGGACGTCCCGCACGCGTGCGGACGGGGAGCCGATGAACACTCCGGCGGAGATTTCGAGGAGCCAGCGGGTGAGTAGGCCCCGCAGGCCGACGGGGCAGTTGGTGAGGACGATGACGGTCACCAGTTGCCCTCCCCGTAGTTGACTCCTGCGGCGACGTGTTGCCCGTGATCGGCTTGGAGGCTGACCGTGTCCTGGTCGTCGGTGGCCGTTTCGATGGCGAGCAGGCGTCGGATGTCGGCGACGATCCGCTCCTGCAGGCGCAGTTCGTGGATGCGGTCGCGCAGGGCACGGCGGGTGCGGGCGCCGATGTCCTCGGGGGAGGCGGCTGCGACGTCGAAGGCGACGGGGATGCCGATCTCGGTCTTGTAGAGGTCGGCGATGTCGAGGACGAAGGAGAGTTCGTGGCCGGAGTGCACGAATCCGAGGGCGGGTGAGCAGCCGAGTGCGGCGATGACGGCGTGCGAGACGCCGTACATGGCTTGGGCGGCTGCGGTGATGGCCTGGTTGGCGGGGTCTCCGGAGGTGAAGTCTCCGGGGGTGTAGTGGCGTCCTCGCCAGCGGATGCCGGTTCTGGCGGCTTCGGCGCGGTAGCAGTCCTTCATGCGGTCGCCTTCATGGCCGAGGAGTTGCCGCCGGGTGAGGCTCGCCGGGTCCTCGTCGGGGAAGCGCAGCCGGTACATGGCCCGGGCGGTGTCCAGGCGGGTGCGCTGGTTGGCCCAGCGGAGGGCCTGGGCTTCGGCCATGGCCGAGGAGCGGGACAGCGAGCGGCCTGCCGCGTAGTGGCGGACGCCGTGTTCGCCGGTCCAGACCACGCCCGCGCCGGTCTCGCTGAGGACGCTCATCGCCTGGTGGGTGATGCGGGTGCCGGGACCCAGGAGCAGGGTGCCGATGGTGGCGGAGGGGATGTGGGTGGTGCCGTCGGCGGTTTCGACGGTGAGGGCGTTGGAGTCGCGGTGGATGGTGCAGCGTTCGAGGTAGAGGAAGGAGAGCCGGTCGGCGGCGCGGGCGAGTTCGCGCGGGCTGCTGGCCGGGCGGCGGCTGACGGTGCTCACGGGGTCAGCCGATCGGGGCGAGGGTCATCAGGCCGCAGCCGTACGCCTTGGCCTTGCCGAGGCCGGCGGTCAGTACGGCGCGCAGGGCGTCGGGGTCGGTGACTTCGAGGCGGCCGTCGAAGGTGACGGCGGTGAGGGTGACGCGTCCGGTGGTGCCTTGTTTGGCGAAGGCGAGGTTGCGCTGTCCGTGGACGGCGAGCTGGTGCTCGTCGCCGTGTTCGGTGTGCCGGCGGTCGGCGGGTTTGGCCAGGATGCGGAAGCCGCCCGCGTCCTGGCGCTGGAGCAGCCACTGCGTCTGGTGGCGGGCGGTGAGGTGGGCGGTGCGTTTGGTGGGCTCGCCGTCTTTCCTGCGGGCGTGGTGGACGGGGTTGGCGGTGAGGCGGAAGTTCCAGGTGGTGCCCTTGTCGAGGCGTTCGAGGAACGGGGCGTAGGCGTAGGTCTGCCAGCCGGCCGTGCCGGTGGCGGCCGCGGCGGGCCAGCCGGCCTGTTCCACGAGGTGGGTGAGGTCGGGGCGGGCGGGGCTGACGACGTACAGCTGGACTTCGGCGGTGGCGTTGTGGTCGGTGCGCCACAGGACGCGCGGGCCGGGGGCGGCGGGCAGGATCTCGGGGAAGGCGGACATGACCGCGGCGTGCAGGTGCTGGGGGGAGGACAGCAGTCGGCGGGCGCCCGCGCGCGCGGTGTTGAAGCGGAAGCGGGTCAGGTACATCAGGCGCTTTCCAGGTGTGTCGTCGGGTCGTGGGCGGGCACGGGTGCCTTCGCGGGGCGCGGTGTGGCACGGGGGTTGGGCACGGTGACGGTGGTGGTGCGGACGGTGCGCAGGCCGTGCCGGCGGTGGCGGACGTCGAAGCTGAGCGGCTGGTCGCGCAGTACGTCGCCTTGGACGGGCGCGGCCGGGTCGCTGCCCGGCGGGATCTCTGCGAGGACGGTCAGGTCGACGCTCGGGTGGTCGCGGTGGCGCTGCTGGTGCCAGGGGGCGGCGCGCCAGGGCAGGCGGGCCAGGACGGCGTCGAGGTCGCCGTCGTGGTGGACGCTCCGGTCGTCGGGCAGGTCCAGCGGGCGGGAGGGCGGGCAGGAGCGGCGCCCCAGGTAGGGCAGGTAGGCGGGGGCCCGGACGGCCGTGTGGAGGCGTTCGATGAGCGGGGCGGGGCCTTCGACGGCCGCGACGAAGACGGCGTCGGCGAGGTAGAAGCGCTCGGAGAGCGGCATCGACTCCTCGGTGTCGAAGTGCTGGGCGCTCTGGTAGTCGCGCAGCCGGGCGCCGGGCTGGTCGACGCGGACGCCGAAGCGCAGGGCGGCGAGTTCGGCGAGGCCCGCGTCGTCGCCGCGTTCGATGCCGAGCGCGGCGGCGAGCAGTCCGATGACGCCGCTCTTGGTGGGGGCGTTCTCGGTGGTGCGCCGGGCGAAGCGCGAGGTGGCCCCCCACGACTGCAGGGGGCCGGCGAGCTGCAGGGCCAGCACGCTCATCCGCGCTGCTCCAGGCGGGCGGCGACGGCGGCGCCGACGGCGGTCACCAGGGTGGAGAGCCGCGGGGTCTCCTGACCGAGAGAGGAGAGCTTGGCGGTGGCGGGGCCCACGCGCAGGACCCAGGTCTGGGCGCTGTCGTCGCCGTAGGCCCGTTCGATCTCGGGGACGTAGTCGGCGAGGCGGGCGCAGGCGGGCTCCAGGTGGCCGCCGTCGACGTCGGGGGTGACGGGCTTCTCGAAGGCTCCGACGAAGCTGACGGGGCGTGAGGTGCGCAGGGTGACGAGGACGGCGTCGGGGAGGGTGTGGTTGCCGAAGGTGTTGATCTTGCCGGTGGGCAGGGAGGAGACGAAGCCCTCCAGGAACGCCTCGACGGCGCGGCGCACCGGGGTGGCGGGCGACTCGTTCTCGTCCAGGCCCCGGCCGAGGTTGCGCTCCAGCAGGTCGACGTCGAGGGCCGCGTACCGGTAGAGGGTGGCGGAGTTGAAGTCGACGGTGCCGATCATGCCCGCGCCCGGTTCGGCGTCGGTGTTGCGGTCGTCGACGGCGGTGAAGTAGTCGGACTCGGTCTCGCTGCGGTGCACGCCGATGGCGTGGGCGACCTGGGCCGCGGCGTCGACGTTGATGTCGGTGGAGTCGGCGACCATCCGCCCGAACAGGGCGATGTCGACGGAGTGCCGGCCGTCGGCGATCTTCTTCGCGCGGGCCTTGGCGTCCTTGTCCTTGAAGAACGCCTTGATGTCGGCGGCGCCCTCGACGGCCAGGGCCGCGAGGTGGCCGAGCTGGCGGGCGCTGAGGAACATCAGGTAGGAGGACTCGGGCGCCGGGTCGTCGCCGCCGTTCTTCTTCGCCTGCTCGACCTTGCGCTTGGGCGGTTCGATCTTCGAGCCGGTCGCGGTCTGCAGCACCTCCGCCGCCAGCGCCAGCGCCTGGGCCTCGCCGGTGTGGGGGGCGAGTTCGGTGATGCGTTCGGCGAGGAGTTCGGCGACCCGCTTGGTGCGCACCCCGAGCTCGGCAGGGTCGAGGATGGTGTCGAAGTAGCGGCGGGTGGCGCGCTTCCAGGCCTGGCTGGAGACTCGGGCACGGGTGGCGCCGCCGTACACCGCGGTCTTGGGCGCGCCGGTGTCGTCCCGGTTCAAGTTGCTCGGCGGGACGCTCTGCAGGGCGTGCACGTCGAGGATGATGCGGCTGGTCACTGGGCGCTGTCCTTGCGGTCGTCGGTGGAGGAGGTGGTGGCGCCGGGGGCCGCGTCGCCGGCGGCCGGGTCGGCGGGCTTGGCGCGGTGGGCGTGCAGGGAGCGCCCCCAGGAGCGCCGGACGCTGTCCGGTCCCCACGGCCGCTGCTGCCACTGGTAGAGCTGCTCGGCGAGCAGGGCGTAGTCGAGGGCGATGTCCTCGCGGCGCAGCAGCAGCACGATCTCGCGCAGTCGGGTGGCCAGGACGGGCATCGTGGCCGCTGATCCGGCGCGCACGAAGCGCTTGCGGGTCGGCTCGTCCATGTCGCCGCCGGGCATCAGGCGGCGTACGGCGGTGCCGAGTTCGTCGCCGCCCGGCCGGTGCATGCGGCTGCCGCGGGACTGCTGGTGCAGGGAGTACAGGGTCGCGGCCGTGTACAGGGCGGTGTGCGCGGCGTCCTGGTCCAGCACCGGGTCGGCGTGGAGGCGGTCGGCGTCGAGCAGGCCCCACAGGTCGGGGACGGTGGCGGTGTCCTTGCCGGCGCCGCGGCGCAGCCGGGCGAGGGCGGCGACGGCGTCGGGGCGGTCGTCCAGGTAGCCCTTCTGCAGGCGGCCGATCTCGCTGCCGGCGAGGGTGCCGACCGGTCCGAGGACGCGGCGGCGTTGCCCGGGGGTCGGTGGGGCGGTGGTCATGCGGTCGCCCTTTCGAGGTGGGAAGCCGTACCGGTGTCCGAGGCGTCCGGTGTGTCGGCCGGGTCGGTGGCCAAGGGCCCTGGGCTGCTGTCTTGCGGCTCGGGCTGCGGGGTGTCGGGGAAGGCGAGGGGCAGGGCGCGCTTGAGGCGGCTGCGGAACCACAGGTCGGCGGAGTCGGTGTTCAGCCAGGCCTCGCCCTTCTTGGTGGCGACGATCCGCCCCTCCCAAGCCGTGTCTCCGGCCTGGGCGATGAGGTCGCCGGCGAGGCCGGAGACGATCCGGCGGGCCTGCTGCTGCCAGTCGGTGCGCAGTGCGGTGGGATCGTCGCTGTCGCGGATGGCGGTCAGCCAGAGCCGGTACGGGGCGTCGAGGGCGCCGAAACCGGCGTCCCGCGCGCCGGCCCGGGGGGTCTCGGACTCGCTGCCCGCGGCCCGCGCGAGGTCGGACGCCAGGTCGCCCAGGGCCCGGACGGCGAGGTCCGCGTCTGCGACGGCGGTCTTCGCGGTCTCGCCCAGGCGTGGGTCCCGCTCGCTGAGCACGACCAGCGCGAACGCCACCGCGTCGCCGGTGATCTCGTCGATGACCGACTGCTGGGTGCCGTACACGGCGCCGAAGGTCCGCAGCCGCATCCGCCGCCCCTTCGGCAGGATCTCGTCCCCTTCCAGCCGGGCCAGCCAGTGCACCAGCCCCGGCCTCAGCTCCGGCGCCGGCTCTGCGGCCGGGCCCTGGAGCGGGGCGGCTGAGGCGATCAGCGAACCCAGCCCGCGCCAGGCCGCCCGCGCCGGGTCCACCTCCCTGGGCATGTACACCAGGGGCCGGCCGAGCTTCTTCTCCTGCGCCTGGCTGCGCCGCCAGCCGGTCATCGGCTCGGTGTCGAACCTGTTCTGCGGGGTGAGGGGGTCGCCGTAGGTGAGGACGACGCCGTGCACGCCGTCGTGGTCGGCGTGCAGCCGGATGCGGCGGGACTGCCAGGTGTAGAGGTCGCGCGGTCCGGCGGGGCGGGAGGCCAGGTCGTCGGCGGCGCCGGGGCCGGCGGGCGGGCGCCGCCAGGCGGGGAGGTCTCCGTGGACGGTGCTCCAGTGGTCGGCCGCGATCAGGTTCAACAGCAGCGTCTCACGCAGGTTCGTGCCTTCGGCGAGCACCGCGCCCAGGTTGCCCGCCCAGGCCGGGCCCTGGGGGTAGGCCTTACCCGCTTTGGCCCGCGGGTCGCCTTCCACGCCGGTCTTGATGCCGGAGGTGTCGTAGGCCTGGGCGTGCACGACCCAGCGGGCGGCCTCCGCGAACGTGACGCGCTCGACGCCGGGGAAGCGCGCGGTGAAGAACGGGTTGCCGTTGGGCACGTCCGCCACGATCCGGTTCGGGGAGAAGACCTCGTCCTTGCCGGTCCGCAGCCCCGCGCACTGGTAGAACGGCGTGTGCGGGTGCAGGAGGTCGAAGCGGTCCCGGTGTTCCTCCAGGTAGGGCAGCACCGGGTGCAGCGCCTGCGGGTCCTCCCACAGGTCGGCCCATTCCTCGGTGTCGCCCGGACCGTCCAAGGCGTCGTGGGCGATGGCCAGGAGCAGCCGGGTGAGGGCGAATTCCTGCGTGGTGAGTTCGCAGGCAAACCGCCTGATTCTCGTCGCCTGCTCGAATACCTCGCACAGGGACAGTTCGCTCTCGCGGCCGTCAATCAGCAGGACCGGGATCCACGCCTGCCCTGTCAGGTCGAACGACTCTGGTACGTGCGGGACTTGGGCTCGGTCATGCGTCGGCATTCGACACCTCGAGTCCGTTCTCACGGGTGTACATGAGTCGGAACCCTGCCAGAAGGGTCGGACAACCGGGCCGGATCGGAAGGATCAACTGCCCTGCCAGCCAAGGATTTTCCTTAACCTGCCAACTTTCGAAATAGAAACGCTCAAGTTCGGCGATTACCCGGTCAACAATGTACGGCTTGGCCAGGCGCGGCGGCAGGCGCAGCCCACAGGCCGCCGCCGCCCGCGCCGCCCGCGGCGACGGCACCGAACCGGTCGGCAGCGGCAGCCCTCCCCGCCCCTCGCCCGCCCAGCCCACCGTCGCCAGCGAGCCGTCCTCCGACTCCTCCACGACGATCACCTCAAGGCTCTCCGGACTGTCGCGCACCTGGGCCCGCCCGGCACGCGTGTCGTCCGCGTCGCCCGTACCGCCGGCCAGCCAGCCCATCAGCGACCGGCCGTCCTTCCCCGCCTCCCGGATCCGGAACACGTCCGCCGCCCTCGCCTTCTTGTCCTGCAGTTGCTCGTGGACCAGCTGTGCCTCCTGCAGCACCGGCGCCCACTGCGCGGGCCCCACCGGCCCCTCCCCGTACGCCGCCTGCACCAGGGCGCTGATGTCACCGGGCAGGGACAGCCCCCGCCCCTCCTCCAGGTGGGGGTGCAGCACGGCGAGCGAGCGCAGCAGCGCGTGCCGCCCGTACACCGCCTCCGATCCGCGCACCGGCGCGGGCACCGGAGCCGACCAGTCGACGCCCGTCAGCAGGCACCTCGCCTCCCGCAGCCGCACGGGCCGGCCCGGCCGCTGGTGGCGGTGCAGCCGCCCCACCCGCTGCAGCAGCAGGTCCACCGGCGCCACGTCGCTCACCAGCAGGTCGAAGTCCACGTCCAGCGACTGCTCCGCCACCTGGCTGGCCACCACGATGTGCCGCCCGGGCCGCTCGGAGCCGTCCGGGCCGAACAACTCCAGCAGCCGGCGGTCGTTCTCGGCCCGGTCGGTGTCGATGAACCTGGCATGGGCGACAGTCACCGCCCCGGCCCCGAACCTCTCGCGCAGGACCGCAGCCGCTTCCAGCACCCGGTCGACGGTGTTGCGCACCACCAGCGCGCACCCACCTCCTTCCAGCTCGGCCTCCAACCGGTCCGCCAGCACCTCCAGGCCGTCCCCGAGCCGCTCCAGCCGCACCTCGCACCCGCGGCCGGACGCCGCCGGGCGCCCCAGCACCGGGTCGTGCCCGGCACACACCGCGGTCAGCAACGGATACTCCCGCGCCTGCTCCACAGCGGCGAACCGCCCCTCGCCTCCGCCGACCCCCGCGTACGCCTGCGCCAACTCCCGGCGGCGCACGGCCGGAAGCGTCGCCGACAGCACCACCACCGGCACCCCGTACGCGCCCAGCCAGCCCAGCACCCGGTCCAGGTAGGCGTTCATGTACGTGTCGTACGCGTGCGCCTCGTCGATCACCACGACCTTCCCCGCCACCGCCAGATGCCGCAGCACCAGGTGGCGGGCCTTCAACCCCGCGAACAAGAGCTGATCGATCGTCCCCACCACGAACGACGACAGCAGGCCCTTCTTGCGTCCGGCCAGCCACTGGTGCGCCACCAGCTCCGCCGGACCGGCCCCCTCCTCCCCGGCCTTCGGCAACCGCTCCGCACCGTCCACGTCCACCGCCGCCACCCGCTGCCGCGAGCCGGCCCGCAACCCGGCGGCTTCCCGGTTCAGCGCCGCCTTCGAATGCGCCAGCAGCACCGACAGCTTCCCGTTCCCGTCGGCGGGCAGCCGGTCCAACCAGTCCAGCAGCCGCGGGAACATGGCGTTGCTCGTCGCCATCGTCGGCAGCGCGAAGAACACCCCGCCCGCACCGGCCCGCGCCGCCAGCACCTCCGCCGCCGCCAGCGCCGCCTCCGTCTTGCCCTCCCCCATCGGCGCCTCCACGATCAACAGCCCCGCCCCCGGCATCGCCCGCGCCATCTCCACCGCCGCCGCCTGCACCGGCCGCACCACCGCCCCCGGCGGCAACTCGAACCGCGACGCGAACAACGCCGGGGCGGCTTCCTGCGGCACCCGCGGCCGCCACGGCCCCGGCAGGTCCAGCCCCCGCCACGCCGCCGCCACCCGGCGCCCGCCGTCGAACCCGGCCTCCAGCGGGAAGTACGGGAACAGGTCCGGATTGCTCGCGATCCAGTCCGCCACGATCACCAGCCCGGACAGCACCACCTGCACCGTCTGCGGCAGCTTCACCCCCCGCCACTGCCCCAGCCTCCCCTGCGCCCCGAACTCCACCGCGCACGCGTCCAACAACTCCCCCTGGACCCGCCGCCACACCCCCTCACTCCCGCCCGGCGTCCGCACCAACTCCCCACGCCCGTCCAACTCCAGGAGCGCCACCTGCTCCGGCGGCACACCGTGATGACCACCCACCACCACCGCGAACTGCCCCGTCGCCCGTCCCGGCCACCCGTGCCGCTCCTTCATCCACTCCTGCAACAGCAACTGGCCCGCCAAGCCGTGCGGCGCCAACCGCCGATCCGCCCCCAACCCCGCCCGGTACGGCATCTCCAACCCCGCATCACGCATCCGGTCCGCCAGAGCGTCCACCTGGCACGCGAACGCCGGCGTCGCCTTCCCGATGTCGTGCACCCCCGCCAGCCACACCACCAACCGCCGCCCGTCCACCTCCCCCTCGGGCAGCACCCCGCCGACCATCGCCCGCACCCGCTCCGGCACCCAGCAGTCCCACAACAGCCCCGCCACCGCCGCACTGTCCTGCATGTGACACCACAACGGCAGCCACCCCTCACCGTCCCTGTCGTGCTTCGCCCACACACTGCGCGCCTGCTCCGACAACCGCGAACGCAGCTCGAACCCGCCGGCCACCCGCCCACTGTGAACGGTCAGCGATTTCCCCCACTTCTGAGGCTTCGTGGTCACGGAATTGGCCAGGGTCGCGGTCACGACTCCCCAAGGGGAACCTGACCACG
>NZ_BAAANS010000116.1:0-11562 GCF_039529925.1 Kitasatospora saccharophila | reverse complement strand
GCCCCCGACATGCCGATCGACTGGCGCACCTACTACGAGCCGCTGATCGACTGCACCGGGCACGGCGTCGGCGTCGCCGCCGTCACCGCCCTGGAGGGCGGCCACCGCACCGGCCCGGCCCGGGTCGTGGTGCAGGGCTTCGGCGCGGTCGGCCGCGCGGTCGCCCGCTTCCTGGAGGACCGCGGCCACGTCGTCGTGGGCATCGCCGACGTCCAGGGCACCGTCAGCGCGGACCGGCTGCCGGTCGCCGACCTGGTCGAGATCACCGACGAGTTCGGCCGGATCGACCACTCCCGGCTCCCGCAGGGCGTCACCGTCTCCACCGCGCCCGACGCCTGGCTCGACGTCGACGCCGACCTGCTGGTCCTGGCCGCGCAGAAGTACGCGCTGAACGACGAGAACGTCCACCGGCTGCGGGCCGCCCTGGTGGTCGAGGGCGCCAACCTCGCCTCCACCGCCGAGGCCAAGGAGAAGGTCGCCGCCGCCGGCGGCGTGCTCGTCCCCGGCGTGATCGCCAACATCGGCGGCGCCGGCTCGGCCGCCCTCGCCGTCACTCGGATCGTCCCGTTCGAGCTGTCCGACGCGGCCCGCAAGGACTGGGTCTTCGACTGGGTCGCCGAGCGGGTCCGGCGCAACACCCGCGACCTGCTGGACATCGCCGCCTCCCGGGCCGGCAACCCGCTGCCCGAGCTGCTGGACGCCCGCCGGAAGGAACTCCGGTGACCCGGGCGGGGGCCGCCGACCGGATGGCCGAGTACCGGCGGCGCGGCTGGTGGCGCGACCAGACCTTCCTGGACGACCTGCGCCAGCAGGCCCGGGAGCGCCCGCACAAGCTCGCCATCGCCGCCCGGCGCCTCGACGAGGCCCGCACCGACACCCTCGACTACGCCGAACTCTCGCGGCTCACCGACCGGTTCGCCGGTGCGCTGCTCGACCTCGGCGTCCGGCGCGGCGACGTGGTCGCCGTCCAGCTCCCCAACCGGTGGGAGATGGTGCCGCTGATGTTCGCCTGCATGGCGGCCGGCGCCGTCATCTGCCCGATCGCCCCGGTCTGCCAGGAGGAGGAGCTGCGCCACCGGCTCGCCCTCACCGAGGCCAAGGTGTGCATCACCCTGCCCGAGTGGGACGGCTACCCGCTGGCCGCCGCGGTCTGCGAGCTGCAGTCCGAACTGCCCCTGGAGCACGTCGTGGTGGTCGGCGGGCACGCCCCCGACAAGGCGGTCGACTTCGCCGACCACTTCGTCTCCACCCACTGGGAGAAGCACGCCATGGGCGACCTGGAGGGCCGCCAACTCCGGCCCGACGAGCCGTTCGTGGTGCTGTTCACCTCCGGCACCACCGGCTTCTCCAAGGGCGTCGTGCACAGCCAGAACACCGTCCACTCGGGCGTCCGCGGCTACGTCGACACCTTCCTGCTCCGCGACGACCTGGTGGTCGCGGTCACCACGCCCCTGGTGCACTACTCCGGCTTCGGCCAGGGCGTGCTGGCCGGCGTGATGCTGGGCGGCACCGTCGCCTTCCAGGACGGCCCCGACCACAGCGGCCTGCTGGACCTGGTCGAACGCTACGACGCCACCCTGCTGTACGGGCCCCCGCCCACCCTCTCCGGCATCGCCTCGGCCCAGCGGGCCGACCCGCACGACGTCTCCAGCCTGCGCCACACCGTCACCGGCGCGGCCCCCGTGCTCCAGGAGCTGGTCGACGAACTGCGCGACACCTTCGGGGCCCGGACGTACTCGGTCTGGGGCATGTCCGAGTTCGGACCGGTCACCATCAGCCGCCTCGACTACAACCAGGACTGGGCGGCGCACAGCCACGGCCGGCCGATCGACTCCATGGAGATCCGCATCGACATGTGCCACGACCCCGACGTCCGGGCCACCGTCGGCCGGCTGCGGGTGCGCGGCGCCTCCCAGGCCCTCGGCTACTACAAGCAGCAGGAGGCGTTCGACTCCGAACTCACCGGCGAGGGCTGGTTCGACACCGGCGACGTGGCGCGCGACGACGGCCGCGGCGGCATCCGGATCCTGGGCCGCGCCAAGGACACCATCCTGCGCGACGGGATCGTCGTCCCGATGGCCGAGCTGGAGGCGATCATCTCCCGCCACCCGCAGGTCGCCGACATCGCCCTGGTCGGCCCCTCCGGGCAGGTGGACGACCCGATCCTGGCGTTCGTGGTGCCCCGCAGGGGGGCCGAGCCCACGCTCAAGGACCTCCACGCCCACCTGCGCGAGCACGGCCAGGACCCCCGGTTCTACCCCGAACGCCTGGAACTGCTCCCGGAGTTGCCGAAGACCCTGACCGGCAAGGTCCGAAAGATGGAGCTCCGGCAGAAGTACGCCTGAGCCCCGCCGCCCCTCCCGACCCCGACCACCCGTCCGCGCAGCGACCCTGGAGCAGACCATGCCACAACCCGTGCCGGTGACCGTCTCGGCGACCCTCGCCGCCGACGAGGCGCTGGCCCGCCGACGCAGCGCCGGGGAGGCGGTCGTCCCCCTCGCCAGCGGCGAGATCGGACTCCCCGTCCTCCCCGAGCTGCGCGAGCGGCTCGCGGGAGCGGCCGGCCTGAACGCCTACGGCCCCGTCGCCGGAAGCCCGGAGCTGCGCGCCGCCGCCGCCGGCTACTGGCGGCGGCGGGGCCTGGACGCCGACCCGGACCTCGTGGTCAGCGGACCCGGCAGCAAGCCCCTGCTGTTCGCGCTGATGCTGGCCGTCGGCGGCGACGTGGTGATCCCGGTCCCGAGCTGGGTCAGCTACGCCGCCCAGGCCGCGCTGGCCGGCGGCCGGGCGATCCCCGTGGCCACCAGGCCCGGTGAGGGCGGCGTGCCCGACCCGGAGGCGCTCCGCGCGGCGGTGCGGAGCGCCAGGGCACGGGGCCGCGACCCGCGGAGCGTGGTGGTCACCCTGCCCGACAACCCCACCGGCACCGTCGCGAGCCCCGGCACCGTCCGCGAACTGGCCCGGGCCGCGAGGGAACTGGACCTGGTCGTGATCTCCGACGAGATCTACTGCGACCTCGTCTTCGACCCCGCCGACCGGGCCGTCTCGCCCGCCGTCCACGCACCCGAACGGACCGTCGTCACCACCGGCCTGACCAAGAACCTCGGGGTCGGCGGCTGGCGCACCGGAGTGGCCCGCCTCCCCGACGGGCCGCTCGGCCGGGACCTGCACCAGCGGCTGGTCGGCGTGGCCAGCCAGGTCTGGTCGAGCACCGCCGCACCCGTCCAGGCCGCCGCCGCCTACGCCTTCGCCGAACCCCCCGAGGTGCTCGCCCACGTGGCCGCCAGCCGGCGGCTGCACGCGACGACGACCCGGGCGGTGGCCGCGCTGTTCGCCGCCACGGGCGCCGAGCTCACGCCCGTCCGAGCCACCTGCTACCTCTACCCCGACTTCGAACCGCTGCGCGCACGCCTGGCCGACACCCACGGCGTCCGCGACGGCGCCGGGATCGCCGCCCTGCTCGCCGAACGGCACGGCGTCGTCCTGCTGCCCGGCAGCGCCTTCGGCGAACCCGACACCTCCCTGCGGGTCCGGGCCGCGACCAGCCGCCTGTACGGCGAGGGCGACGCCGAGCGGGCCGCCGCCCTGACCGCGCCCGACCCGCTGCGACTGCCCTGGATCCGGGACTCCCTGGACCGCGTCAAGGCCGCCCTGACCGATCTCGTGGCCGACCGGCCGCCAACCCGAGGAGAACTCTCATGACCGTCGTCGTCTTCGAGTGCGAGTACAAGGGCCTGCGCTACGCGGGCCTCGGCCTCCCGGTGCCCGGCCGGCCGCACACCCTGCACCGGGTCGCCGAGGACACCCTGCGCGCGGCCGTCCTGGCCGGCGGCCCGCAGGCGGTGGCCGAGGCGGTGACCGCCGACCCCGAGACCGTCACGGTGGCCGTCGACGACCCCGAACTGCGCCTCCTGCCCCCGCTGCTGCCCACCGCCGGCAACGACTCCCTGGTCAACGGCTTCATGGGCACCCACCGCTCCAAGTTCGACCGCGCCCCGGCGCCCGACGAGGAGTTCGTCGCCCCCAACTACTACCTCAAGGGCTCCGGCTCCTGGCTGCGGCTGCCCGGCGAACCCCTGGTCACCCCCGCCGAACCGGTCTGGCTGCTGGAGGAGCCGGAGATCGCGCTCGTCCACGTCAACGACGAGGACGGCAACCCCCGGTACGCCGGCTACACCTTCGGCAACGACCTCAACGACATCGGCGTCCACCTGCAGAACAAGTGGGCCTGGACCCCGTACGCCAAGCTCTGCGAGACCTCCGTGACGCCCTGGCTGTTCCTGGACGAGCCGCCCCGGACGGTGACCGGCCGGGTCACCGTCGAGCGGGACGGGGCCGCCGCCTGGCAGGGGGACTTCTCCTGCGGCCTCGACTCGCTCTTCCAGCGGGTCGAGGACATGACGGCCCACCTGTTCGCGCACCCGCTGCTGCGCCGCCCCGGCCTGGTCAACTACCTGCTGCTCGGCGCGGACAAGGCCACCTACCACGACGGGTTCCGGATCGAGGACGGCGACCGCCTGGTCCTCGACGTGACCAGCCACGGCGTCGTGCTGGACAACACCGTCCAGTACGGTCAGGCCGTCGCGGCCAGGTCGTAGGCCGCGGGTGCGGCGGGGGTGCCGACCGGCTGCTGCTGGAGGCGCCGGGCGGTGTCGAGGTAGCCGGAGATGGCCCGGTGACCGCGGGTCAGGCACTCGATGCGCTCGGCCAGCCGGTCGCGTTCGCGCTCCAGCGTGGCGATGGTCTCCGGGGTGGCGCCGGAGATGTGGATGACCTGGGTGGTCAGGCACGGGAGGATCTGCCGGATGACCCGGGTGGGAAGCCCGGAGTCGAGCAGCCCCCGGATCTGCAGCACCCGGTCGACGCACCGTCCGTCGTACACGCGGTACCCGTTCGTCGAGCGCTCGGGGACGAGCAGTTCCTGCTCCTCGTAGTAGCGCAGCAGGCGGCGGGAGACGCCAGTGCGCTCGGAGAGTTCTCCGATCCGCATGTGACCAGCCTCATGTCTCATCGTCTTGACATTCACATCTATGTGAGGATTCGAGGATAGCACCATGTCAACTTCGCAAACCGAGCTCCGCTCCGATCAGGCTCCCGCGCCCGACGGCGGGAAGCTCCCCTGGTCGCCGCTGCTGGCCCTGGGCACCGCCGCCTTCATGGGCATCCTGACCGAGGCGCTTCCCGCGGGCGTGCTCCCGGAGATGGCCCACGACCTGTCCGTCAGCGAGTCCGCCGCCGGCCAGTCCCTCACCATCTACGCGATCGCCACCGGCATTTCGGCGATCCCGATCTCCAAGGCCACCGCCGCCTGGCGGCGCAGGCTGCTGCTGCTGGTCTCCGTCCTGGTCTTCGCGGTGGCCAACGTCGTCACCGCGGTCTCCTCCAACTACCCGCTCACCATGGTGTTCCGCTTCGCGGCCGGTGTCGCCGCGGCCGTGGTGTGGGCCGAACTCGTCGGCTACGCGCGGCGGTTGGCGCCGCCCCATCTGCAGGGCCGGGCGATCGCGATCACCATGGCGGGCATCCCGCTCGCCCTGTCCCTGGGCATCCCGGTGGGCACCTTCCTCGGCAAGGTGTTCGGCTGGCGGCTGACGTTCGGTCTGGTCACCGTGGTCTCCCTGCTGCTGGTGGTGTGGATCCTCGCCTCCGTCCCGGACTACCCGGGCAGCCGGCCCGGGCAGCGCGAGCCGATCCTGAAGGCGCTGCGGCTGCCCGGCGTGGTGGCGGTCCTGTTCGTCGTCGCCGCCTACGTCCTGGCGCACAACATCCTCTACACCTACATCGCCACCTTCCTGGACGAGTACGGCATGGGAGGCTCCCGCGACGTCATCCTGCTGGTCTTCGGCCTCGCCTCCATGGTCAGCATCTGGATCACCGGAGCCCTGGTCGACCGCAGGCTGCGGGCCCTGACCATCGGCAGCACCGCGCTCTTCATCGTGGCCTCCGTCCTGCTCGGCGTCCTGGCCACCAACAGCTTCACCGTCTACCTGGCGATGGTGCTGTGGGGCCTGGGCTGGGGCGGCGTCGCCACCCTGCTGCAGACCGCCGTCACCGACGCGGGCGGCGACCGCGGCCAGGCGCTGCTGGTCACCACCTGGAACTCGTTCATGGCGGGCGGCGGCGCGGTCGGCGGCATCCTGCTGACCGCCCTGGGCCCGACGTCCTTCCCCTGGTTCGTCCTCGCCCTGCTCGCCCCCGTGCTGCTGGTCGTGCTCGGCGGCCGTTCGCACGCCTTCCCGGTCGAGCGACCCGGCGCGGTCTGAGGCCGGGGCCGGAACCGGTGGAACGCGGAACAGCCCCTGGGACCACGGCTTTCGGGCCGTCGGTCGCAGGGGCCGTCCGTCGTACGGGGCGGTGCTCCGCGGTGCGGGGCGGTACGTGGTGCGGGGCGGTGCCGTGCGCCGAACCGTCAGCCGAAACCCATCCGGTAGCCGACGCCGCGCACCGTGGCGATCCAGGTGCCGGCCCCGAGCTTGGACCGCAGGTTGCTCACGTGGGTGTCGATGGTGCGGCTGGAGTCCGGCCAGTCGGTGCCCCAGACCCGGGACATCAACTCCTTGCGGGAGAGCACGTTCCCCGGGTTGACCGCGAGGACGTGCAGCAGCTCGAACTCCTTGGCCGTCAGGGTCACCGGCACGCCGTGCACCCGGACCTCGCGGGTGCGGCCGTTGATGTGCAGTTGGTCGATCGAGATCACGTGGTCCGGTCCGGCGTGCGGGTAGGCCCTGCGCAGCAGGGCCTGGATGCGGGCCGTCATCTCGCGCGGGCTGCACGAGGTGACGACGCAGTCGTCGGCCCCGGCGTGGAGCGCCAGGACCCGGTCCAGTTCGGTGTCGTGGGCGGTGAGCGAGATGATCGGTTTGTTCCCGGCCCCGCGGATCTGCCGGCAGACCTCCAGACCGTCGATGTCGGGCAGGTCGAGGCCGAGCAGGACCAGGTCCGAGTGCTCCTGTCGTCGCAGGGCCTCGGCCCCGGTCTCGACGCTGCTGGCCGCGTACCCCTGCCGGCGTAAGTGGTGCACCCGTGTCTCCGCCGCCGATGCGTCGTGCTCGACGACGAGCACACGGACCGTCAGGGCGTCCTCCGTTCTCAGGGTGGCCCCGTGCATCATTGCGTCCCCTCGTGCGCCAGTTGGGTGTTCCGGTGGTGGGGCACCATGTCGCCCCCTAGGCCAAATAAATAATAGTCTCTTTTTTTTTAAAATCATAGCCGCGCCTGGTAGCTTCGCGTGGGTGAACGAAGGACCTGGCGGCTGGGGAGGGCCATGTGACACAGGAGAGGGCTGCACGAACCCGACAAGCCCTCGTCCGCGCGGCGGCGGGGGAGTTCGACCGCGGGGGGTACGCCGGATCCTCCCTCGCGAGGATCAGCAAGGCGGCCGGGATCTCGATGGGGGCGCTGACCTTCCACTTCCAGACGAAGGAACAACTGGCCGCCACCGTCCGGGCGCAGGGGTACGCCATGACCCGGACGGTGGTGCAGCAGGTGGGGCGCGGGCAGGAGGTGCCGGTGCACTCGGTGGTCTCACTGACCCTCGCGCTGGCCGAACTCCTCGAACAGGAGCCGGTGGTGCGCGCGGCGGCCCGGCTGACCAGGGAGCGCTCCGGGACGGGGCCCGACTGGACGCTGGCCTGGGTGCCGGACCTGCGGGAGCGGTTGGACCGCACCGTCCGCGACGGATCCGTCGACCTGCCCGACCAGGAGGCGGTCGCCACCCTCGCCGCCCACCTGGTGATCGGCGCGGAGGCGGACGCCCGCCGCCTGGCGGAGCGCGGACTGCGGCCCGGCGGCTGTCCCGTCGCCCGGCTCTCGGCCGTCTGGGACCTCATGCTGCGCGGCATCTCCGTTCCCCGCAAAGGCGGTTGACACGCTCCGTCGGCCCGGGTCCGGCGGGACCCGGGCCGACGGGAACGGCCCTAGACCGCGCTGCTGCCGCCGTCGACGGGCACCGCGCCCCCGGTGACGAACGAGGACTGGTCACTGAGCAGCCACAGGGCCGCCCGCGCCACCTCCACCGGCTCGGCCAGCCGCGGCTGGATGGCCCGGGCCGTGGCGGCCAGCTCCAGCTCCGGGACCTTCCGGATGGCCTCCTCCATCAGCTCGGTGCGGGTCGACCCGACCATCAGGGCGTTGACCCGGATGCCCCGCCGCCCGTACTCCGCCGCCGCGGCCCGGGTCAGACCGAGCACCGCGTGCTTGGCCGCCACGTAGGGCGAGACCGCCCCGGTGGCGAACAGGCCCGCGGTGCTGGACGTGTTGACGATCGCCCCGCCGGAGCCCTGCCCCAGCATGACCGGGATCTGCTGCTTCAGGCAGTTCCACACGCCCCGGACGTTCACCTCCATGATCCGGTCGAAGACCGCGTCGTCGGTCTCGTGCAGCTCCGAACCGAGCGTCCCCCAGCCCGCGTTGTTGAACGCGCCGTCCAGACCGCCGAACGCCTCGGTCGCGGTGGCGACGGCCCGGGCGACGTCCCGGGCCAGGGTGACGTCGCCGACGCACGCCTCGGCCCGGCCGCCCCCGGCCCGGATCTCGGCGACCAGCGCGCCCAACTGCTCCGCCCTGCGGGCCATCAGCACCACGGCGGCCCCCTCCGCGGCGAACAGCCGACCGGCCGCCGCCCCTATCCCGCTGGAAGCCCCCGTGACCATGATTCTCTTCCCGCTCAGCGAGCCCTGGCCCAGTTCCATGTGTGTGTCCCTCCCGAGTCCCGGTGCAATGGAGTTCGTCGTGCCCTGTACGGCGGTGCTCAGTCGAACGGGTGGAGCGAGCGTGCGGGTCCCGCGCCGCGGCCGCCCGGCCGAGGGTGGCGCGCCGCGGGCGCTCCGTGCCGGGTGTCGTGCGGTGCGGTCGGTGCGGTGCGGTGCGGTGCGGTGCGGGGCGGTCGCCGGGCCGCGGGTCAGGCGAACCGCACGCGGCTCACCCGGCCCGCCCGCGGGACTCGTCGATCGAGATCCGGCTGAGGGCGCTCGGCACCGCGATCGCCGGCAGCAGGCACTGCCACATCTCGGCCACCCGGTTCGGCAGGTCGGTGTGCACGGTCTCGACGTACGAGTGCATCTGCGCGCCGGTGCACGCGTTGACCACCAGCCGGGCCACCGCCTCGATGTCGGTGCTGGCCTTCAGCTCCCGCCGGGCCTGCGCGGCGCGGAGGTTGTCGGCCATGATCGACGTCCACTGCTGGTGGGAGTTCTCCTCGCGCGGGACGAACTGCTCCTGCTCCCAGACCAGTCGGGCGCCCGCCCGCAGGAAGGGGTCGACGGGCAGCTGGTACGCCCAGGTGAGGGTGACGTCGATCGCGTGCTGCAGGCCCTGGGAGGAGTGCGGCGGCACCACCAGTTCGGGCTGCCGGGAGACGATGTGCCGGGCCAGTTCGTCCTTGCTGCGGAAGTGGAAGTAGACGGCGCCCAGCGTCACTCCCGCCCGGTCGGCGATCTTCGAGACGCTCGCCCCCGCGAAGCCGAGCTGCCCGAACACGTCCGCCGCGGCCTCCACCACCATGGCGCGGGTCCGTTCCGCCCGCTCCTGTTTGAGCTCTCGTCTCGCCATCCTGTGCCTCCGTCGGTCTTTACCAAAAGAGAAGTGTTCTTTATTTTATGGCGCAGAGGCAACGGGGGCCAAGTCACTTGCCCCGGTCCATGATCGGCAACCCACTCTGGGGGGAATCTCGCATGGCACCGAACAGCACCGCCACCTGCGGCACCGCCGCCGCCGTCATCGTCCTGCCCGAACCACCCGAACTGCCCGAGCCGTTAGACATGTCGGCGATGGTCCGCAAGGCGATACCGGACGAAGCCCTGGTCACCGGCTGGAGCCCGGTCTCCGACGACGCCCAGCGGGTCATCGCCGAGTGGCCGACCGAGCACGCCTTCTACGTCCAGGACGGCCGCTACAGTCCCTTACTGGTCGTCGAGAGCGTCCGACAAGCACTGGCACTGTTGACCCACTCCTTCCACCACGTACCGCTCGGCCACCGCCTCGGCCTCGAACGCCTGCGGGCCGCCGTCGACCCCGCGGCCCTGGCCGTCGGATCCGAACCCGCCACCGTCAGCCTGCTGATCACCCACCCCGAGGTGAAGCGCCGCAGGCTCGGATCGCTGCACTGCACCTCCCGGATCGAGGTCCACCGCGCGGGACGCCCCGTCGGCAGCGCCGAACTCGCCTACACGACCTACCCGCCCGCCCTGTACGACCGCCTGCGCGGACGGTACGCGGACGCCGCCCGGGCCTTCGCCCAGGCCCTGCCGCTCACCCCGCCGGTGGCCGCCGACCTGGTCGGCCGCCACCTGGAGCGGGACGTCGTCCTCAGCCCGACGGCCGCGGAACACCACTGGCAGCTACGGGTCGACCCCGGCCACCGGATCCTCTTCGACCACCCCCACGACCACGTGCCGGGCATGGTGCTGCTCGAAGCCGCCGCGCAGGCCGGACGGGTCGTCGCCGGCACCCCGGTCCTGCCCGTCGCCTTCGACGCCCGCTTCTCCCGGTACGTCGAGTTCGACCGGGCCTGCCTGCTGACCGCCGAAGCGCTACCGGCCGGACCGGCCGACCAGGAGGGGACCGGCCGGGTCCGGGTCGACGCCACCCAGGACGGCGCCGCCGTCTTCTCCGTCACGGTCACCACCAGGCCGCAGTACGGCTGACGCCCCGGCCCCCGCCGCGCACCGCCGGCACCGGCGGCGGTGCGCGGCCCGCGTCCGGACCGGCACGGCACGGCCCGGACGCGGGCGATCGGGGCGGGGTGCGGCGCGGTGTCCCGGGGGTCGCGGGCGGAGGCAGCCGGGGCCTCGCGGTGGTCAAGTCGGCTGGTGCGGACCCCCGTTCGCGTCGGACCCCGTTCGCGTCGGACCCCCGGCGCCGAGGAGGTCATCGCCTCCCCGTGCGGCAGCGCCGGCCGGAACGGCAGCAGCACCGCCCCCGGCGGCAGCTCCACCTCCCGCAGCACCGGCTGCCGAGGCCCCCGGCCGGGACCGCGCGCCCCCGGCCGGGACCGCGCGCCCCCGGCCGGGACCGCGCGCCCCGGACGGCCCGGCGGCGGGCCCCCGCAACGGCCGAACCGCCGATCGGGTGTCCCGCGGGCACCGTTCCGGCCTACTCTCCGGCCAGCAGCCGCCGCTTGGCGAGGGCGAACTCCTCGGCGGTGAGCGCGCCGTCCAGGTGCAGCCGGTGCAACCGCCCGATCCGGTCGGGCAGGTCGGCGCCGTCCTGCGGGGCGTCCGGGTCGTCGAGCTCGAACCGGACGTCGGTCGGCGCCCCGGGCAGGAACCGGACGGTGCCCGTGCCGCCGGGGCGGGGCCGGGAGTGGGCCGGGAAGGAGACCGGGCGCTCCGCCTCGTGCGCGACGCCCCCGGCCTGGTAACGGACCGTCAGGACGGCCCAGTAGCAGCCCTCGTGGTTCGGCTCGGCGGAGATCCGGTCGACCCGGACCACGGTGCCCCGCACCGTCTCGCCCTCGGTGCGGATCCGCCGCTCCAGCAGCGCCGCCGCGCCCTCCTCCGCCCGGTCCGCCAGCCACCACCGGCGCGAGTGCCGGGCGGCCGGCACCGCGCCCGCCGCCGCCCC
>NZ_BAAANS010000115.1:0-11846 GCF_039529925.1 Kitasatospora saccharophila | reverse complement strand
CAGGGGGGACCCTGTGGGAGAGTAGGACGCCGCCGAACAATCATTCAGGAAAAGCCCCCCGACGGGAAGTCGGGGGGCTTTTTCGCGTTCCCGGGGCCGTTCCGAAGTTCCGAAGGGGAGCAGGGGGCAGGCGAACGAGTCCGGTCCGTGATCGTCGGACGGTTGTTTGGGCGGAGGGTTGGCGGCAGACTGCCCGTCATCAAGATTGGTCCAGACCATCGAGCGATGACGGAAGGACTTCGGGGGACATGCGAGCGGACGGGCGGGGTTCACCCGCCGGTGTGCGCCGGGCCGGGCAGCACGGGGTGGTGCTGGGGGCCGCGGCGGTGACGGTGTTGTTGGCGGTGGCCGTGTTGACGGCGTTGACGGCGCTGACGGCGAGTTCGGTGACGGAGGGGATGCGGAAGCGGTTGGAGGACGACCCGCGGTTGTCCGTCTCGGTGTCGGGGCGGTACGCGGAGGGCGCGGACGAGAAGGCGGACGCCCGGGTGCGGGCGGCGTTGCACCGGGCGCTGCCGGGGGTGTCGGCGCGGATCGAGGAGGTGCTGCACGTTTCGAATCCGTTGGCGGTGCAGTTGCCGGCGGGGTCGACGGTGGGGGCCTCGGCGGGGGTGGTGGCCTCGGGGCTGCCGTTGTCGCCGGTGGCGGTGGAGGACCCGCAGCGCTTCGCGCAGTTGGCGCAGGGCGACTGGCCCCGGGACGCGGGGCAGGTGGTGCTGTCGGAGCAGGCGGCGCGCTGGTTGGGGGTGTCGGTCGGGGCGACGATGCCGATGAACAAGATCAACAAGTCGATGCCGGTGACGGTGAGCGGGGTGTACCGGCCGGTTCCGGGGACGGAGGCGCTCTGGCAGGCGTGGGCCGAGTCGTCGTCGCTGCGGACGCCGTCGGGGCTGGTGCTGGCGTCGCGGGAGATGCTGCGGACGGCGCCGTTGCTGCAGGAGGAGGTGGACGTGCAGTGGACCGCGCTGCCGGACCCCCGGGGACTGCGGGTCGACGGGCTGGCACCGCTGCGGGACCGGGTGGAGCAGCTGACGCAGGGCAACGCGATCAGGTCGGTGTTCCGCGGGTCGGAACCGGCGCTGGAGGCGTTGCGGGCGGGCAGTGACCTTCCGGAGGCCCTGGAGGCGCTGCGGTCGCCGATGATGGTGGCGCGCTCCGGGATGCTGGTGCCGGTGACGATGCTGGGTGTGCTGTCGGCGGTGACGATGGTGCTGACGGCCCGTCAACTGACTGATTTCCGGCGGGCGGAGCTGCTGCTGCAGTTGGCGCGCGGTGCGGGTCGGGGCCGGTTGCTGGGGGCCGCGGCGGCGGAGTGGGCGCTGTGCACGGTGCCGGCGGCGCTGGTGGGGTTGTGGGCGGCGGGGCCGCTGCTGGGGTTGCTGGGTCGGCTGGAGTTGCTGGTGGAGGGTGCGGCCGCGGAGGCGGCCGGTCCGGCGGCGTGGGCCGTGGCGGGGACGGCGTTGGTGCTGCACGGGTGTGCGGCGCTGCTGCCGGTGGTGTGGACGGCTGACGGTGGCGAACGGGAGACGCCATCGCGCAGCGGTCGCCG
Source organism: Kitasatospora saccharophila (assembly GCF_039529925.1). Classification (NCBI taxonomy): domain Bacteria; kingdom Bacillati; phylum Actinomycetota; class Actinomycetes; order Kitasatosporales; family Streptomycetaceae; genus Kitasatospora; species Kitasatospora saccharophila. The sequence goes on along the minus strand of NZ_BAAANS010000115.1, from coordinate 10,297 downwards.
GGTGGTCGCGCAGCGGGCCGGGGCCGACCTGGTGCTGGCGGCGGTCGCGGTGCTGGCGTACCTGCAACTGCGGCAGTACCAGGGGTTGTTGAGTCCGGCGGCGAGCGCGGTCGGGTTCGACCCGGTGCTGGTGGCGGCGCCGGTGGTGATGACGGTGGCGGCGGCGCTACTGCTGTTGCGCCTGCTGCCGCCGCTGGGGCGGCTGTTGGAGTCGCTGGCGCGGCACGGGCGGGGGCTGGTGGCCCCGTTGAGCGGCTGGCAGGTGAGTCGGGGGCGTGCGGGGCAGGGCGCCCCGGTGCTGTTGATGGCGCTGGCGTTGGCGGTGGGGGCGTTGACCACCACGGTGATCGCCGGTGAGCCGCCGAGCGACCGGGACCGGTCCGCGTTCGAGGTGGGCGCGGACCTGCGGGTGACGGACGGCGAACTCCCGTCGGGGCAGCGGTACGAGGCGCTGGCGGGGCTGCCCGGGGTGGCGGCGGTGACGCCGCTGGTGTCGGCGCAGGGCCTGGTGCGCGGGGTGCCGACCACGGTGTTCGGTCTGGACACGGGGGCGGTGCGGCCGGTGGCGACCCCGGCGCGGATGGAGCCGGGGGCGTCGGTGCACGCGGTGCCCGCGCTGCGTTCGGATCTGGAACGGGGTTCGCTGGCCGACCAGTTGGGCCGGTTGGGGTCGGACGTCCCGGTGCACGGGATGGTGATCGAGGGGCGGCCGGTGTCGGTGGACGCGCGGGTGTCGGTGGCCTCGCAGGACCCGGTGGACCGGACCGGCCCGGTGTGGCTGCAGGCCCAGGTGGAGGACGCGAGCGGCCTGGTGACGGAGGTCCGGTCCCGGGTCACGCCGGACGGGGCGTCCCGTACGGTGTCGATGCCGCTGCCCGGGCAGGGGCTGCACTATCCGGTGCAGGTGACCCGGCTGTCGTTGCGGGCCGCACCGGTGAGGGAGTTCCGGCGGGCGTTGCTGACGCTCACGGTGTCGGGGGTCGAGGGCGCTTCGATGCCGGACGGGACGAGGTGGACGAACGTCACCCCGGGGATGCCGGAGCGGGCGACCGGCCTGTGGTGTCCCGGGCGGGACGAGGCGGGCCAGGCGCAGCCGGTGCGCCAGGCGGGGGTGTGCTCCTCGTCCCGGCCGGACGGCGGGCTGCTGACGGCGGTGGTGCGCGCCGCGGCCCCGGAGATCGGGGTGCCGGAGCAGATGGCGGAGTCGTTCTCGCTGAGCACGGGGGACGACAAGGTGTCGTTCTCGCTGCTGCCGGTCTCCGGGGCGAAGAAGCGCGACGTGGTGCCGGCGCTGGTGAACTCGGCCTTCCTGCGGGAGACCTCGATCGAGGTGGGCGCGCAGACCCGGCTGATGTCCGGGGACACGGACCAGTTCGGGCTGTCGGTCGTCGGCGTGCTGGACGACCTGCCGGGTGGTCAGGGCCGGGACGTGCCACAGGTGTTGGTGGACCTGAAGGCGCTCTCCTCGACCCGGGCGGCGCTCGGTCTGGACCCGCTGGGGGACGAGGCGTGGCTGCTGGCCGCGTCGTCCGGGGACGGCGGGGTGCGGGCGGAGCGGGCGATCGCGGCCGATCCCCGGCTGGGCCGGGTGGACAGTGCCCGGGCGCGGGCGGCGGCGCTGGCCGAGGATCCGTTCCGGTCCGGTCGGCGCAGTGCGCTGGTGCTGTCGCTGGTGCTGTCGCCGGTGTTCGCGGTGGCCGGGTTCACGGTGCACGCGGTGGGGTCGGCGCGGTCCAGGCGGCGGGAGTTCGCGGTGCTGCGGGCGCTCGGCGTGCGGCGCCGGCAGTTGGCCGGGGTGCTGCGGCTGGAGCAGTCGGTGGTGGTCGGTTTCGCGGTGCTGCTGGGGGCCTTCCTCGGCGTGGTGCTGGCGGCGGTGGTGCTGCCGCTGATCATGGTCGACAACGGCGGCCGGGCGGTGTTCCCGGCGCTGGAGATGACGGTGGGCTGGGGGTGGACGGCGGTGGTGGTGCTGGCGACCGGCCTGGGGGCCGGTTCGGTGGTGCTGCTGCTGTCGAGGACGTTGGCGCGGGTCGATCTGGCGCGCGAGCTGCGGGCGGGGGAGAACGGATGACCGGGCGGGACGGAAGGCGTTGGGCCCGGCTGCGGCCGGGCGGGTTCGGCGGCTGGCGGCCGGCGGCGCGGGAGGCCCGGACGGGCTGGCCGGTGCTGGCGGTGCTGGCGCTGCTGTCGGCGGTGCTGACGGTGGCGACGCTGCTGTGGCCGCCGGTGTTCGACCGGCTGGCGACGAAGGAGGTGGCGCGCCGGCTCTCCGTGGCGCAGGTGAACGGTCCGCTGCTGAAGGCGACCACGTCGGTGAACCCGCCGGTGGCGAAGCGGGGCGAGCCGGCGGTGCGGTCCGGCACGCTGGACGAGGACCTGACCAAGGTCGGGGAGGGGATGCGGCAGAGCGCCACCGGGGAGCTGGCGCGGTCGCTGGTCCGGGTGTCGGGTTGGGCGCAGGCGGCCGGCATGGAGCTGTCGGGCGACGGCGTGCCCAAGCCGCACGGCAACCCGGGGGTGGTGTCGCTGGTGTACGCGCAGGACGCGGCGGACCGGGTGCGCTGGGTGGCCGGCCGGGCGCCGGGGCGGCCGGCCGACCAGGAGAAGGCGCCGATCGAACTGGGCCTGTCCGCGGCCTCGTTGGAGCAGTTCGGGCTGCGGGTCGGCCAGCAGGTGCACTTCGCCGGGCAGCCCGGGCAGACCGGCTTCACCGACGCGGTGGTGGTCGGCGAGTTCGAGCCGCTGGACGGGTCGGACGACCTGTGGCGCGAACTGCCGCTGCTGAACTCGCCGATGGACTCGCACGAGCAGCCGAACGTCTACGTCAGGTTCGGGCAGGCGATGGTGTCCGCGGCGGGCCTGGAGGCGATGGAGGCGCGCGGTTCGCAGGCGCTGGACGCGACCTGGGTGTTCTGGACCGCGGAACAGCCCTGGGGCACCGCGGGCACGGCGGCCGGTGCCGCGGAGCTGTCGAGCGGCGCGGTGGGGTTCGGCGAGGCGCTGTCCACGGCGGCGTGCGGCGCGGTGGTCTCCGACTTCAACCCCTGCGCCGCCGGGACGCGGACGATGAAGCCGCCGACGCTGACCCAGCGGCTGTCGGAGCTGGTCGACGCCTTCGCGGTGCAGCGGGCCCGGACGGTGGCGCTGCAGTCCTTCGCGCTGGCGGGCCTGCTGTCGATCGGGGTGTCCACGGCGGTGGCCGCGGCCCGGCTCGGCGCGAGGCGCAGGGAGGGGGCGCTGGCGCTGCAGCGGGCCCGCGGCGCGGGTGAGTCCGCACTGGCCGCCGTTCGGCTGCTGGAGGCCGTCCCGGCGGCCCTGGTGGGCCTGTTGGCGGGCTGGGCGGTGTCCGTCCGGTGGGCCGACGACCGTCCGCTGGGTGCGTGGTGGCCGGCGGTGCTGGCGGCGGTGCTGGTGGCGTGCGCGCCGGCGGTGGCGGTGTGGTGGCAGGGCCGCGAGGCGCGCCGGGCGGGCCGGGAGCCGGTCCGCCGGCGCGGTCTGAAGCGGGCGCTGGGCGTGTCCGCGCGGCCGGCGGTGGAGGGCGCGCTGCTGGTGCTGGCGGGGGTGGGCGTGCTGCAGTTGCAGCTGCGCGGCGCGGCCCCGCCCGGGGCCGGGACCGATCCCGAACTGGCCCTGGTGCCGGTGGTGTTGGGCCTGGCGGCGGTGGCGGTGGTGCTGCGGGTGTACCCGGTGCCGCTGCGGCTGGTGACCCGGTGGGCGCGGCGCGGGCGCGGCACGGTCGCGCTGGTCGGCCTGGCGCAGGCCGGGCGGCGTTCGGGCGCGGCGGCGACGGCGCTGCTGGTGCTGGTGCCCGCGCTGGCCTGCGCGGTGTTCGGCGCGCTGGTGTCGGGCACGGTCCGGGAGGGCCGGGTGGAGGCCGCGCGGTGGCGCACGGGCGGTGACGCGGTGGTCCTCGGGCCGGCGCAGCGTTCGCTGCCGTACGACGAGCTGGGGGAGGTCCCGGGGGTCGCCGGGGTGCTCCAGGTGCGCGGCGGGCAGGGCACGCTGACCTCGGACGAGGACGGCACGAAGGTGAAGGCGGTGGGCCTGGTCGGGGTCGACCCGGCGGAGCTGGCCCGGTTCGAGCCGTCCTCGCGGCTGGCGGCGGCGCTCGGCGCCCCGGAGCTGACCGCGCCGCTGGCCGGGGGCGCGGAGCTCCCGGCGCTGGCCGACCGGGCGACGGCGGAGCGGTTCCCGGAGGGCTCGTTCGACGTGGACGCCGGGACCAGCCGGTTCCGGGCCCGGATCGTCGGGACGCTCCCGGACGGCGCGGCCGCGGACCGGGCGGTCGGGCCGGTGGTGGGCGACGTCGGCACCGCGGGCGGGCTGCTGGTGTTCGGCGGCCCGGGCGCGCTGCAGCTGCCCAAGCAGAGCGGTCAGCGCAGCGCGGCGGTGCTGTTCGCCGCACCGGGCCGGCCCGGTGCGGCGGCGGGTGCGGGCCGGATCGACGCGGAGCGGCTGCGGACGGTGGTGGCGGGTTCGGCGGCGGCCGCGGGCGCGGGCGGCGGCGGTGCGGCGGGCGGGGCGATCAGCCGCGGCGCGCCGATCGAGATCCGTTACCTGGACCGGGAGTTGCGGGAGTCGTCGTCCGACGGGCTGGTGTCCGCGCTGGAGACGGCGTTCCGGGCGTCGGCGGCGATCGGCCTGCTGCTGGGGCTGCTCGCGGTGGTCCTCGAACTGCTGCTCAGCTCGGTGGAGCGCGGGCGGGTGCTCGCCCACCTGCGGACGCTGGGGCTCGGCGGGCGGGCCGCGGCGGGGGTCCAACTCGTCCAGCTGGTCCCGGTGATGGCGGCGGCCGTGATCGGCGGCACGCTGCTCGGGCTGGCGCTGCCGTGGCTGCTGGGGCCGGCCCTGGAGCTGCGGGCCTTCACCCAGGGGCCCGGTGCGCCGGCGTTCGCCCCGGACTGGGCGGGCATCGCGGTGGCGGCGGTCGGGCTGCTGGTGCTGGTGCCGTGCGCGGCGGCGCTGGAGGGCGTGGCGGGGCGCGGCCGGGTCCCGCGGGTGCTCCGGCTGGGGGAGGGCGCGCAGTAGCGGGCCCGCCCGGGGGGTGACGGGGCCGCGTGCCGCCCGGCGCGCGGCCCCGTCGCGTTCGAGCGGCGTCGGGGCGGGTCGCGGTGTCGGTCGGGCGGAGTACCTTTCGCGGTGGCGTGTTCCTGATCGCGGGTGAGGTGTCCGGTGCAGCTGGCGCAGGTGGAGGGGGTCCTGGAGCGGATCACGTACGCCAACGAGGAGACCGGGTACACGGTCGCCAGGGTGGACACCGGGCGCGGCGCGAACGACCTGCTGACGGTGGTGGGGGCGCTGCTGGGCGCGCAGGTGGGGGAGAGCCTGCGGCTGTTCGGGCGGTGGGGCTCGCACCCGAAGTTCGGGCGGCAGTTCACGGTGGAGAACTACACGACGGTGCTGCCGGCCACCGTCCAGGGCATCCAGCGGTACCTGGGCTCGGGGCTGATCAAGGGCATCGGCCCGCGGTTCGCGGAGCGGATCGTGGAGCGCTTCGGGGCGCAGACCCTGGAGGTGATCGAGAACGAGCCGAAGCGGCTGATCGAGGTGCCGGGCCTGGGCCCGAAGCGGACGAAGATGATCGCGGCGGCGTGGGAGGAGCAGAAGTCCATCAAGGAGGTGATGGTCTTCCTCCAGGGCGTGCAGGTGTCGACCTCGCTGGCGGTGCGGATCTACAAGCAGTACGGCGACGGCTCGATCGGGGTGGTGAAGAACCAGCCGTACCGCCTGGCCTCGGACGTGTGGGGCATCGGCTTCCTGACGGCGGACCGGATCGCGCAGGCGGTGGGCATCCCGCACGACTCGCCGGAGCGGGTGAAGGCGGGCCTGCAGTACGCGCTGTCGCAGTCCACCGACGACGGGAACTGCTACCTGCCGGAGGAGCGGCTGATCGCGGACGGCGTGAAGCTGCTGCAGGTGGACGTGGGGCTGGTGATCGACTGCCTGGCGGAGCTGGTCGCGGCGGAGGGGGTGGTGCGCGAGCGGCTGCCGGGCCCGGACGGGCAGCCGGTCGCGGCGGTGTACCTGGTGCCGTTCCACCGGGCGGAGGTCTCGATGGCCGGTCAGCTGCTGCGGCTGCTGCGCTCGGCGGAGGACCGGCTGCCGTGGTTCCGGGAGGTGGACTGGCCGGCCGCGCTGGGCTGGCTGGCGAAGCGGACGGGGGCGGAGCTGGCCCCGGAGCAGGAGCAGTCGGTGCGCCTGGCGCTGACCGAGAAGGTCGCGGTGCTGACCGGCGGTCCGGGCTGCGGCAAGTCGTTCACGGTGAAGTCGATCGTGCAGCTGGCGCTGGCGAAGCGGGCCAAGGTGGTGCTGGCGGCGCCGACCGGGCGGGCGGCGAAGCGGCTGGCGGAGCTGACCGGCGCCGAGGCGTCGACGGTGCACCGGTTGCTGGAGCTGAAGCCGGGCGGGGACGCCGCGTACGACCGGGACCGGCCGCTGGACGCGGACCTGGTGGTGGTCGACGAGGCGTCGATGCTCGACCTGATCCTGGCGAACAAGCTGGTCAAGGCGGTCGCCCCGGGCGCCCACCTGCTGTTCGTGGGGGACGTGGACCAGCTGCCCTCGGTGGGTGCGGGCAAGGTGCTGCGGGACCTGCTCTCGCCCGGCAGTCCCGTCCCGTCGGTGCGGCTGACCAGGATCTTCCGGCAGGCCCAGCAGTCCGGCGTGGTGGTCAACGCGCACCGGATCAACGAGGGCCTGCCGCCGCTGACCGAGGGCCTGCCGGACTTCTTCCTGTTCGTCGAGGAGGACTCCGAGCGCGCGGCCGGCCTGACGGTGGACGTGGTGGCCCGCCGGATCCCGCAGCGCTTCGGCCTCGACCCGCGCCGGGACGTCCAGGTGCTGGCGCCGATGCACCGCGGCCCGGCCGGCGCGGGCGCGCTGAACACGCTGCTCCAGTCGGCGGTCACCCCGGCCCGCGAGGGCCTGCCCGAACGCCGGTTCGGCGGGCGGACGTTCCGGGTCGGCGACAAGGTCACCCAGATCCGGAACAACTACGACAAGGGGCGCAGCGGCGTCTTCAACGGCACAGTGGGCGTCGTGACGGCACTGAGCGTGGACGACCAGCGACTGACGGTGTTGACCGACGAGGACGAGGAGGTGCCGTACGACTTCGACGAACTCGACGAGCTGGCGCACGCGTACGCGGTGACCATCCACCGTTCGCAGGGCAGCGAGTACCCGGCGGTGGTGATTCCCGTCACCACCTCGGCCTGGCCGATGCTCCAGCGCAACCTGTTGTACACGGCGGTGACGCGGGCCAAGAAGCTGGTGGTGCTGGTCGGGTCGCGCAAGGCCATCGGGCAGGCGGTGCGGGCGGTGAGCACCGACCGGCGGCACTCCGCGCTGGACCACAGATTGGCTGCGGGCTGAGTTCGAGGCGGTACGGTACGTTCAGAGGTTGTCTTGACGTGAAGAGATTTAGGGCGGAACCTGGTCCGGTGCCGCCGCCGATCTTGTCCGGTTCACACCGGTGGCGGCAGCGGAGTTTGTAGGCCCCGGTCCTTCCCGGGGTCACCCCCGGGTGCGCGGCCGTCCTTCGGGTGGGGGATCGTTGAGACAGTCAGGGCAGTCGGATGAGGATCAATTTCGTCGGTGAGGAAGACGTGAGCGACAAATCGGTAGTACTGCGGTACCAGGACGGCGAGTACGAGTACCCCGTCGTCGAGAGCACTGCGGGCAACGCCGGCTTCGACATCTCGAAGCTGCTCCCGCAGACCGGCCTGGTCACCCTGGACAACGGTTTCGGCAACACCGCCGCCAACAAGTCCGCGATCACCTTCATCGATGGTGACGCCGGCATCCTGCGCTACCGCGGCTACCCGATCGAGCAGTTGGCCGCGGAGGCCAACTTCATCGAGACCGCTTACCTGCTGATCAACGGTGAGCTGCCGAACGCGGGCCAGCTCTCCGCGTTCAGCAACGAGATCACCCAGCACACCCTGCTGCACGAGGACGTCAAGCGCTTCTTCCAGGGCTTCCCCCGGGACGCGCACCCGATGGCGATGCTCTCCTCGGTGGTCGGCGCGCTCTCCACGTTCTACCCGGAGAGCCACAACCCGTTCGACGAGGCGCAGCGCAACCTGTCGACGGTCCGCCTGCTGGCGAAGCTGCCGACCATCGCGGCGTACGCGTACAAGAAGGCGATGGGCCAGCCCTTCGTCTACCCGCGCAACGACCTCGGCTACGTCGAGAACTTCCTGCGGATGACCTTCGCCGTCCCGGCCGAGGACTACGAGCTCAACCCGGTCGTGGTCAACGCCCTGGACAAGCTGCTCATCCTGCACGCGGACCACGAGCAGAACTGCTCCACCTCGACGGTGCGCCTGGTCGGCTCCTCGCACGCCAACCTGTTCGCCTCGATCTCGGCGGGCATCTCGGCGCTGTGGGGCCCGCTGCACGGCGGTGCCAACCAGGCCGTGCTGGAGATGCTGGAGCAGATCCAGAAGGACGGCGGCGACGTCGACGGCTTCATCCGCAAGGTGAAGAACCGCGAGGACGGCGTCAAGCTGATGGGCTTCGGCCACCGCGTCTACAAGGCGTTCGACCCGCGCGCCGCGCAGGTCAAGGTGCTCGCCCACGAGGTGCTGGCCCAGCTCGGCCAGTCCGACGAGCTGCTGGAGATCGCCCTCAAGCTGGAGGAGCACGCGCTCAAGGACGACTTCTTCGTCTCGCGCCGGCTCTACCCGAACGTGGACTTCTACACGGGCCTGATCTACCGCGCGATGGGCTTCCCGACCAGCATGTTCACCGTGCTGTTCGCGATCGGCCGGCTCCCCGGCTGGATCGCCCACTGGCACGAGATGATCAAGGACCCGACCAGCCGGATCGGCCGCCCGCGGCAGATCTACACCGGCGTGGAGATCCGCGACTACGTGCCGCTCGACGCCCGCTGAGCCGTCGGCCACCAGCACCGAAGGGGCCCGGCCCCGCCTCCCCCCACGGGAGGCGGGGCCGGGCCCCTTCGCGTCCGCCGTACCGCGTCCGCCGTGCTGCGTGTTGGGGCGCACGGCGCCCGGGCCGGCTCCGGTCGGGAACGGCCGCTCAAAGCGTCCCCAGGGGGCCCGGAGCCGGCCCGGCGCCGTGCGCGAGGGCGGTCGACGAATCGACAGCCCGTCCGGGGCCCGCCGGAGCCCCGCTCTACAAAAGGTAAGACGTACCAGGGGGCGCAGAGTTACGCCAGGGGGGTGTGAGTTGCCTCTCTCCACTCTCCGTGTGCGTCCGCGCACCCGTACGGCCGAGTGCATATCACACCGCACGCTCGGCGCGCGGCGTCACCCACCCCGCAGCCCTCGCAACCCAGCGTGATAGGAATCGTGGCAATCCGGTACGGACCGCCTGCGGAACGCGGCGCGGCGAACGGTCAGGGAGGGAGTGCGCAATGGCCAGGAACGTCGTAGTCACCGGTGGGGGCACCGGCATCGGCCTGGAGGTGGCCCGGCGCTTCGCTGCGGCCGGGGAGCGCGTGGTGATCGTGGGCCGCCGCCCCGGCGTCCTCGACCAGGCCGCGAAGGAACTCGGCTCGAACGTCACCCCGCTGGTGTGCGACCTCGCCGACCCCGACGCGGTGGAAGCCGCCCTGGACGCGCTGCCCGCCCGGATCGACGTCCTGGTCAACAACGCGGGCAGCCGGGAGACCGTGCTCGGCGCCGGACCGCACGCGGTGCTGGCCCGCTGGCGCGGCGACTTCGAACGCAACGTGCTGACCGCCGTGCTGCTCACCGAGTCCGTCCGCGACCGGCTCACCCCCGGCTCCGGCCGGGTGGTCACCGTCTCCTCCATCGCCGCGCTGCGCGGCGCGGGCTCCTACGGGGCCGCCAAAGCCTCCCTGCACGCCTGGAACCACTTCCTGGCGGCCCAGCTCGGCCCGTCCGGGATCACCGCCAACATCGTCGCCCCGGGCACCGTCGCCGGCACCGAGTTCTTCGGGCCCCGGCTGGACGACGCCGAGGTGGCCCGGCGCTCGGCGCGGACCCTGCTCGGCCGGATCGGCGAGTCGGGGGAGGTCGCGGCCGCGGTGTTCTTCCTCGCCTCGGCGGAGGCGGGGTTCATCACGGGGGAGATCCTGCACTGCAACGGCGGGGAACTGCTGGGCCGGTAGGGAGAGCACCAGCCCCTGATCGCGCTTCCCGCCGTTCACACCCGAGCGCCTGGCTTCACCTTGTGGGTTGGAAGTTTCGCAGCCGCAGGCTGTTGGTGAGGACGAAGACCGAGGAGAAGGCCATGGCGGCGCCGGCGATCATGGGGTTGAGGAGTCCGGTGGCGGCCAGGGGCAGGGCGGCGACGTTGTAGGCGAAGG
>NZ_BAAANS010000114.1:0-11992 GCF_039529925.1 Kitasatospora saccharophila | reverse complement strand
AGCTACCTCGCCGGCCTCCACCTTCGAGGCGCGATGATCTGGATCAAGGACCTCACCAGAATCGCCACTTGATCACGACCAAATACGCGCCCTAGTACCGCGTCAGGCAACCTTCGCCCGTCGCGACGCCCGGCACGCACTCTCGCCGCACCGGCCGAAAACCCAAGTACATCCAGTACGAGGGCTTCCGGCCGGCACGCCGATAGCACGCACCAAGGGGGCACCTCCCAGCCCCCCTTGGGGCTGGGGGAGCCGCTCCTTCCCGGCAAAGGCTGCCTGACGCGACACTAGCCGCCGCCGAACCCGACCCCGGGCGCCGCACCGCACTCGCCGAACTCCCGTACGCCTGTGGTCTGGTGGAGGAGCCGCCCGCCTGAACAGCCCCCGGCGCTCGACGGCGGTGGCCGCGATAACGGCGCGCCCTTCCCGGAGGTCCGCCCTAGGATCCTGTGCATGTCCCATCGTGACGACCGCGAACACGTCCAGAGCCTGTTGGCGCGGGTGGCGCGCCGTTCGGACGCCGCACCGGTGGTCGAGGCCACCCGCGCCGCGCTGTCCCGTGGCGACCTCGGGTTCGTGACCGGACTCGGCCTGGCCCTGGCGGCCCGCTGCACCGACCCGCGCGCCGCTGCCCAACTGGACGCCTTCCAGCGGCTGTTCGAGCTGGTCGCGGCCACGCCCGGGCCCGAGCACGCCGCCCTGGCGCTGGGCCTGCTCGCGATGCTGCCGCCCGGCCCCCGGCGCCACACCCGCCACCAGGCGTCCGTGCTGGCGGCGGACCGTCCCGCCACCGACCTCGCGGCGGCGTTCAGCGGGCCGGCGGCCGAGCGGCTGCGGCTCGCCCTGGTACGGGAGTTGGAGCTGCGCGGCACCGATCCGGCCGGCGTCCCGGAGATCGCCGCCTGGCTGGACCACCGGCGGCGCACCCGGCGCCCGCTGCAGTCGGCCACGGCACCGGGCACCGCGCCGCTGCCCCGGTTCGGCGCCCCGGCGAGGGAGTTGTGCCTCGGACCGAACGACGGTGGCCCCTTGCCTCCCATCGGCCCGGCCGCACCGTGTCCACCGGTCGAGGAGGTCACCGACCGGGAGACGGCCGACGCGCTGGGTTCGGCCACCGCCCGCTGGTCGAGCGGCTCCAACGGCCGCACCGAGGCCCGGGTCTTCCGCTTCCGCGCCCCGCTCGCCGCACCCGCCACCGCCCTCACCCCCGGCCTGCTCCGCACCGCCCTCCCCGGCCTCGCCCTCGACTGCCTCGATCACTCCCCCGGCCCCCGCAGCAACCGGCGGCGCACCCGCCACCCCGCCGGCCTGGCGGTGCGGGCCGTCGAGGCCGAACAGGTGTGGGACCTGCTGCACGCGGCCGCGACCGGTGGCGGCGCGTACAGCCGCGGCCTCGACGAGGCGTCCGGGCGGCTGGCCGCCTGGCGGTCCCTGGCCGCGCTGGCCGACTGCCCCGGGACGGCGACCACCGACGAGGTCGAGCTGGCGGCGGACGAGCACCTCTGGTTCAGCTTCGAGTCCGACAGCCCGTGGTTCGGCCAAGTCGCCTGGGACCTGGGCGTGTTGTCCCTCTCCCCCGACCTGCGCCGACTGGCCGTCCTGGCCGCGACCGACACCGACTGACCGGGCCGGTGTCGGTCCGGAGGCCGCGCCCCCCTGCCGGTTGACGGCCCGGTTCTCGGCCCGGTTCTCGGCCCGGTTCTCGGCCCGGAACGCTAACGGAGCGCGTTCGCCAACGATTTGGTCAGGACGCACGTGAACCCGACCTCTACTTCGTCGCCGTCGTCGCGGCGCAACTCCCGGTCACACAGGGCGTCCAGCAGGTCTTCCAGCGGGACGACGGTGCCCTCGGCGCCCCGCTCCGCGACGTGCAGCACCTCGATCATCCCCGCACGGACGAGCCGGACCAGCGGGGCGATGTCCGCCGCGACGAACGCCCGCAACTCTTCGCCCACCAGCTCGGCCGGTGTCTCGGCGAGGACGCCCCACAAGCCGGTCAACCAGCCGCTCGCCTCCATGGCGCAGACCACGATCGAGTCCTCGTCGTCGGTCAGCTCCAGCTCGTGGACGGTGCCCGGGGCGCCCGGCGCATACGCCGCGGCCTCCCAGCGGCGCCTGCCCTCCGCAGTGGCGCGCAGCGACAGGACGGGCAGGTCGTTCTGATCGTGCCGCGGAAGCAGCCAGGTCGCCGGATCAGCGAGCACCTGCGCCAGCTCGGGGCCGGTGACCTCCGGGCCGTCCTCCTGGACGAACGGGGTGCTCAGCGCCCGGCGGACCGTCAACCACCCGCCCGCGACCAAGCGGTGCGCCGCCGCGACCAGATCCGGCACCCGCGCCAGCTCCTCCGCGGGCGAGGCGTTGCGCCGCCGGGGCACCTCGGACGAGCCCGCCCAGCGCAGTACGGCAGTGACGTGCGCCGCGCTGCCGCGCGGGCTCGTGCCGTCGACGGCGCGACGGACCAGCACCTGTTCGGTGACGGACAGGTCGTCCCAGCTCTCCACGGTCTCCATGGCGGCCGATCCTGGCACACCCCCCGGCCCCGACCCGTCCGGTTTTCGGCTGCGGATCGCCGGGGGGATGCGCAGGTCAGGCCCGGGCCGTCTCGCTCCGCCACCGGCCGAGGACGTCGTCCGCCCCCTCGAACGACTCGCCGCCCGCGCGGCCCACCACACCTGACCCGCGCATCACCCCGGCGAGCCGCTCGAACCGGTCCCGCTCCTCCCACCTGCCGTCCGTGGGAGCGCCCCCGGCCGGCGTACCGGGTCAGCCGGTCACCGACTCCCACCTGACCTCGCCGTCCTGCCACCGGTCGGTGGGGGCGAGCCCGGCCGCGGCGGCGACCGCCCCGGACGCCGCGTGCTCCGGGTGGACGTGGGCGACGACCGTCCGCACCCCCCGCCCGCGCAGCCAGCCGACCAGGCCCCGGGCCGCTTCGCTCGCGATGCCGCGCCGCTGCCAGCGGGTGCCCACCGTCCAGGCGATCTCCGCGACGGCCCCGCCGCCGTCCGAGGTGACCGTCGCCTGGACGGTCCCGACCAGGCACTCCTCGTCCCGGAGCCGGACCGCCCAGTTGCACCAGGACACCGAGGGCTCCGGCGCACCGGCCGCCCACCGCTCGTAGCGGGCCCGCAGGAGTTCGGCGTCCTCCGGGGCGCCCCCGGTGAAGGCGTGCAGCGCCGGATCGGCCAGCACCGCCGCCAACTCCTCGGCGTGCTCCGGCCGCAACGGCAGCAGGGTCAGCCGCTCGGTGCGGACGGTCTCGGCTTCGAACGTGCTCACACTGCCTCCTGGACGGAACGTCCGACGAGTATCCCGCGCCTCTCCCCCGGCCCCGTTCACCGCGGCGCGGACAGCCACTCCTCCAGGACCTCGAAGTCCCCCTCCGCCAGGCCGACCCGGGGATCGACCCGGAGCAGCAGTGCGGGCCCGTCGTGGTGCGCGGCCACCCACGCACGGTCGGCCGGCCCGATCTCGTCGTCCACCCAGGCGAACGCACCACCGCCCGCGTGCGCCACCAGGAGCGGTGCCTTCCAGTGCACTCCGGGCGGCAGGGCCTCGACGGCGGCGTCCGGTTCCTCGACCACCGGCAGCGGCGGCAGCCCGAGCAGCGGCGCCACCCAGAGGTTGGCCTCGTGCTCCCAGGTCGTCGCCCACACCGGACGGCACGGCAGCGCCGCGATCCGCGCCCCGCACCGCGGGTCCAGCCTGGCCAGCAGGGGATGGCCGGCCGCCTCCGCCCCCAGCACCTCCCGGATCCGCCGCTCGCTCAGGTGCTCCGGCCGGCTCCCGGCCGGCCCGCCGAACGGGATCAGCGGCCCGTCGACGTCCAGGTACAGCAGCGGCAGGGGCGACCGGGACGGCAGGCGTGGTTCCATCCCCCGCATTCTGCCCGCCCGCCGCTCCGGTCGCTTCCCCGCTCCGGTCACCTCCTCAGCCGGTAGCCGCCCTCGATCACGTAGAAGTCGGCAGCGGGCGCCGCGCACTTCACGGCCACCGGCGCAGCCGTCGGGTCGTTGAAGTCCGGTACGCCCGACCAGCCGCCCCGTCCCCGGCCCGTGCCGTCGGTCGAGAAGGCGAGTGCGGTCTCCGGGTGCCAGCCGCTCGGCGGCCGGGGCGGTTCGGGCGTTTCCGGCGGTACGGCGTAGCTCAGCGAGCGCACCGTCCCGGTGACCGCCGCGGTCGTACCGCCCCCGCCCCCGCTGCCGCTGCCGCTGCCGGTGACGGCCAGGCAGTCGACGTCGATCTCGGCCCGCACCGTGCCCTGCCAGCTCCCGTCCGGGTTGAAGAACTCGTGCTGCAGCGTGGCCCGCCCGGTACCGTCACGCCGGCGGCCGGCCGCCGCGTCGACCGCCAGCGTGAGCTCGCCGAACCCCGGCACCGTCCCGCGCTCCGGGCTGAGCCCGACCCGGCCGTGCAGGCTCGCGCCGTGCGGGCTCGCGCCGGAACCGGTCGGCGCGGCCGAGGCGCTCGGTACCGCGAGCGCGGACGCCGCCATCGCGGCCGCCATCCCCAGTAGCAGCTTGTGCTTCGTCAACTTGCTTCTCCCCCGTGCTTGTTGGGCGCCACTTCCGGCGCCCCGGTCACGGCTCCCGGGGCCACCCCAAAGATCGCAACCGGCACGAGCCGGACGCGTCCGCCGGGGGAAGGAGCGGGGTCACCCGCGCGGAGGAAGGAGTTCGTCCCCGCTCTCCTCCGTCCCGATGAGGGCGAGGGTGTCGGCGAGCCAGTCGGCGGTGTCGGGGAGCCAGTCCGGCAGGGCGTTGCCGAGCAGGTGGTTGCCGTGCGGGACGTGGAGGAGTTCGGCGTGCGGGAGGTCGGCGGCGAGGGCGTCGGCGTTGGTGACGCCGGGGATGCGGTCCCGGCCGCCTTCGACCAGGAGTAGGGGGAGCCCGCGCAGCCGGGGGGCGAGGGCGGCCAGGTCGATCCGGGCGGCGAAGGCGCGGGCGGCGGCCTCGCCGCCGCAGCGCTGGGTGAGGGTGGCGGTGACGAACGGGACCAGGGCGTCCCAGTCCAGCCGGTACGGGCCGCTGACCAGTGCCGCCGCCCGGACGCGCGGATCGTGGGCGGCGAAGTCGGCGGCGAGGTGGCCGCCGAGGCTGAGCCCGAGCACCGCGACCCGGTCCGGGTCGAGCGCAGCGTCGGGCGTCGGGGCGAGCGCAGCGTCGGGCGTCCGGTCGAGCGCAGCGTCGGGCGTCGGGGCGGGCGCCGCGCCGGAGGTCACGCCTGCCGGGGCGGCGCGCAGGGCGTGGCTCAGGGCCCGGCCGAGGGCGTGCCGGTGGTCCGGGCCGAGGGCGGGTCCGGTGGCCAGGACGCCCTGTCCCGGGCCGTCGACGGCCAGGACCGCCAGGCCGCGGTCGAGCAGGGCGTCGGCCGGGTGGTGGAACTCCTCCTTCGAGGAGTCCATCCCGGGCACCAGCACCACCAGCGGGACGCCCGTTCCGTGCCGCCGCGTCCGTCCCACCGGGAGGCGCAGCCACCCCGCGTAGCCCTCGCCGGAGATCCGCCGGGCCCGGGGTTCGAGCAGGGCGAGGGCCTCGCCCGCCGAGCGGTCGGCCTCCGCGGCGACGGTGGCGGCGCGTTCCCGGTCCGGGTCCGGCAGCAGCGCGGCGAGGTGGAACCAGCGGGCGGCCAGCCGGTGGTACTGCCCGGCGGTGCGGTGGCGGCCGCGCGCGGCGGCCCGTTCGGCCCGGGCCCGGTGGGCGAGGGCGGCGGTCCGACAGGCGTCGGGCCAGTGGAGCAGCGAGTCGACCGTGGCGGTGACGCGGTCGTACTCGTACGGGTCGACCCCGGCACCGTGGGCGCGCGGGCGGGTCTCGGCGATGAACCCGGCGGCCGTACCGGGGGCGGCGAGGAAGGAGAGATCGGTCATGGGCGGCGGGTCCTCCGGAACGCGGCGGAGCTGTTGGGGAAATAGGTCGACAAATCGATCGGTACGTCGGCAGCACGGGTCACAGCGACAACGACTGCGACATCAATGGCGCTCATCATCATCAATACATTGATGACTGTCAATGCAACTGATTGATGTCGCCCACCCTGTAGCATCCCCACATGGGAATGCCCGCCGCCGACCGCATCGGCATCGACCTGCACCTCGCCGACCAGGAGTTGATGGCCGCGAAGCGCGCCGCGGTGGAGCCCGCGGGGCTGACCGTGCCGCAGTACGCGGCGCTGTACGTGCTCGCCGACAGTCCGGGCATCAGCGGGGCGGCCCTGGCCCGGTCCTGCCAGGTCACTCCGCAGGCGATGGCCGTGCTGCTCAAGCACCTGACCGGACGCGGGCTGGTGGAGCGGGCGCCGCACCGCTGGCACCGCAACGTGCTGGAGACCCGGCTGACCGACCGCGGCCGGGCGGCGCTTGAGCTGGCCGACGAGCGCGCCACCGAGGTGGAGCAGTGTCTGGCCGACGAGTTCACCGAGGCCGAGCAGGAACAGTTCCGCGCGTTCCTGGTCCGCGCCGCCCGGGCCCTCCAGCAGGCCGCCGACGATCTGGACTGACTCCTCCCCCGGTTCCGGCCGACCCGCCGAACGCCGGCCGACCCACCACGGCACCCCGGTACGGCCACCGGCCCGGCCCGCGCGGTGCGGCCGGTGTCGCGGCCCGTGTCACGGCCCGTGGCGTGGCCCGTGGTGTGGCCAATGTCGCACGGCGGATCTCCGCAGCTCATGGGGGGTACGGCGGCGGGTTGCGGGTAGGCTGCGGCTGCCCCGTCCCCGAGCCGTGAGGAGTTGCGCGTGTCTGCGATCGCCGTCGTGGGGGTGGGTGCGGACGGCTGGCCGGGGCTGTCGGTCGCGGCGCGGGAGGCGCTGGGCGCGGCGGAGGTGGTGCTCGGCGGGGCGCGTCAGCTGGGGTTGCTGCCGGAGCAGGTGACGGCGGATCGGGTGTCGTGGCCGTCGCCGTTGCGGCCGTCGGTGCCGGGGCTGCTGGAGCGGTTCGCGGGGCGGCGGTTGGCGGTGCTGGCCAGTGGTGACCCGATGTTCCACGGGATCGGCCGGACGCTGCTGGAGTGCGGCGTCCCGGCGGAGGCGCTGCGGGTGCTGCCGCACCCGTCCTCGGTGTCGCTGGCGTGCGCCCGGCTGGGCTGGCCGGTGGAGGAGACCGAGGTGGTGACGCTGGTCGGCCGCCCGCCGGAGTCGCTGCACGCGGCGCTGTACCCGGGCCGTCGGCTGCTGGTGCTGAGCGCGGACGCGTCGACGCCCGCGCGGGTGGCCGGGCTGCTGGCGGACGGGGGCTACGGGCCCAGCCGGGTAAGGGTGTTGGAGCAGCTGGGCGGCCCGGCGGAGGCGGTGCGCGAGGGGGTGGCGGCGCACTGGTCGCTGCCGCCGGGCGATCCGCTGAACGTCCTCGCGGTCGACTGCGTGCCGGACCCGACCGTCCCGGCGGACGCCCCGCGGCCGCAGCTCGTCCCCGGCCTGCGGGACGAACTGTTCGAGTCGGACGGCCAGTTGACGAAGCGTCACGTCCGGGCGGCGACGCTGGCGGCGCTCGGCCCGGCGCCGGGCGAGCTGCTGTGGGACGTCGGCGGCGGATCGGGGTCGATCGGCATCGAGTGGCTGCGGGCGCACCGCAGTTGCCGGGCGGTCAGCGTGGAGCGGGACGCGGTGCGGGCCGAGCGGATCGTCCGCAACGCGGCGGCGCTCGGGGTGCCCCGGCTGCGGGTGGTCCGGGGCGCGGCACCGACGGCGCTGACCGACCTGGTGGCCGAACTCGGCCGTCCGGACGCGGTGTTCGTCGGTGGCGGGCTGACCGTGCCGGGGGTGCTGGAGGCGTGCTGGGCGGCGCTCGGTCCGGGCGGGCGGCTGGTGGCGAACACCGTGACGCTGGAGTCGGAGGCGCTGCTGACGCAGTGGTACCGGCGCCACGGCGGCGAGTTGGTGAAACTGGGCGTCGCGCACGCGGTGCCGGTGGGCGGTTTCACCGGGTGGCGGCAGGCGATGCCGGTGACCCAGTGGAGCGTCGTCAAGGGCCCGGACGCCGAGGGCCCGGACGTCAGGGACACGGGCGCCGAACGCGCGGACGCCGAACGTGCGGACGCCGAGGAGACGGACGTCAAGGAAACGAACATCGAGGACACCGACGGAGCGGCGAGCGCCGGAGGGTCCGGCGGGGCTGGAGGAGGAGCGAAGTGACGGTCTATTTCATCGGTGCCGGTCCGGGCGCGGCCGATCTGATCACGGTGCGCGGCCAGCGCACCCTGGCCCGCTGCGGGGTGTGCCTGTACGCGGGCAGCCTGGTGCCGCCGGAGCTGCTGGCGGACTGTCCGCCGGACGCCCGGCTGGTCGACACCGCGAACCTGGACCTGGACCAGATCATGGCCGAGATCGTCCGGGCGAACGCCGGGGGCCAGGACGTGGCCCGGCTGCACTCGGGCGACCCGTCGGTGTTCTCGGCGATGGCGGAGCAGATGCGCCGGCTGGACGCGGCGGGCATCCCGTACGAGGTGGTGCCGGGCGTGCCCGCGTTCGCGGCCGCGGCGGCGGCGCTGAAGCGGGAGTTGACGGTGCCGACGGTCGGGCAGACGGTGATCCTGACCCGGGTGGCCCGGCAGGCGACGCCGATGCCGCCCGGCGAGGAGCTGTCCGTGCTGGGCAAGAGCGGCGCGCTGCTGGTGCTGCACCTGGCGGCCCGCTACGTGGACAGCGTGGTGGAGGAGCTGCTGCCGCACTACGGGCCGGACTGCCCGGCGGCGGTGGTCGCGATGGCCAGCCGCCCGGACGAGCTGGTGCTGCGCGGCACGCTCGGCGACATCGCCGTGCAGGTGAAGGCCGCGGGCGTGCTGCGCACCGCCGTGATCATCGTCGGGCGCACGCTGGCCGCGACCGAGTTCCGCGACAGCCACCTGTACTCGACGACCCGCGCGCGCTGACCGGCGCACCCTCCCGGCTGCCGGCCCGTTGTCGCAACGGGCCGGCCGGATCGGCGCGTTGACGTTCCGCCCGACGGCCGGCGAGGGGTTCGCGCGGTGTCCGAACCGTACTCCGCGACGGCCCGGCCGCACCTCGAACCGGCCGCGCTGCGCGCCTACTCGGGCACGCCGTCCGGGCCGTGGGCGGGGCGGGCGGAGCCGGCCGACCGACCGCTACGACCGGGTCGGCGGGCTGCCGTGGCCGTTGCACCGCCGTGGCCCCTGCCCGTGCTCGGCGGCGCGGCGCACCACGTGGGCGCGGACGGCGGTTTCGCGGTGGTGCGCGACGGCGTCCGGTCCCCGGCCCCTGCCCCCGCTGCGGGACGCCGGAGCGTACGGCACGGGCCGCGTTCACGGCGGACGGGGACCGGGCCCCGGAGAAGTGGACCGGGCCGGACCCGGTGGGGCGCCTGGACGCCCTCTGCAACCCCTCCCACCCACCGCCCGCCCGCCGGCTACCGCTGCCGCGCGCCGGACAGCTCGGCCGACTCGGTCGGCGCGGACGACTCGGGCCCGCCGTGGTGCGGCTCGTCGGACAGCAGCCCTTCGACGGCGCCGTCGAGCTGGTGCTGCATGGCGGTGGAGCGGGGCAGCATGGTCGCCTCGTAGGCGCGGACGGCCTCGGCGACGGTGGTGTGCTCGGCGAGGGCGAGGGCGAGTTCGCAGGCGTCGAGCATGGCCAGGTTGACGCCGACGCCGAGCGGGGGCATCAGGTGGGCGGCGTCCCCGAGCAGGGTGACGGCGCCGTCGTGCGGCCAGGTGTGCGGGACGGGCAGGGCGTGGATCGGGCGGTCGACGTAGGGGCCGTCGTTGTCGGTGAGGAGTCGGCGCAGGCCGGGCGACCAGTGGCGGTAGCGGTCCAGGAGGAGGGCGCGGAGGGCGTCGGTGTCCCGGACGGTGTGGCCGGCCGCGGCGATCCAGTCCGCGGGGACGCGCTGGATGGCGTAGACCCGGAGGTGGCCGCCGCCGCCGCGCTGGGCGAACAGGCCGCGTTCGCCGTCGGCCGCGGCGGCGCTGCCGGGGCCGACGAGTGCGGCGAGTTCGGGGTGTCGGCGGTCGACGTCGTGGAACCAGGCTTCGAGGAAGCTGACGCCGGTGTGGACGGGGGTGGCCGGGGAGAGCGCGCGGCGGACCTTGGACCAGGCGCCGTCGGCGCCGATGACCAGGTCGGCCTCGGTCACGGTGCCGTCGGCGAAGTGCAGGCGGCGGGGGCCGGCGGCGGGCCCTTCGACGGACCGCAGGGCGTGGTTCCAGTGCACGGTGCCGGGTTCGAGCGAGCGCAGCAGGAGTTCGCGGAGTCGGCCGCGGTCGATCTCGGGCTTGTGGCGTTCGCCGTCCGCGGGAACGTGGTGGAAGCAGATCTCCCCGGTCACGGCGTCGAGTTGGCGCATCTCCTGGCCCTCGGGGCGGGCGAGCCGGAGGAAGTCGTCGAGCAGTCCGGCCGCGCGCAGGGCGAGCTGGCCGTTGTCCTCGTGCAGGTCGAGGGTGCCGCCCTGGTCGCGGGCGTCGGGGCCGTGGTCGCGGTCGTGGACGGTGACGGCTATGCCGTGCCGCTGCAGGATGCGGGCGCAGGTCAGGCCGCCGGGGCCGGCGCCGATGACGGCGATGCGGGGGGCGGGTGCGGTGGTCATGGTGGTGCTCCTTCCGAGCGGTGCGCGGCGGGGCCGCTCCTCCAGAAGAGCACAACGACTACAAAAGTGCAACGACTCAACTTTTGAATCGACTCAACCGGGTGGTTAGACTGTCGCCATGCCCCAGACGCCGCCCCCGCCCCCGCCGCCGTCGAATCCCCCGCCGCCCCCGCCGCCGCCTCCCCCGCCCGGGCGGCGCGAGCGCAAGAAGGCCGCCACCCGCCAGGCCATCGCCGACGCCGCGCTGCGCCTCTTCCTGGAGCGCGGCTACGACGACGTCGGCATCCGCGAGATCGCGGACGCGGCCGACGTCTCCACCACCACGCTGTTCAAGCACTTCCCGGTCAAGGAGGCCCTGGTCTTCGACGAGGAGCCCGACCTGGAGGCCGACCTGCTCGCCGCCGTCCGCGAGCGGCCCCCGGGCCGGTCGATCCCGGCCGCCCTGCGCGAGCACGCGCTGCGCCACCGCCGGGCCGCCACCGCCGGCGATCCCCGGTTCGCGGCCTTCACCGCCCTGGTGGACTCCACCCCCGCCCTGCGCGACTACCACCAGGCCATGTGGCTGCGCCACACCGCCGCCCTCGCCGCCGTGATCGCCGAGCAGAGCGGCCGCCCCGCCGACGACCCGCTCTGCACCGCCCTGGCCCACTTCGCCCTGGAGGCCCCGCACGCCGCCCAGTCCCACCAGGACGTCCGCGGGGCCCTGGTCCGCGCCTTCGACCTGCTCGAACACGGCTGGAACTCCCTGACCGGGCCCGCCCCCTCGTGACCTGAGTCGGAGATTCGTCGCTGGTTGGGCATGAGTCGTCCTGGTCCGAAGATCCCGCCGTGGTCGGTCACCGATGGCCAGCGGGAGGTGCTGCAGTCCTGGGTGCGTCGGCGTTCGACCGCCCTGGAGTGCGCCGACGGCCACTCGATCATGGAGGTCTCCCGCCGCCCGGACATCGCTCCGGACACGGTCCGCACCTGGCGCCGGCACTTCATCGAACGGGGCCCGGACGACCTGGGCGACGAGCCCCCACCCCCGACGTCCCGCAGAAGACCACCGACACGGGCGTCGAGCGGGCCATCGCCAAGACCCCGGAGGAGAAGCCGAGGAACGCCACCCACCGGTCGACCCGCTCCACGGCCGCGGCCACCGGCATGTCGCAGTCCGCTATCCCCCGGATCCGGCGTGAGCACCGACCCCTTGTCCATCGACAAGGTCCGCGACGTCGTCGGCCTCTACCTCGGCCCACCCGAGCGAGCGCTGGTGCTGTGCGTGGACGAGAAGTCGCAGATCCAGGCCCTGGACCACTCCCGGCCCGTACTACCGATGATGCCCGGGGTGCCCGAGCAACACAGCCACGACTACATCCGCTTAGGCCCTGTCTCGTAATTGATCTTGTTGTGGGTCATTGTTCCTCGGCTCGCAGCCACAGGATCAGCGAGGCGAGGACGACGCCGGCCCGGTAG
>NZ_BAAANS010000113.1:0-12073 GCF_039529925.1 Kitasatospora saccharophila | reverse complement strand
GCCCCCGCGAGGTGTACGTGAGCCTGCGGTCCTGCAAGACCTCATTGGGCAACACCGTGAAATTGCGCGCGTGCGCGCTACGATGAACATGCATGGGAGTTCGCTTCTCCTGTGCCAGGCCCCGGGGTGTTTCCGCACCGCCGGGGTCCACTCTTTTCGCTTGTGGTGCGGAACGTAGCACACGTACCACCCGAAAACCGACACGGTCGGCAAGCGGACGTCATCGTGCCGCTTCGGTCCTGTTGGGACGTCAAATGGCAGGCCAGGAGACCGTTTTGGCACTCAGGATGCCCGTTCCTGGTCGCGGTGCAGGTGGGCGTCGATCAGGGCGAAGGTGGCCTCCGGGCGTTCGAGCTGCGGGAGGTGGCCCGCTTCGGGGATGACTTCGAGGCGGGCGTCGGCGAAGGCTTCGGCGTACGCCGCTCCGTAGGCGGGGGTGACGATGCGGTCGCTCTCGCCCCAGAGCAGGAGGGCGGGCACCCGGACCCGTCCGAGCCGGGGCAGCAGGTCGGGGGCGTGCATGTAGGGGTCGCCGGCGAGGGCGCGCATGGTGGCCGCGTTGGCCTGTCGGCGCGCGAGTTCTCCGGAGGGGACGTCGGCCGGGTCGAGGTAGTGGCGGTCCGGGTCGTGCCAGGAGTGCTCCGCGAGGCCGCGGGCGTCGAGGGCGAAGAAGTCGGCGATCGGTTCGGCCTCGACCGCCACGCCGACGGCGCCGATCAGGACCAGGCCGGTGATGCTCCCCGTGCTGTCGCGCGCGGCCATCTCGGCGGCGATCCAGCCCCCGAGCGAGGAGCCGACGACGAGGACGTCGCGCAGGCCGCGTTCGCGCAGGACGTGCAGGTAGGCGAGGGCGAGGTCGTCGATGCCGGTGAGCCACCCGGGGCGGGGGGTGCCGTCCCAGCCGGGGTGCACGGGCGTGAGGGCGCGGGCGGTGCGGGAGAGGTGCCGGGCGAGGCCGGCGACCGTGGCGGGGCCGCCGCCGCCGTGCAGGACGAGGACCGGTCGGCCGGTTCCGGCCTCGGACACGGTGAGGGACAGGTCGGTGTACCGGGCTGATGCGTCTTCGGGCATGCCGAGCACAGTAACTAAAGATGTTTAGATAAGCTAGCTTAGTCATGTCGTAGACTCACACCATGCATGGTGAGCTGCAAGAACTCGGCAGAGCGGTCAAACAGGCCCAGTACCGGCAGCACCGGGCCCTCGACAGCGCACTCTCGGCCGTCGGCACGACGCTGGCCCAGTGGGACGCGCTGCGGGCGATCGACCGCGCGCCCGGGTCATCGGCCCGCGAACTGGCCGCGGCGACGTTCCAGACCGAGCAGTCCTTCGGAGCGCTCGTCGGCCGTCTCGCGGCGCAGAGCCTGGTGGAACGCCGGCCGGGCCGCGGCCGGCGCATCGAGCACCACCTCACGCCCCGCGGCGCACAGGTCCTGACGGCCGGTCACAGGGTGGCCGACGAGGTGCTCGCCGACTGCTTCTCCGCCCTGCCCGGCGCCGACCGCGCGACCCTGCTCGGCCTGCTCCGGCGCCTCACCGCGGAACCGGGCGCGTAACTCCCCGAGGAAGGCTGCGGGGTTCTTCGCGTTCCGGCTCAACCTTCCCGGGCCCCCGCGCATTGAGAACGGTCGACAGGGGCGGGTCGCCGGAGGGGCGGGGGAACGGATGCGCGGGCAGGACGAGTTGACATTCGAGGAGTACGCGGCAGCGTGCGGGCGCCGGTTGTACCGGACGGCGTACCTGCTGTGCGGGGACACCCACCGGGCCGAGGACCTGACCCAGACGACGCTGGCCAAGCTGTTCGCGCACTGGCGGCGGGCGTCGCGGATGGAGCACCTCGACGCCTACGCCAAGACGGTGCTGACCCGGACGTTCCTGGGCGAGCAGCGCAGACGCGCGGTGGCCCGGCGGCTCGGCCTGCTGGCGTCGCGGCCCGAGAGCACGCCCGGCGAGGACAGCGACCTGCGGGTGACACTGATGAACGCGCTGGCCGAACTGCCGGTCCGGGCAAGGGCGATGGTGGTCCTGCGGTACTGGGAGGACCTCAGCGTGGAGACCGTCGCCGACCTGCTCGGCTGCAGCACCGGCACCGTCAAGAGCCAGTGCTCGCGCGCACTGGCCAGGCTCCGCGAGCAGCTCGGCGAGTCCAGCCCGTACGCGGCCGCCTGAACCCGGCCGTCCGAGCGCGGCCGTCCGAGCGCGGCCGTCCGAGCGCGCACCCGTACGCACAACTCCCTTGCGCCGCAACACCCGCACGCCCGAAGCCGGGCGCGCGGTGGGCCGGGGATCCGAGGAACCAGACACCGTGAAGGAGCTTCGACATGCAGGAGAAGGAGCAGGCCCCCGGGGCGCTGTTCGTCAGAGGGGCGATGGCCCGGGTCACCGACGAGCTGGCCGAACCGGTCGGGCTGACGGCCGGGGCGGTGCGGGAGGGGCGCCGGCGGCGGCTGCGGGCGCGGCTGGCGGTCGGCGGGGCCGTGGTGTGCACGGCGGCGCTGGCCGCGACGGGGCTGGCCTTCCTGCCCGGCCCGACGGGCGGGAGCGGGGGCGCGGGGCCCGCGCCGCTGCAGATGGCCGCGGCGCCGACCGCGAGCCCGCGGGTCTTCCCGACCACGACGGTCGTCCCGACCGCGTCGCCCGACGCCTCGCAGTCCGTCCCGGTGGTGCCGGAGGCCGAGCGGCAGCGGATCGAGGACTTCCGGCAGCGCAGCGCCAACGTGCTGCACGACCTGCTGCCGGCGGAGATCGGCTCGATCAGCCTGCTCAGCGACCAGGTCTCCGACTACCTGGCGCAGTCCCCGCAGGGTGACCTGCTGCTGCGGCTCTCGGTCCGCCCGCACAGCGACGGGGCCCCGTCGGACGGGCTCTGCGAGAACACCCCGATCGGGCAGGAGGTGCAGGTGAAGACCTCGACCTGCAAGCGGGTCCAGGTGACCGACACCATCACCGGCACCACCTGGCGGTCGGTGGACAGCGACGGCCTGACCAGCACCAGCGTGAGCTTCCGGCTCGGCAACAGCGACGCGTACGTGGGGATCATGCCGTACGGGCAGCACCGGTCCTCGTCGCCGGTGCCGGTCGACCAGGTCGTCGCCTTCGCCCAGCAGCCGCGCGTGATGGCGCTGCTGGGCGAGGGCGACCAGCACCCGGTGGAGGAGGCCCAGCTCTCCGGCCCCGCGTACGAGGGGTAGGACCCCGCCGCCCGGTCGAACCGGAGCGGGTGCCGGCCCCCGATCTCGGCACCCGCCACCGACCGCCCGCCACCGGCCACCCGCCACCGCACACCCGTCTGCCGGAGACCCGTCCGCCGGAGACCCGCCTGCCGGACACCGCCCGGTCGGCGACTCACGGCACATCTGTGTCATGCACATGTCTTGAACGGCGGACCCGCGTCCGCCGCCACCCGACGAAGAGGAGAGACCGATGCGACACCGCACCACCGCGACCACCCTGCTGCTGACCGCCGCCCTGCTGGTCGCGGCCGCCCCCGCGAACGCGCAGTCCGTGCCGCCGCCGGGCACCCGCGCGCAGGACGCCCAGGCGCAGGACGCGAACGCCCGCACCTGGCGGACGGACGCCCTCCCGGACGGGGAGGGCGTCCTCAACCAGCCGGTCCGGGTCGGCGGGCACACCACCTGGGTGCTCGGCGGCCGGACGATCGGACAGGGCCGGGAGCAGTCCTCCGTCCGAGTGGCCTACACCCGGGACGGCGCCGACGGCTCCTGGCGCGAACTCGCCCTCCCGGACAGCGTGAAGGGGCGCACCGCCAGCTCCGACGGCTCCGGCGGCACCTGGGTGACCAGCAGCGGACAGGGCACCACCGCCTCCGTCAGCCGGTACCGCGCCGGGCAGTGGCAGACCCGGGAGGCGCCGCTGCACGAGCACGCCATGGGCGGCGGGCTCACCGGGTTCGCGACGGCCGGCGACCCGAACGACGTGTGGGCGGTCGGCTACTACCAGCCCGACGACTACCTGACCTTCTACGGCGTCATCGACCACTGGGACGGCCGGACCTGGCAGTCGGTGCCGACCCCCGACCTCGGCACCGACTACTGGACGCTCTCCGCCGTGGTCGCCAACAGCCCCACCGACATCTGGGCCTCCGGCGACGTCGGCAACGAGGACGGCTGGCCGCGCCCGCTGCTGCTGCACTACGACGGCCGCTCCTGGACCAAGGCCGCCACCCCGGAACTGGACACCCGCCCCGGCGAACTCACCGAACTCCTCGCGCTCGGCCCGAACGACATCTGGGCGGCGGGCGCCGAGATCAACTCGTCCCGCCGGGACAAGCCGACCGTCGCCCACTACGACGGCCACCGCTGGACGTACCAGGAGACCGGCATCGCCGCGGGCCGGCTCTACGGCCTCGTCCGCACCCAGGACGGGGTGGCCGTCGTCGGCGCGGCCCTCGCCAGCGGCGTCTACCAGCCGACCGGCGCCCGACTGACCCGCCACGGCTGGGAGTCGCTGGACCTCCCGCAGAGCACCACCAACGGCGGACGCCGCCCCAGCGGCATCGTGAACGTCGCGGGCCGGCTGACCGTCACCGGCACCGACTACGCCGGCACGGACGACACGCGCGTGGAGCGGCCCTTCTCCGTCACCCGCTGACCGACCCGGCCCCACCGTCGACCCTCCGGACGCGACCGCGCGTCCGGAGGGTCGACGCGCGGGCGGCCCGGGGGCCGAGCCGGCCGAGCCGGCCGGGGTGATCTCCCGTGCGGCGAAGGGAAGTCGACCCGTCGGCAGGTCAGTCCTGCGGTGGGCGCGGGGCGGGCGGCAGGTCGAGTTCGGCGAGTACGGCGGCACCCGCCGCGGCCTTGTCCGGGTCGGGGCCGGGCTCGGCTTCGGGGTCGGCGGCGCGCAGGCGGCGGAGTGCCTCGGTGAGGCGGTCGGCCGTGCTGCGGAGCCGGGCGGCGCGTTCGGCGTGCAGGCCGGTCATCGGGTCGTCGACGACGGTGACCGGGATGCCGCGTTCGCGGGCGGTGGCGAGCAGGGCCTCGCCGGCCTCCGGGATCAGGGTGAGCGCGGAGGCCGCGAACAGGCCGCCGGCCAGGGTCTTCGGGCGGCCGATCAGGTTCTTGGCGACGATCTCGCAGGGCAGCGAGCGCTCCTGCCGCTCGGCGGCGGCGGTGGCCGCCAGGGCGAGGGTGAGCAGTGCCTCGGCGGCCCTGGTGACCAGCCACTTGCGGCCGGGGACGGGCGGCAGGAACTCGCGGATCCGGTCCACCTCGCGCTCGACCACCACGTCCGGCAGCAGGTCGACGGTGCTGTGGCAGCGGATCTCCAGCACCTTGCCCCAGGCGACGGACTCCCCGTCGAAGCCGACCTCGTCGGGTCCGACCGCGACCTGGCCGAGCCCGTCCAGCAGGTGCAGCAGCCGCACCGCCGGGCCCGGGACGTGCGGGAGCCGTCCGACCAGTCCGGCGAGCGAGACCTCCCAGTCCTCGGTCGGCGGCACGCCCGGCTTCGGGTGCGTCTCCAGTGCCCGCCGCGCCCAGTCCGACCCGGCCCTGGCCCGGGCCGAAGCCACCGCGCCCGAGACCGCCCCGGTCACCGACCCGAGCGCCGCCCCGGCCCGCCGTCCGGCCCCTTCGCCGACCTGCCTGATCCCCACGACCGCCTCCCCCTGCTCCGCTGCGGCCTCCACGCTACCGGCGGGGACCGTCCGTAGGCTGAGCAGGTACGGAAAGCACCGCGGTACCTGGAGGACGGCATGGCGACGATTCACCACACCACGTTGGAGCCCAGCAAGTTGGAGTTGCTGGCGGCCTGGCTGCCCGGGCAGGAGTGGTTCCGGCCGGGTGGCGGGGAGCTGGTGCGGGCCGGGGGCTTCCGGCTGGACGACCCGGCGGGCGAGGTGGGCATCGAGCTGATGACGGTGGCGGACGGCCGGGACGCCTACCTGGTGGCGATGGCGTACCGGGGCGCGCCGCTGGCGGGGGCCCCGGAGGGGGCGCTGATCGGGACGTCCGAGCACGGGGTGCTGGGCACCCGCTGGTTCTACGACGGGGCCCAGGACCCGGTGGTGCGCGCCGAGTTGGCGCGGCTGCTGCGCGGGGAGGCGGTGCCGCAGCGGCAGAGCGAGAGCGACGCGGTGGACGAGGACGTGGCGGTGGCGCCGGTGACGGGCCCGGTCGAGCCGGTGCTGCGCCGCCTGCTGACCCCGGCCGGGGATCCCGCCCCGGGCGAGGCGGTCGCCCCGTACACCGCGCCGGACGGCTCGGTGCGGCGGGCGGTGTTCGTGGCGGACGGCCGGGGCTGACGTCCGGGGCCGACCAGCGGGGCCGACCAGTCGGGTCCGACGGCGGGTCGGGACGGGGCTCAGAGGCGGGCGTAGAGCGCGGCCGCGTCGTCGTGGGTCTTGCCGCGGGGCCAGCGCAGGCAGGCGGCGTCGGAGCGTTCGGCGGCCCGGACCTGGGCGATCAGCTCGGCCGGGCCGGCTTCCGCGAGCAGTCGGACGGCGTCGGCCCAACTGCCCAGGCCCAGGCGGTCGGTGTAGCGGGCGGCGCCGTCGGAGAGGGCGGCCACGCCGTGCAGGTCGGCCAGGGCGACGGTGCCGGTCTCGGCGTGCTCGGCGGCGTGCGGGGTGGCGGCGGCGATCCACGGGCCGTGGCCGGTGTTGCGGGCGGCCCGGACCGCGACGGCGTAGCGCAGGTAGAGCGCGGCGCGTTCGGCGGTGCCCGGGACGGTCGACCAGACCTGTCGGCGCAGCGCCTCGCCGCCGGGGAAGCGCTGGTTGTCGCCGATCACCCGGGGCGGGCCGTCCTTGAGGTGCAGCACCAGCAGGGAGTCGCCGAGCGCCAGGTACTCCAGGGTGTCCTCGCGCAGCCGGGCGGCGACCACCATCGCGGCGGGGGTGGCCGGGTTGGCCAGGTCGCAGGTGTCGCCGTGCAGGGCGGCGGTCTCGGCGATGGCGTCGGCCAGGCAGTCGGCGGCCGGCCGGTCGGTGCGGTCGGTGAGCCTGGCCAGCAGGTGGACGCCGAGGCGGCGGACGTACCAGGCGATGCCGTGGGTGCAGCCGGACGGCAGGGTGTCCGGGGCGCTGGAGCCGTCCAGGAGGACGAGTGCCTCCGGGGTGGCGACCGCGAAGTCCTCGTTGGCCCGGTCGGGGCGGCGCGCGTCGACTGCCAGCTCTACCCGCATGCCCACCAGTCTGCGGCCGCGGCCCGGTCCCGAACAGGGGGCCGACCGCGGTCCCTCCCGGGAGTGACCGGACGGCAATCGGACATAATGGGGCAAAGTCCGATAATCGACCGCATTCCCTCCGCGACAGGAGCCTCCCCATGGTCTGGCAGTTCTTCGTCCTGGTGATCGCCTCGATCGGCTTCCCGATCCTCACCCTGCTGTTCATGATGGGCGGCCTGCAGTACCGCGAGGACCGGCAGCACCCGCACGGCACGGCCCGGCAGGGCTGACCGGAGCCGCGCCGCACGGCGCGCCGGGACGGGCGGAGCGCGATATCGGCTGACAGCACCCCCCGTCGGCATGACAGGGTGTGCTCAGCACACCCGCTTCCCGTCCAGGAGGTCCCCATGAGCAGCGACACCGCCCCGGCCGCCGAGCCCGCGCCGGACGCCCCCGCCGACGCCGACTCCGCCACCGAGGCCGCCGCCGCCGGCCCGGACGACCAGAAGGCCAAGTTCCTCGCCGCGCTGCAGCGCAAGGGCAACGGGGGACGCGGTTCGGCCGGCGGCCCCGGCAGCGACTCGAAGATCCACGGCACCCACGGCGCGGCCGGCGGCAAGCGCACCTTCCGCCGCAAGAGCGGGGGCTGAGCGCCCGACCCGCACCCCGGACGGCCGGTCCCGCGCAGCGCGCGCGGGGCCGGCCGTCCGGCGTTCCCGGCCCGCCCTCAGGCCGCCGGGGTGACCGGAGCCGCCGGAGCCGCGTCGGTCCGCAGCGGCAGCGGCAGCGGCAGCGGCTCGGCCAGGAAGGCCAGCACGTTGTCGACCACCGTCGGCTCGGAGAGCACCCGCCGGTGGCCGAGCCCCCGGGTGGTGATCAGGCGCAGCTGCTCCTCGCCGTACGCCGCCCGCAGCAGCTGCGCCTGCCGGTACGGGACGACGTCGTCCCCCTCGTCGTGCACCGCCAGGATCGGGGCGGTGACCAGCTCCGGGCGGCGGGTGGCGTCGAAGCGCCGCCAGACGTCCCCGGCGTCCGGCAGCAGGTGCCGTTCGATCCGGCGCACCAAGTCCCGCTCCAGGCGCTCGTTCAGGCCCAGGATGGCGGTGAACGCCTCGACCAGGTAGGTGAATTCGGCCAGCCCGGCGATCGAGGCGAGCCGGCCCACCGGCACCCCCTCGGCCATCGCGAGGAAGGTGCAGCACGTCCCGAAGGAGTGCGTGACGGCGGCCTCGAACGGGCCGTCCTGCTCGGCGAGCCGGCCGATCAGCTCGCGGTACTCCAGGATCGTGACGCTGCGTCCCCCGGACTCGCCGTGGCCGGGCGCGTCGAAGGCGACCGGGCTCATCCCGAGGTCCAGCAGCCCGCGCACGTACGGGGTGAAGCGCGAGGCCCGGGAGCGCCAGCCGTGCACCAGCAGCACCGGCCGCGCGCCGTCGCCCCACCGGTAGACCCGCGTCCGCTTGCCGTTGACCAGCAGCTCCGCGGTGCGCGCCCGGTCGTGCAGTTCGCGCTCGGCGGGGCGGACCCGGCTGCGGCGCACCGGGTGCCGGAAGAGCTCGTAGGCCACCCGTCCCGGCGGGGCGGTGGCGAGGCGGGAGGCGGCGTTCAGCGTGGTGCGCACGAGGGCGTTGGCTGGCATGGCCGAGATATTAGCACGACCGTTCGTGCAGTTTGGAGGCCAAGGAAACAGCCCCGCGGACGGGCGGAACGGGCCGGGCCCAGGGCGGAGCGGGCCGGGGCTCAGGCCGGGGGGAGGCCCAGCAGGCGGCGGGCCGCCCGGAGCATCCGGTCGTAGCGGGACGGGTCGTCGTGCAGCACCGCCAGGCTGTTCGCGCTGTCCATCAGGCCGGTCAGCAGCATGGCCAGCTCCTCCGGGTCGGTGCCCGCGGGCAGTTCCCCGGCCGCCGCGGCCGCCCGGGCCAGGTCGGTCACCAGGCCCTCCCACTCCAGCGCCGACTGCGCCAGCGCGTCCCGCACCGGGCCGGGCCGGGCGTCGAACTCGGCCGTCACCTCGTAGAAGAAGCAGCCGCCGTCGAAGACCCGGCCCCGCGAGTACTCCAGCCACTGCTCGCACAGCGCCAGCAGCCGCCGCACGCCCTCGGGCCGCTCCAGCACCGGGGCCACCACCCGGTCGTGGAAGATCCGCCGGGCCGCCCGGACGGTCGCCAACTGGAGCTCCTCCTTCGAGCCGAAGCTCGCGAACACGCCGCTCTTGCTCAGCCCGAGGTCCGTCGCCAGCCGCCCGATCGACAGCGCCTCCAGGCCCTCGACCGAGGCGATCTGCACGGCCCGGCCGAGCACCGCCCGCCGGGTCTCGTTGCCGCGCTGGATCCGGCCGTCGGTGGCGGAGTCGATGACCACGGGAGCACCTCCGGCGGGACGGGTCGGGACACCCGTCAGGGTACGCCGCGGCGGGCGTCAGCCGGTGTGCTCGTCCGGAAGGTACGGGGTCTCGCGCAGGAACAGCGCCCCGCAGGTGTGGCAGTTGTGGTCGGGGTCGACGGTCCAGCGGCTGGCGTCCTGGACGGGGGCGTCGGCGGACAGTTCCCTGCCGCACAGCGCGGTGAGGTCCGCGTCGCGGACGATGTGCCAGCTGACCACGGAGTCCGTGGCACCGGTCGGGTCGGTCTCGGCGCGCATCTGGTGCATCATGATCACCATGGTCCGCCGCCCGGACCGGCCCGGCAATTCGCGCTGCCGCCGGCGCCCCCGTCGCCGTCAGCGCTCCGCCGGGGCCTCCGGCAGCAGCTCGCGGACCTCGACCGGCAGGTTCATCGGCCTCCCGTCGTGCCCCGGCACCGCGGAGACCCGGGCCGCGATCTCGACCGCCCGCGCCTCGTCCGCGCAGTCGACCAGCCACCAGCCGTACAGGAACTCCTTGCCGTCCGGGAACGGCCCGCCGGTGACGACCGGCTCCCCGCCGGTGGCCCGGACGATCCGGGCGGTGGCCGGCTCAGCCAGGCCGCGCGCCTCGACCAGCTCGCCGGTGGCGGTCAGCTCGGCCGCCGTCCGGCGCACGTGGGCGAGGTGGGCCGCGGTGGCCTCCGGGCTCCAGGTGGGGATCGGCGGGACGCGGGTGTCGTCCTGGCTGAAGTGCAGTTGCAGCACGTACGTCACGGCGGGCTCCTCGCGGTGCGGGCGTTCGTCCTTCCGTACCCCGGTCGGAGCCGGGGCGCCGTTCTCGACACCCCGGCCCGCGCCGCCGCGCGCGGCGGGTCAGACGTTCGGGCGCAGCGCCCGCCAGGCCGCCAGGGTGGCCAGCAGCAGGGCCGCGCCGGAGATCGAGAAGCCGATCCGGGCGTCGACGTGCTGGGCGACGAAGGTGACGGCGAGGCCGGTGAGCGGGAGGGTGCCGGTCATCGCGCTGCCCCACAGGGCCATCACCCGGCCGCGCATCTCGGGGGCCGAGCGCAGCTGGGCCAGGGTGTTGGCGGTGGCGATGAACCAGATCGAGGTGAGGCCGACCGCGACCATGCCGGGCACCGCGACGTAGATGTTCGGCGACAGCGCGGTGAGCAGGATCGCCGCGGAGGTGGCCAGCGCCAGGCTGCGCACCCGGCGCGGGGTGGGCTCGGGCGAGCCGGCCGCCAGCAGCGCGCCGGGCAGGCCGCCGATGCCGAACGCGGCCATCAGCAGGCCGTACCCGCCGCCGCCCGCGCCCAGCGAGTAGCTGACCAGCGGCGGGAGGGTGAGGCCCATCGCGAAGATCAGGCCGCTGGCGGCGGACATCGGCAGCAGGCCGCGGATGAGCGGGGAGCGCCAGGCGTAGGAGAGGCCCTCGCGGGCCTTCGCCTTGGGCCCGCCGGTGGGTGCGCGGCGCGGACCGCCGTCCGCGGGGCGGAGCTTGACCAGGGCGAACAGCGGGGCTGCGTAGGCGAGTCCGTTGAAGACGAAGCAGAACCCGGGGCCGCTGGTGGCGAGCAGCGCGCCGGCGATGCTGGGGCCGATCACCCGGGAGGCGTTGAGCGCGACCTCCCAGAGTCCGACGGCGCTGGCCACCGCGCCGGCGCCGACCAGGTCGACCACGAAGACCTGCCGGGCCGTGGAGTCGACGGTGGTGATCAACCCGGTGCAGAGCGAGAGGGCCAGCAGCACCCACAGCCGGATCCCGTCGAAGGCGGCGATCAGGGCCAGCGCCAGGCTGATCGCCATCATCAGGCTCTGGGTGACCAGCAGCAGGCGGCGCCGGTCCGAGCGGTCGACCAGCGCGCCGGCCCACGGGCCGAGGAGCAGCGTCGGCCCCCAGGCGCAGGCCGTCTGGACGGTCAACCAGACTGCGTTGTGGGTGAGTTCGAGGATCATCCAGGACATCGCGACGCCCTGGGCGAGGCCACCGGACGCGGACGTCAGCTGGCCGTAGAACCAGAGGCGGAAGTCCCGTCCCTGCAGTGCGTTGCCCATCCGGGACAGTGCGCGACGGGATGCGGAGGCGGGCTCCGCGGCTGTGGTGGTCATGGTCCCCTCCGGTGGCCGGTCTAGACCTTAACCGGGGAGGCGGGAGCGTCCGCCAGCGAGTTTCGGACCGTGAGACGTCCGGGAGCGGGACGGGGGTCGGACACGAACGGGCGGGCGGTGGCCGCTCAGGAGGCGGTGCGCGGCAGGGCGGCGGCCGTTCAGGAGGCGGTGCGCAGCAGGGCGGCGGCCGGGCCCGGGGTGAGCAGCTTGTCGAAGCTGACGGTGGCGCCGCGCAGCGGGTGGGTGCGGAGCTGGACGCGGTCGGCCAGGGCGTGGATCAGGAACAGGCCGCGGCCGCACTCGGCGTCCAGGTCGGGCACGGCGTCGGCGGCGGGGCCCGGCGGGACGGGGCACGGCAGCGGGGGCAGCACGTGGGTGTCGTACGGGGCGGGGCGGTCCGCGACGGGCCGGCGGGCGGTGAGCACCCGGGCCGGGACGGAGGCCCGGCCGCGGCGGGTGCGGCAGCGCGGGGCGGGCCGCTCGGCGGCCGGCT
>NZ_BAAANS010000112.1:0-12604 GCF_039529925.1 Kitasatospora saccharophila | reverse complement strand
GATCCACGGCTTGTTGCTCACACCATCACGAACAGGCGAATCGTCACATCAGTCACGCCCACCAGTAGCGATCACCAAGATCGTGTTACGAGTTCTTCGCACAGCTTGGCAGTACGGGGATCATCGGTGATTTCGTCGCCGAGGTATTCGCCGTCACCGGAGAAGTGGCCGAACCGCACGACCTTCCCGTCCAGCAGCCAGAAGTCATTTCCGGGAAGGGCGATATCAGACGCCTGCCGTCGTGGAAGCCATCGGACATACTCACCGGCACCGATATTGACCACAGTGCCCGCATGCTCGTAACGGATATAGTCCGTAACGGGCTCGGATACGATTCGGGCGCGCCGAACACTCACACCCTGACGCACGAGACCCGAAACGATTTCTACCCACAATCCCCAATACTCTGAGCCAGGGTCGATATCCCGCTCACCGGTCTGCTGCCACCGCTCGAAATCAGCGCGCTCGTCCGACACCCCATATGAGTCGCGCATTTCGAGGTGAACTGCACTGACCTTGACCTCCTTCAAGAGATCAATGAAGCTGGGACCGCTCTGCGTCATCGCATGCCTTCCTCAGAATCGGCACCATCCGCGCCGGAATGTGAATTACCGTTTCATGGGCAGGGATCGTGTTCTCGTGATCCGGCCCATGTCCGGCCGCAAGAACTTGCGTGATCTGCGATTCGCTCGCCGTGAATCCCTGAATCATGATCGTGCCGTCTGCATCATCCACCCAAACGGTCGGGCTGTTCGCTGTGCCCGTGTTGGGGTCGATTCCCACGAATCGTACGCCCATTGCGACCTCCCCTGTCACATCACTTGCGCGATCTTGCACGGCTTTCCGTGACCCCTAGCATGCCCTGATAGCAGCGCAATGTCAGCCCATCGGACGGATTCGACTCGTCCAACGCAAAGAGCCCCCGCCCTGCTCCAGCGAAGGGCGGAACGGGGGCAAGGGACCGTTCAACGGTCCCGGTAGGGCTTCCGGTGCCAGATGCCCTGGTCGTCCTGCCAGAGTCCGGCGGTGGCCGGTGGCAGGCACCTGCGGGCACCGTACGGGCCGGTTCGGTGGGCGTCGCCAGCGCGGGTACCGGCGAAGGTCTCGCAGCAGGCTGGACAGTGCTCCGCGCGACGACCGGACCACGACCGGCCGCATTCGGGGTGGACGGTTCTCAAGGCGGCCTCTCGGTCAGTCCAGGACGGCGATTTGCGGGCCTGTAATTGCAGGGGTGGACCCACTTGCCCGTCTGTAGCCTGAAAGGCGGCATACGGGCCGCTGTGGCAGTTTCTAGGGGTGACTATTCCGCCCGTGGGACGTGCAGTCTCCCGCGCGCACTCGTGCACG
Organism: Kitasatospora saccharophila; assembly: GCF_039529925.1. NCBI lineage: Bacteria > Bacillati > Actinomycetota > Actinomycetes > Kitasatosporales > Streptomycetaceae > Kitasatospora > Kitasatospora saccharophila. The sequence continues at coordinate 11,257 of NZ_BAAANS010000112.1, read as the reverse complement.
CGCGCGTAAGGACCCGTTTCGACTGAGCAATTGGAGCCAACTCCCTTGGGAGTTCGTTACTTTGGGTCAACCCGGGAAATCCCAGACCCGTAGACAGGCCGGTTTCTGCTATAGCGCTGCGATCCCCGAGGGAGGGGGAGGGGGTCCTACCCCACCCCCTGGGGTGACCCACGGTCACGAATGCCAGGTGCAACTAACTAGTCAGGGTGAAATGGGTTGGCTCTACGCAGCGAAGATCGCCACAACGCCGACGCAACGCCTGGTAGGGCTTGAGCGGCTGATGCAAAGCCGCATAGACCGCGCGGTGAGCGAGCACCCGAATAGTCTGCCCATCCATTTGGTAGCGGACCACTGCCCGGCCCTTTCGATCCAGGGTTGCCGAGATTAGGCAGCCGGTTTCCTGGTCACGGGTGACCCGACTTAGCGCGCGGAGTGCTTTCTCTCGCACAGACAACGGGGTGGTGGTCACTGGTTCCACGGCTCCATTCCATTATCGGGGGAAGACGGGCCAGCCGCCGGATCACATTCCGTGTTCGGGTCGGCAGCGGGGTCCAGTCGCCCGGGGAGCCCGCCGGAATAGGCTGCGCTGTATTCCAGTCGATCGGCAAGAATTCGGTCCAGCGCCATTCGGTCGGCATTCCAGTTGATGCCGCCGCGCGGAGCCATGTACCGCCACTGGCTCTCATTTCCGTTCCATGGACGGCCCAGGTCTTCATCCAGGGCTTCCACGGTTTGCGCCAGAGAGACCAACTCGTCGAGCAGACAGGCCAGTTGAGCGGTGATGGCTGCGGCGGCGGTGCGCTTCTCCTCAGCCAAGCCGACCACTTCGGCCCGCCACTCGGCGCTGCTGGAGAGGGCGCACGCATGCACGGCCGCAGCAGCCTCGGCGGCCAGCTCGTAGGTCGCCACCTGGAGCCGCTGAGCCTCGGCAAGGCGGTTCTCCAGCGGCCCCCGGGCAGTGGGCTTCGGAAGCGGCTTCCCCTCGGCAAGGGCTGCCTTGGTGGCCCGGTGATCCTTGGTCTCTGCCTCGGCAAGCTCGGCCTCGGCGACGGCTACGGCGTGGTCTGCGTCGGCCCTCTTGCTCAGCATCTCGTCAAGGTGCGCAAGGGCACCCTTCACGTTCTCCGGCGTGCATGTGTAGATGTAACTGGGCATGGCTCGGGCTGCCATGTTGTAGAGGTAGTCCAGGCGCTTAGCGCGCTCATCGGAATTGGTGTCGGTCATTCTTAATTCCTCTTGGCTTGGGGTGTCGGATAAGGCTTGGAGTCAGCGCATAGTGCGACGTTTGAGGATTGCGGCGGCCAGCCGTACCGGGTCAATATCAGTCCCGGGATCGTGCTCCGCTGCACCAGCACCCTTTACGAGAGCCATCGGCTTAGTGCGAAGGCCGGGGCGAAAGTGCTCGGCAACCTTCTGTGCATCAGCCGTGATTTCCTCGGCAGTGGAACCGGAAAGTCGATCAATCAGAATCTCCGGAAGGGAGAACTTTGCGCCGATCTGTTGGCGCAGGCTGGGGAGGTCAGCGGCCGATCGCTTGGACTGACTTCTGATATTCGCCGCTTTGGCAGCTTCCTCGGCTTCCACTTCGGCACGGGCGTTGCTGACATGCTCGGTAATTTCGGATCGCCGGTCCATTGGTGGGCTCCCAGTCGGATTCGCATACAAAAATGGCCCCGTATCACGGACTGCACCTCCGACGGTCTCCGACAAACCGGCGGGAAAGCAGCATCCGTAACACGGGGCCCTACAGGCAGAGGGAAGGAGTCCCCTACCTGATTGGCTCGGCAGGGCGCATGTAGCGTCCATGCCGGAACCAGGTATTAAGTTGATCATTTGTTGGGGCGGGTCGGAGCGCTCCCGGGCCGTTGGTTCGCTGGGCTGACTCAGCGCCTACTCGGCTCACTATGTATCTAGGTAGTGGAATGCCTGCCCGTCAGCGCGCGGGGCGGGCATTGCCCGAATGACGGATGACGGAACAGATGAGCTTTCGGCTTTCCCTTAAGACTTTCTATTGTGAATGCGGAAAATCCATAAAACCGTCATCGCGTCATTTGCCCAGGTCGGGAGAGGTGGGCTCCGGCTGGCCGCTGGCCTGCTCCGTCACTGCTGGCATGCCCAACCGGGAACCGCCGGGCCCCTGCGGCACGAAAAAGCCCCGTCCCTCCCTGGAATGGAGGAACGGGGCTGTGGACGGCTCTCAGTCCGCCTAGACGGCTTCCAAAGCCTTGCGCCGCGTCCTGCTGCGTTCGATGGCTGCGAAGGCCGCGTCAAGGTTCCGCTCGTCGCTCTTGTCCCGCCACTCGGGGACGAGTCGATCGGCAATCGGTGTGCGGTCTCCAAGCCCCTTTGCGGGGAGCACGGTCACGCTCGTGAGCGCAGCTTGAATAAGTGCTCTGCGCCCATCAATTCCCACGGACGCCCAAAGCGCAGAAAGTGCTTTGGGTTCCATAAGGGGTGTCAGGTCTGCCAGTTTGCCGAGCTCGGCCAACTCGGCTTTCAGGTTAGCTATCTGCGCGGAAAGTTCCGCTCGCAGGGTCTCGTATTGCGCCTCATCCATTCCGCCGCCGATGAAATACTCCTTGTTGAGCTTGACTTCGCGTGAAGCGGCATTGTCGAGCGCTGCCGATACTGCCTGCTTGCGGGACTCCTTTGCGGGGTCCTGATAGGAAAGCCACCTTCGCGCGATTGCATGAATCGTCGGCGACTCGGGCGACAGGCTCAGAATGTGATTCATCCAGAGCATTTCCATGGCGTCATCGACACGCTGCCGCGTAGTAGCAACTCCGACACAGACAGACGGGCCCTGATTGATTCGAGCAAGGCAACGGTAGTTCCGGCCACCGTTGCCCATAGGACCCTTGCAGTGCGGGCACCGGAGAATTCCCGTCATGATGGTTGCGGCCTTGCGGACTCCCCGTGTCCGGTCGCCAATAGTTGTGCCGGGGCGTGCGCGTCCAGAAATGATTGCCCTGATCTTCTCCCATTCTGCGAAAGTGACGACCCCTTCGCCTGCTTGGATGGGGTGACCATTTGCCGCCATGAGCGGTTCGCCTCCGCGATGCCACTTATCGAGATGGTTCCCGAATTCGTCCGTCTGTCGCTCTCGGTTAGGAATTAGTCCGGCCCAACTGGGCGACTGTGCAAGGTGGATTATGGTCTGGGCTCGCCATTGCTTGCCCTTGCGGGTGGGGACCTTGTCACGGTTCAGGGCGTTTGCGATCTCGGCGGGCGTAATGCCCTTGAGGAGTCCTTCCGCGATTCGGCGCGCAATCGCATACTCAAACGGGTGGTGCGTCAGCTTTCCGGAACCCTTGATGCATTCCAGGCCGAACGGCGTTACTCCTCCGGGCCAACGTCCCTCAGCCTTGTGGGCATCACCGCCGACCTTCGTCCAATGGGCAATCTCGGCGGCCTGCTCGCGTGCCTGCTCGCTGAGGATGGCAAGGACCATTCGAGATCCTTTGGACGAGTCGATTTTCTCGACGGTCATGACGATTCGGGCGCGCCGCTGATCGAATTGATCGAGAAGGGTGCCGACCTGCCCCATTCCTCGGCGGGAAAGGCGGCTCGTCTTGTAGACGTAGAGAGTCCTTGAGAATCCGCTGATTACCGCGCCCGTCGCGTTGTCGAACTCCTCGCGCCGAACATGCGCCTTACTGGCCGATCGCTGCTCGAACCAGACCCGGCGGATTCGCTTTCCCTCTCCGGTGGCGTGAGCACACATTTCCCGGACCTGCTGACGGAGGGTGGAAAGGGTGTCCTTCTTCTTGCTTCGCCGAACGTACATCTCGGCCAAGTCGTCCGGGCTACCGGTCTGAATCTCCCAGAGCCCGAGCTTCTTGAGTTCGTCATCCGTGAAGCCCAGCGCCCGCAGGGTGGGGCGGTCGTCGCGTTCCATGCTCGTCCGTTCGCCGAAGTCTCTCCGCTTCGGCCTGGGGCACACAGGCTGGTGCCAGGCCGGGGCGGTCGGGTCCGCCTCTCGGCCTTTTTCAAGGGTGTGGATTGCCCGTATGGGCGTTTCCGCAGGTGAGAGGCGGTGTTGCTCCGTTGGCTCACGGGTGGGCCTGGATGAACTTCACCTGGTTCGCCTCCGCGTACGACGTCCCCTACCGGCTCACCACCCTGGTGCAGATCACCGGCGTGCTGGTGCTCGCGGCCGGCGTCCCGCGGATCTTCGAGGACCAGGACCTGGCGCTCGCGGTGGCCGGGTACGTGCTGATGCGGCTGGCCATGGTCACCCAGTGGCTGCGCGCCGCCCGCGGCGAGAGCGGAGCGGCCCGGACCTGCGCGCTGCGGTACGCGGCCGGGATCACCGTCGTGCAGGTGTTCTGGGTGGTGCTGCTGCTCCTCCCGCACGGCACGCAGGGCCCGCTGTTCCCGGTGGGGGTGCTGGCCGAGCTGGCCGTCCCGGCCTGGGCCGAGAAGGACGAGCGGACGCCCTGGCACCGGCACCACATCGTGGAGCGCTACGGCTTGTTCACCATCATCGTGCTCGGCGAGACGGTCGCCGCCGCCACCGTCGCCATCCAGACCGCCCTGGACGAGCACGAGGCCGTGGCCGAGCTGCTGCCGATCGCCGGCGGCGGGCTGCTGATCTGCTTCGGCGCCTGGTGGATCTACTTCGCCGGCGACGGCCACGACCACCTGCGGAGCAACCGGCAGGCGCTGCCCTGGGGTTACGGCCACTACGTGGTCTTCGCCTCGGCCGCCGCGATCGGCGCCGGCCTGGAGGTCGCCGTCGAACACGCGGTCGGCACCGCGCACGTCTCCGCCCGGGCCGCGAGCGCCGCCGTCACCGTCCCCACCGCGCTGTTCCTGTTCACCGTCTGGGCCTTGCACTCCCGGCACCACAAGCGCGGCGCCGCCCAGTCGGTCCTGCCGCTGGCCGCGTTGTCGGTGCTGGCTGCGACCCTGGCCGGGGAGGCCGGTGTGCTGATCGCCGGGCTCCTGGTGGCGCTCGCCGTCGCCGCCGGCCTCACCCTGTCCGCGAAACGGAGCTGACCGTGCGCCTCGAAGACCTCCCCTACGCCCACCTGCTGCAGCGGCACACCGGGCCGCTGCGGCCCGACGGGCGGTACGACACCGTGCACTTCGACGACCTGGCGCTGACCGGGCAGTTCGGCGGTGCGCACTTCCTGGAGTGCGCGTTCACCGGGGTGCGGGTCGAGGAGGCGAAGCTGCGGCGGGCCGGGTTCAACGAGGTCTGGGTGCAGGGGGCCCGGCTGGTCGGGGTCGACCTGGCGGAGAGCGAGTGGCAGGACACCGAGGTCGAGGGCAGCGTGTTCGCGGGCATCTCGGCGTACGGCTCGGCGATCCGCCGCACGGTCTTCCGCCAGTGCAAGCTGGAGGCGGTCAACCTGCGCGGCGCGGTGCTGCGCGACGTGGTCTTCGAGGACTGCCTGCTGCGGGACGTCGACCTCTCCGATGCCAAGCTCACCGACGTCTCCTTCCCCGGCAGCACCCTGGACGAGACCCGCCTGCGCGGCGCCACCCTGAAGAACGCCGACCTGCGCGGCGCGGCGGCCCTCGGCCTCCCGGACGGCCACCTCGGGCTGCGCGGCGCACTCATCTCGACGACCCAGTTGTTGGACCTCGCCCCGCAGTTCGCCCAGGCGCTGGGCATCACGGTCAAGGACTGAACGCGAAAGCCCGGGCCCTCACGGAGGAGCGGTCCGGGCTTCGTGCGGCGGGGTGCGGTCAGACGGCGCCGAAGTCCCCCGCCAGGACGCTGGAGACGAAGGCGTGGGGGCACCCCGGGCGGGGGAGTCGGCAGTGGTCTCCGGGCCGGTGCGGCTGTAGCTGGACTTGAACTACTGGGGGGCGGTCGCCAGTAGTTCCGCTCGCACCTTCCGGATGAACGCTCGGGATGCCTCCTGGCTCAGTGCTTCCACCTGGAGATGGTAGTAAGCGGTGAGCAGGGGCCGGATGGCTGCGGGGTCGCGTTCGAACAACCTCTCGTGGGCGGCCTCGCTGTACGCGGCCACGGAGCGGTCCGGGAGTTGGAGCAGGTAGGCCGGCAGATTCAGGCCCCGGTTCGCACCCAGGGAGTACGGCGCGACCTGGAGCGTCACGTGCGGCAGGGCGGAGACTTCGAGCAGGTGGTCGAGTTGGGCCGCCATGCCCTCGGGCCCGCCGATCGGACGCCGGATGCAGCTCTCGTCGATGATCACGTACAGCTCCGGGGGTGACTCGCGGGTGAGCAGCTTCTTGCGTTGGGCCATGACCCGGAGCCAATCGTTGGACGCGGCTTCGGTGGCGGCCCCCCGGGCGATGGAGGCGGCGACCAGTTCGGCGGTGTACGCGTCGGTCTGGAGCAGGCCCGGGATGGTGCCGATCTCGAACACCCGGATTTCGATGGCCTTCGCCTCGAAGGGCACGTAGTGACTGAACCCCCGCAGCATGCTGTTCGCGCGCACGCCCTGGGCGAGGTTCACGAACTTCGTTCCGGCGCCGAGCGCTTGGTCGACTTTTCGCGCAAGAGGCAAAGTCGGCGGCTTGCGGCCGGTTTCCACGGACGAGATGTGCCCCGACGAGTACCCCATCCGCATGGCCAACTCGTCCTGTGAGATTCCCAACTCCTCACGTGCACTTCGGAGTTCGGCGCCGAAGGCGTCCCGTGGGGAAGCTTCGGGCGTCAGTGGCTTGAGGTTCAACGGGCCTCCATCCTTGCGGTTTTGCAAACTTGAAGACTAGGCAAGCCTACGGGACAGTCGGTGCTCCTGGTAGCGAAACCGCTACGGAGCGGAGTGAGCGGTGCGACGTGCGCCGGTTCCGCAACTCCTTCGGTGGCTGATGCAGCTATCTGCGGTCGGCCCACGGCGAATCACCCATCCGTCCCACCGGGACCCGTAGCGAGGCCAGGAGCCAAGTGTCGGAAACCGAGCAGTCCTCGGAGGCCACCGGTGCCTCCTGCCCCGAACCCCCGCGCACCGCCGGCCGCCAGTACCTCACCCCGGCGGCGAAGTTGACCATCCGGGTCTACCGGGTGCGGCCCGACGGCAGTCGGGTGCAGGTCTCCTCCTGCGCCTCCGACGAGGACCTGCACCTGCCGCTGGTCTCGGCGTTGACCTGGCCGCGCTGTGCGTGTCCGCGTTGCGTCGTGGCCGATGTGGCCTGAATACACCGAAGAGAGGAAGCACGTGCTGTACACCGGACAACCGCTGGTGGCCGTCGACGTCCTGCAGCGGTTCCTGCGCGGCGGGTTCACCGACTCCGAGCGGGCGGCGGACTCGCTGGAACGCGCCTTCCAGGCGGCCAGGTTGGACCCGCCGACCGGCCTCTCGCCGGTCTACCGCGACGACGTCCCACCGGAGTTGGCCGGCCTCGCGCTGGGGTGCGTCGGACTGCCCTGGGCCCAGCAGCTCGCCGAGGCACTGCTCGAACTCGCGCTGCTACGCGGCGAGTTCCCCGCCCCCGTCCGGATCGCGACCCCGGAGTTGGGCCCCGAGGCCCGCTCCGCGCTGGGGGTGGCCCGGTGAGCGGCGACGTGTTGCGGCAACGTGCCTGGGAGATCGCCGAACAGCTCGCCGAGGCCGGTGGCGGGGAGGCCAGGCTGACCGTCATCCCGGACGGCTACCGCGTCGAACTGCGCATCTTCCGCCCCGAGGACGGCTCCCCCAGCCCCGAGGACCACCTGGCCGTCCTCAAAGCCCTCGCCCTGGGCGACCGCTGGGGCCACCGCTACTCCCCGCCCTCCCGCAACAACGGCACCGCCCGCGAAACCGTCTGGAGCGAAGTCCACCACGACACACCGGGGAAGTGAAGGACCGGGCCCCGGCCGTTCACCCTCCGGCTGACGTTTCCGGGCCCGGTGAACAGTCCGCCAACCCTTGCTCCAGGGTCATGACCCGGCGGCCCGTCCTGCGTGAGGATGCTCGGCGTTCGACACGAAGGTGTCTGGACAACATCACCGGCAGCCGATGGGACGGGCGGGTCGAAATGGCAGGGCTGAGTCGCAGGAAATTCATGGCGTGGTCGGCGAGCGCGGCGGCCGGGGCGGCCGTCGCGGGCACGGCCGCGGGGGCGGCGGGGGCGGCGCCCGCGGCAGCGGCCGTCGCGGGGGCGACGGGGACGCTCGCGGACGCCAAGCACATCGTGGTCCTGATGCAGGAGAACCGCAGCTTCGACCACTACTTCGGGATGCTGAAGGGCGTGCGCGGCTTCGCGGACCGGGCGACCATCCAACTGTCCGGCGGGTACAGCGTGTTCAACCAGCCGAACCTGCTGGGCCGGCAGTACCCGTGGCAGTTCTCGGCGACCAAGCCGGCCGGCGGCGCCGACCCGGAGCGGCTGGCGCAGTGCAACGGCGATCTCGCTCATGGCTGGAGCGACCAGCACAAGGCGTGGAACAGCGGCAAGTTGGACTCCTGGGTGGCGGCCAAGGGGAACGTCCGGACCCTGGGCTACCTGACCCGGGCCGACATCCCGTTCCACTACGCGCTGGCCGACAACTGGACGGTCAACGACGCCTACCACTGCTCGGTGCTCTCGGCGACCGGCCCGAACCGGACCTACCACTGGTCCGGCCAGATCGACCCGGCGGGCGCGGCGGGCGGCCCGGCGTACGACGGCGGGGACGAGTCGGGCCTGAAGTGGCAGACGTACGCGGAGGCGCTGGAGGCCGCCGGGGTCAGCTGGAAGGTCTACCAGAACGCCGCCGACAACTACGGCGACAACGCGCTGGCGTACTTCACCCAGTTCTCCGGCGCCCCGGCGGGCAGCGCGCTGGCGGTCAAGGGCATGGGCTCGGTGCCCAAGGTGACCGGTAGGACGCCGGACGACATCGTCGCCGCGATCAAGGCGGACGTGCTGGCCGGGACGCTGCCGCAGGTGTCCTGGATCGTGCCGGACCAGGCGTCCTCGGAGCACCCGTACGCGACCCCGGCCGACGGCGCGCACTTCGTGCACAACGTGCTGGACGCGCTGAACGCCGACCCGGCGGTGTTCGACTCCACGATCCTGTTCCTCAACTACGACGAGAACGACGGCTTCTTCGACCACGTCCCGCCGCCGGCCGCCCCGGCCGGGACGCCGGGGGAGTTCTACAACAGCGTCAACATCGGCCTCGGCTTCCGCGTCCCGATGATCGCCGTCTCGCCGTGGAGCCGGGGCGGCTGGGTCTCCTCGGAGACCTCCGACCACACCTCGGTGCTGCGCTTCCTGGAGAAGTGGACGGCCGCCATCGGCAAGCCCGCCACCACCCCGAACATCTCGGCCTGGCGGCGCAAGGTCACCGGCGACCTGACCGGCATGTTCGACTTCGCCCACCCGGTGTACGGGATGCCCGCGCTGCCGGACACCTCGCAGACCATCGGCCTGGCCGCCTGCGGGCCGCTGCCCAACCCGGCGCCGGTGAACAACCAGCTGCCGGTGCAGGAGCCGGGCACCCGCCCGGCCCGCGCGCTGCCGTACCAGCCGGTGGCCAACCTGGACCACCTGGAGTTCGGCTCCGGCGGGGTGATGAAGGTGTGGATCGCGATGGCCAACCAGGGCAGCGCCGGTACCCACTTCGCCGCGTACGCCAACGCCCACCGCTCCGGCGGGCCCTGGCAGTACACGGTGGACCCGGCGGGCGCGACCAGCGACTTCTTCAACTGCGGCACCGGCTACGGCGCGGGCAAGTACGACCTGACGGTGGTCGGCCCGAACCGCTTCCTGCGCCGCTTCACCGGCGACGCCACCGCGTCCGGCAAGAACGCCGCCGTCACCGCGACGTACGCGGCCGCGCCGGACACCGGCAGGCTCGCGCTCTGGTTCAAGCTGGCCAACAGCGGCAGCTCGGCGGTGACCTTCACCGTCACCTCGAACAACTACCGCACCGACGGCCCGTGGACGTACACCGTCGCGGCCGGGGGCAGCACCAGCGACTACTTCAACGCGGTGGCGTACAACGGCGGCTGGTACGACTTCACGGTGACGGTCAGCGGCGACGCGAGCTGGTCGCAGCGGTTCACCGGCCACCTGGAGACCGGCGCGGCGTCGATCTCCGGCTGAGCGGGCCGACGGCGGACCGGACGGCAGCGCCACCGGGCCGCACCGGGCCGGACGGGTGAGCGGGAAAGCTCCGGATGCGACCCGCCCCGGCCGGTGCGAGGGTGGACGGAGCCCGTTGTCACGACACCCCGAGGAGGAGACATGGGTCTGAGCGACCAGTTCAAGGACAAGGCGAACGACCTCGCCGACCAGGCCAAGTCGGCGCTCGGCGACCACGGTTCCAAGGCCGAGGAGGCCGAGCAGAAGGCCCGCGAACAGGCCGAGGGCGCGATGCCCGGCGGCCAGGAGTCCGCGGACGACCAGCAGCAGGAGGGCGAGTCCTCCTGACCACACCCCCGCGTGGGACGGACCCGGACCGGGCCCGTCCCACCGGCGTACCGTGGCAAGGGGGGACGCCCACCCGAGGAGGAGACATGGGCATCTTCGACAGGTTCCGCCACCACGCGGCCCAGCCCGCCACCGCACCGCCCGAACGCGCCGCCCTCGCCCACGACGAGGCCGCCGACGCCTCCGGCGACCAGGTCGAACGCGCCCGCGACGACGCGGACAACCGGATCCGGCAGGAACGCGAGGACCGCGAGGCCGCCGCGAACATGACCGCCGAGGGCGACCCCTGGGGCTGACCCGCGCACGCCCGGAACGCCGGTGCCCGCCACAGGCACCGGCGTCCGCGCGCCGTGTCGGGCCGCGCGGCGCCGCCCGCGCCGCAGCGGCCGACCCGCGGTCACCGCCCAGGCGCGTAGTAGGACTCGATCGGCGCGCGGGCCTCGGCGAACAGCGCGGGGCCGTCCTGGACGAGGGCGGGCCAGGCGCCGGAGGCGGGGTTCAGCTCCACCAACTGCTCGGTGGACAGGGCGAACACCACTCGTCCGAGGCCGGAACGGACCAGGGCGCCCGCGCACATTCCGCACGGCTCGCAACTCGTGTAGAGGGTGGTGCGGGCGGCCTCGGCCGGGGCGAGCTCACGGGCCGCCCAGCGGGCCAGCTTCAGCTCCGGGTGGGCGGTGACGTCGCGGTCGCGCCGCACGGTGTTGTGCGCCTCGGCGAGGACCGCGCCGCCGGGCGCGGCCAGCAGCGAACCGTACGGCGCGTCCCCCGCGTCGACGGCCAGGGCGGCCAGGGCGACGGCGCGGCGCAGCAGGACCTCGTCGGCCTCGGTGATCATGCGGTCCATACCTTTCTTCGTGGGTTCGTTCGGATCATTCGTAAGATCGGGACACCCGGGGGCGTCCGGTGTGGCTGTCATGTGGTCGCCGCAGTCGTG
>NZ_BAAANS010000111.1:0-12781 GCF_039529925.1 Kitasatospora saccharophila | reverse complement strand
CGTCCCACCGCCGCCACCACTGCTACACGCAGTGAGCACCACCATGGAAGCGGCCGCGACGGCCAGCCATCCTCTGCGCATCTCGCTCATCCTTCACACTGTTCTTCATTGGCGTTCTGCACGGCACCGGATCAGCTCCGGGCTGTTGGACGCTTAACGTAGACGTCACATCCCGACCATGTCCATAGACCGGTCAACATTGAAATACAGCGGTTTTTAAGCAACAAAGCTGCCAAGCACTAAAACTTTACTTAACTTGATGACGGATTAGTCTCGTTATCGGACTGCTACCGCAAACCGCTGGACAACGTTGTCAGAACGGGCCAGAATCCACACAAGCACAGTCACAATGCGTGATCACCTCCGGGCGCGCAAAAGCCGTGGCCCCACCCCCGGGACGAGCGGGGGCGGGGCCACGGCCGGGAGCGTCAGACCGTGCGGGCCAACCGGTCGGCGAGCAGCTTGGCGAAGCGGGCCGGGTCGGCCAGGTCGCCGCCCTCGGCCAGCAGGGCGGTGCCGTAGAGGAGTTCGGCGGTCTCGGCCAGCGACGGGTCCTCGGCGCGCTCCTGGTGGGCGGCGCGCAGGGCGTCGACCAGCGGGTGCTCGGGGTTGAGTTCGAGGATCCGCCGGGCGGTCGGGACGTCCTGGCCCATCGCCCGGTACATCTTCTCCAGGGTGGGGGTCAGGCCGTCGGCGGCGCTGACCAGGCAGGCCGGCGAGTTGGTGAGCCGGCTGGTGAGCCGGACCTCCTTGACCTCGGTGAGCGTCTCGCCCAGCCAGCCGAGCAGCGGCGCGTAGGAGCCGGTGCGCTCCTCGGAGACCTCCTCGGCGGGCAGGTCGACGGCGCCGCGGGCGACCGAGCTGAACTCCTTGCCCGCGTACTCGGGGACGCCCTCGACCCAGATCTCGTCCACCGGGTCGGTGAGCAGCAGGACCTCGTACCCCTGGGCCCGGAACGCCTCCAGGTGCGGGGAGTTCTCGACCTGGGCGCGGCTCTCGCCGGTCATGTAGTAGATCTTGTCCTGGCCGTCCTTCATCCGGGCGACGTAGTCGGCCAGCGAGGTCGGCTCCTCGCCGGCGGTGCTGGCGAAGGAGGCGACGTCGAGGATGGCCTTGCGGTCCTCGGCCGGGTCGAGCAGGCCCTCCTTGACGGCGGGGCCGAACTCCCGCCAGAAGGTGCGGTACTTCTCGGCGTCGCCGGTCATCATCTCCTTGACCGTGGCCATCACCTTCTTGGCGAGGCGGCGGCGGATCAGCTGGATGTGCCGGTCCTGCTGGAGGATCTCGCGGGAGATGTTCAGCGACAGGTCGGCGGCGTCCACCACGCCCTTGACGAAGCGCAGGTGGTCGGGGAGCAGCTCGCGGCTGTCCTCCAGGATGAACACCCGCTTGACGTACAGCTGGACGCCGTGCCGGCCGTCGCGCTGGAACAGGTCGTGCGGGCGGCGGGCCGGGATGAACAGCAGCGCCTCGTACTCGAAGGTGCCCTCGGCCCGCAGGCTGATGGTCTCCAGCGGGTCGGTCCAGTCGTGCGCGACGTGCCGGTAGAACTCGCGGTACTCCTCCTCGGCGACCTCGGCGCGCGGGCGGGCCCAGAGCGCCTTCATCGAGTTGAGGACCTGCTCCTCGGCGCCCTCGGTCGCGGTGGCCCGGATCGGGAAGGCGATGAAGTCGGAGTAGCGCTTGACGATCCGCCGGACGGTCGCCAGGTCGGTGTAGTCGTGCAGCCCGTCCTCGCCGTCCTCGGGGCGCAGGTGGACGGTGACCGTGGTGCCCTCGGGCGCGTCCGCGACCTCCTCGACGGTGTAGGTGCCCTCGCCGGCCGACTCCCAGCGGGTGCCGGTGGGCTCGCCGGCCTTGCGGGTCAGCAGGGTGACCTTGTCGGCGACCATGAAGGTGGAGTAGAAGCCGACGCCGAACTGGCCGATCAGCTCGGCGGGCTCCTTGCTCTCGCGCAGGCGGCGCAGCGTCTCGGCGGTGCCGGAGCGGGCGATGGTGCCGATCAGGCCGACCACCTCCTCGCGGGTCATGCCGATGCCGTTGTCGCGGACGGTCAGGGTGCGGGCGTCCGGGTCGAGGGCGAGGGCGATGTGCAGGTCGTCGGTGCGCAGCCGCTCCTCGGTGAGGCCGGCCAGGCGCCGCTTGTCGAGGGCGTCGGAGGCGTTGGAGATCAGCTCGCGCAGGAAGACGTCCTTGTTCGAGTAGATCGAGTGGACCATCAACTGCAACAGCTGCCGCGCCTCGGCCTGGAACTCCAGCGTCTCGGTGGTCATCGGGTCCTTTTCGCTCTGCTTCGCTCGGGTGACGGTACGGGTGACGGTACGGGTACGGGAACACGCGCTCCGTGGCAATCTGGCACACCGGCGGGGGCCCGGACAAACCCCGTGGAAGGTGGGCCCAGACCCACCCGGTCGTACGGGCAGGCCCATGTCGGGGCGGGCGCGCGGTCCGTAGCGTCGGTGGCACACCGACACAGCACGCACGAGAAGCGGGGGACGCCACCATGACCAGCCTCGAAGCCGCCACCGGCACCGACACCGACCCGGGCGCCGGGGCCGACGCCCGGGCCCGGCAGGCGCTCGACACCGTCCGGACCTGCGTCGACCTGTTCGGGGCGGTCGGCGCGATCGTCCTGGGCACCGTCGCCGTGATGGCCGCCACCGGGCACCAGGCCACCGCCTTCATGTGGGTGCGCGGCGCGGTCCTGTTCCTGGCGGTCTTCCTGCTGCGCCACTACCTGCGGCGGGCGGGCGCGGGCGACGCCAAGGCGTTCGACCGCCTGCGCACCCTGAGCGCCGTCTCCCCGATCGCCGTGATCGGCGTCGACCTGGTCCCGGGGCTGTGCCCGGCCTGGTACGCCGTGCTGCAGGGCCTGTCCGCCCTCGCGCTGGTCGGCGTCGCCCTCCTCACCCGGGGCGCCGCGCTGCGCGCCGCCTTCCCCGCCGCGAAGTGACGGCCGCCGGTGGCGGGGCCGGGTCCCCGGCCCCGCCACCGGGGGTGTCAGGCGTGGGCGGCCGCGCAGTCCGGGTGGCCCCAGCTGCCGCCGACCTTGCCGATCGTCTCGCCCTTGCCGTAGGAGCGTCCGCACGGGCACCGGCCCGGGAACTTCGCGGCCAGCGTCCGGCCGCCGCCGCCCGTCGAACTCCGCTTGGCCGCACCGCCGTTGGCGCCGGACGCGGACGAGGACGTCCGGCGGGCGCGCGGGGCGGCGGTGGCCGCGGCCGGGTCGGGCACCGGCAGGTCGGCGGCGGTGCCGGCGGCGGACTGCTGGGTGCGGGCCGCGTCGCTGGCGGCCTTGTCGGCGATGGCGTTCAGCGGGTCGCCGTCCACCTGGTGGGCGGGCACGTAGACGAACTCGACGTCCCGGCCGGTCAGCAGCGCGTCGATCCGCTGGATCAGCTCCTGGTTGGCGACCGGCTTGCCCGCCGCGGTCTTCCAGCCGTTGCGCTTCCAGCCGTGCAGCCACTTGGTGACCGCGTCCCGGGTGTAGGTGCTGTCCAGGCGCACCTCCAGCGGCACCGCCGGGTCGGTGGCCTCCAGCAGGCGTTGCAGCGCCGTCAGCTCCCCGACGTTGTTGGTGTTGCGCCCCAGCGCACCGGACTCCCAGCGCTGCGGGGCGCCGTTCCCGTCCGCGACCACGAAGGCCCACCCGGCGGGCCCCGGGTTGCCCTTGGCCGCCCCGTCGCAGGCGGCGATGACTCGTTCAACCATCCCCCGATCATGCCAGCCCGCGCCCACGCCCCCGCCCCGGCGACCGCGGGAACGGGGGCGGGACGGGGATCCGGGCCGGGCGGACGGGGGCCGGGCCCGGGTGCCCGGGCGGTGCGGCGCGGGGGCTCAGGCGGTGCGGCGGCGGCGCAGGAAGCCGGTGCTCAGGACGCCCACCAGCACCAGGGCGGCGTTCACCAGGACGGCGAGCGCGACGCCGTCCAGCACCGCCCCGGCGGACGGGTGGGCGCCCGCCCGGGCCGCGAAGACCGCGCTCATCACCGGGGTGCCCATGGTGATGCCGATCTGCTGGGTCATGGTGGCCAGGCCGGTGGCCAGGCCCTGCTCGTGGTCGGGCAGGCCGGAGGTCGCGGTGACCATGAAGCCGACGATCACGAACATGTTGCCGACGCCGCCGACGAAGGTCGCCGCCAGCAGCAGCCACAGCGAGGAGCGGCCCGTGCCGAGCAGCAGCAGCGCGGCGGTCGCGGCGGCCTGCACCAGGCCGCCGGTCACCAGGGTGGCGCGGGTGCCGGTGGCGGCGATCAGCCGGGCCGCGGTGGCCCCGCCCAGCACGGTGCCCAGGCCCAGCACGCCGAAGGACAGGCCCGCCGCGAGGGCGGAGAAGTCCAGCACCTCCTGCAGGTAGAGGGTCAGCAGGAAGACCAGCGAGGTCTCGGTCAGGAACGCGATCAGCCCCGCCAGGTTCCCCCGCACCACGCCGCGCCGGCGCAGCACCGACAGCGGCACCAGCGGCGCCGCGGCCCGGCGCTCCACCGCGACGAACACCAGCAGCAGGGCGGCGCCCAGGCCGAGCCCGCCCAGCGCGAGCGGATCCGCCCAGCCCGCGGTGCCCGCCCGGGTCAGGCCGTACACCAGCGCGAGCAGGCCCAGGGTGACCGAGAGCGCGCCGGGCAGGTCGAGCTTCGGGCGGACGTCCGGGCGGCTCTCCCGGATCACCCCCGGGGCGACCAGCAGCACCCCGAGCGCCACCGGCACGTTGACGAAGAACGCCCAGCGCCAGGACAGCAGGTCGGTGAGCACCCCGCCGAGGACCGCGCCGGCGGTGAAACCGGCCGACATCAGCGCCCCGTTCAGGCCCAGCGCCCGCTGCCGCAGCGGCCCCTCCGGGAACGAGGTGGTCAGCAGCGCCAGCCCCGCCGGGGTGACCGCCGCGGTGGCCAGGCCCTGGGCGACCCGGGCCGCGATCAGCACCGCCGGCCCGGTGGCCAGCCCGCCCACCAGCGAGGACGCCCCGAGCAGCGCCAGGCCCGCCAGGAACAGCCGCCGCCGGCCGAACAGGTCGGCGATCCGCCCGAACAGCAGGGTGAACCCGGCCGCGGACAGCGCGAACGCCGTCCCGATCCACTGCAGGCCGTCCAGCGGGAGGCCGAGGCCCCGGCCGATCGCCGGCAGCGCCACGTTCAGGATCGAGAAGTCCACCGCCAGCATGAACTGGGCGACCAGCAGGACCAGTAGGACGGTCTTCTGACGGTTCGTCAATTTCGTTGTGATGCTTGCTTCCTGGAACTCCGCTGCTGCGGCCGTCGCCATGGCGGGCCTCCCTCTCGTCTCGTTCGGCGCGTTCGTCCGGTGACGAGAGGAGCCTGCGCCGGACCGGCCGGCCCACCCAGACCCCTGCGGAAGGTAGCACCCGCAGGGACACCCTGGGCCGGCCCCGGAACCGCCCCGCGCGGGCAGACTGGACGGCATGCAGACATCGACCGCCCTCGGGGAGTTCCTGCGCAACCGGCGGGCCCGACTGCGCCCCGAGGACACCGGGCTGACCCCGTACCCGGGCCGCCGCCGGGTGCCCGGGCTGCGCCGCGAGGAGCTCGCCCTGCTCGCCGGGGTCAGCGTCACCTACTACACCCGGCTCGAACAGGGCCACAGCGGCAACGCCTCCGACGGCGTCCTGGACGCGCTCGCCCGCGCCCTGCGCCTCACCCCCGACGAGCGCGCCCACCTCTACGACCTGGCCCGCCCCGCCCGGACCGGGCGCGCCCCGCAGCACCGGCCCGCCCGGGTCCGGCCCGCCACCAAGCAGCTGATCGACGCGATGCCGCAGGTCCCCGCCGTCGTCCTGGACCGCGGCAACGACGTCCTCGCCTGGAACGCCCTCGGCCACGCCCTGTTCGCCGGGCACCTCGACCCGCACTCCCCCGACCGGCCCGCCGACCGCCCCAACCTGACCCGGCTGCTCTTCCTCGACCCGCACACCCGCGAACTGCACACCCGCTGGGAGGAGGACGCCCGGACCGCCGTCGCCGCGCTCCGGCTCGCCGTCGGCCGCCACCCCGAGGACCGCCGCCTGGCCCACCTGGTCGGCGAACTCGCCATCCAGAGCCCCGAGTTCGCCGCACTCTGGGCCCGCCACCCGGTCCGCGACTGCGCCGTCGGCAGCAAGTCCCTGCACCACCCGCTGGTCGGCCCGCTCGACCTCGACTTCGAGAGCCTCCCGCTCTCCGACGGCACCACCCACCGCCTGCTGCTCTACAGCGCCGCCCCCGCCACCCCGTCCGCCGCCGCCCTCACCCTGCTCGCCGGCACCCTGACCCCCGGGCCCCCGGCCCCCGGGGCCGCGAGCACGACGGCGCAACGGGTTCGGTCCGAACGCTAGTCGGCGGCCCCGTCCAGTACGGCGCCGAGCAACCGGGGGAAGCGGGCGTCGAGTTCGTCCCGGCGGAGGGTCACCAGCCGGGTCTTCCCGCTGACCCGGGTGGAGGTGATGCCCGCCTCGCGCAGGATCCGCCAGTGGTTCGACAGCGTGGAGCGCGGGACCGCCACCCCCTCGGGGCTGCAGGTGGTCTCGCCCTCCGCCGCGAGGCGCCGCAGCAGTTCCAGGCGCACGGGGTCGCCGAGGGCGTGCAGCACCGTCGCCAGGTCGAAGTCCTCGGGCTGGGGCTGGGGCAGTGCGCGCATCGGCTTCCTCCGGCTCGGGGTCGGCGTCTAGTATGACGAACGGTTCAACAGTTCGGGAAAGTCGAATCGATCCTGGGGGAAGACATGAAGGCCCTGACCACGCTGGCCCGGCTGTACGTGGACGACCTGGACCACGCGCTGCCCGCCCTGCGCGAGCTGACCGGCCAGGAGTGCCGCAACCGCTTCCCCTACGGCGACGTGGAGGTGGCCGCCATCGGCGGTTTCCTGCTGGTCGCGGGCACCGACGAGGCCCTCGCCCCGTACCGGGACGTCCAGGCCGCCGTCCTGGTCGACGACCTGGACGGCCTGCCCGCGCTGCTGGCCGCGCACGGCGGCGAGGTCCTCTCCGGCCCGAACCGGGTCCCGACCGGCCGCAACGCCATCGTGCGGCACCCCGGCGGAGTCGTCTTCGAGTACATCGAGCACACCGCCCGCCCCTGACCGGCCCCGCCCCTACCCCGCGCCGAGGGTCGCCAGCAGGACGCCCTTGATCTGCGGCGGCATCAGGTTCAGCCCGCCGACCGCCTCGACCGTGAAGGGCACCTCTTCGAGCAGGTACGCCCCGCGGTCGGTCCGGGAGAACTCCGGCCCGGTGCGGTCCGCGAAGTTCCAAGCGGTGACCCGGGCCGTGTAGAAGTGCTCGGTCTCGCCCCGGTCGTTCTCCCACGCGTGCAACGGCCGCAGGTCGGTCACCTCACCGGCGATCTCCTCCCGGACCTCGCGCCGCAACGCCGCCTCCAACCCCGCGTCCCCCTCCTCCACGCCCCCGCCGACCAGCACCTGGTAGGGGGCGACGCCGGGCCGGACCCGGGTGATGACGAGCATGGTGGCGCGGTCGGTGAGCAGGACGGCGCGGACGCGCTGCTTCATGGGTGGTCTCCGCCGAGGAGAAGGGTCAGCCGATCCAGCCGTGGCTCTTGGCGAGTTGGAGCATCGCGGTGCGGACCTGGAGGATCTGGGTGCCCGTCAGGGAGGGGGCGGATTCCAGGAGGGCCTCGGTGACGTCGTCGAGGTAGTCGTCGGAGGCGAGCTGGTCGTCGTCGTCCACCGGGCGCACCGTGCGGTCGGGGTGGGGGGCGACGGGGGCCTTGGGGTCGACGCCGGGGGCGAGCTGGACGGAGGAGGCCTTGGGGCCGCGGTCGCCGTCCTCGATCTCGAAGACCACGGCGAGGCCGGTGCGGATGTAGGACTCGGGGATCAGCAGGTCGTTGACGTGCAGGAAGACGTCCTCCCCGCCCTGGTCGGGAGCGATGAACCCGTAACCCCGCGAACCGTCGAACCGCACCACGCGACCGGCAACCATGCCAACCCCCAGACACCTTCCGGGCCCCTTGCCCGCAACCTGGGCCCGAGGATAGCCCGGTCGCGGAGGCAAGGCGAACCCGTCGTCCGGGGACCGGCGGGCGGCGCGCCACGGCCCGGCCGCCGGGTGGAACCGGGCGGCCGGGCCGGAGCCGGACGGCGGAGGAGATTCGTGCCCGTTCGGCAGGAAAGGGCGCGGGGGATTTCGCGTCGCCCGACGGATCGTCGACTGCCGGTTCTCCGGCCGTTCTCCCGCCGCCCCCGGTCCGACGTGCCGCGGCTCCGGGGGAGAGCGGCGGTCCGGGCCGACGGTCGGCGGGCGAACGGGGTTCTCGTGGCGGTGGCGCCCGGACTGCGACGGGCCGTCAGCCGCCCTGGCCGGCGCTGCCCATCGGGCCGACCTGCACCTGGGAGCCGCTGCCGTCCGTGACGGGCAGCGAGCCGCCGCCCGGCCAGGTCAGGGTGACCGACTGGGTCTCGTCCGGCGGGGTCACCACCAGGCCGGTGATCCGGACGCCGGAGCCGCCCGAAGTGTTGAGCGGGTAGGAGATGGGGAAGAACGTGGACTTGCCGCTGGCCAGGACGCTCGCGGGCAGCGCCTGGCCGGCCCGCTTGGCGGACAGCGAACCCGCCGAGGTCTGCAGGTCGACGCCCGCGTAGCCGCCGATGCTGCAGCTCTTGCCGCTGTGGTTCTTCAGCTCGACCACCACGGTGCCCTCGGGTTCGTCACTGATGGTGGCGTCCGTGGCCGTCAGGGTCAGGTCCGCGGTCCGGCACTTGGCGGTGCCGCCGCCGGAACCGGCCGGGGCACTGGTGGACGCCGTGCCGCCGCCCTTCGCCGCGGTGGTCTTGCTCTGGCTCGGGGCGGCCGCGGGCGGGGCGGACGCGGCCGGGGCGGCGGTGGAGGCGGCCGCGCTGGTCGGGGCGGCGGCGGCGCCGTCCGTGCCGTCGTCCTGGCAGGCGGTGAGCGTGAGGGCGGCCGCGACGGTCAGGGTGGCGAAGGTGAGATTGCGGACGCGCATGGTGGTCTCCTCGGGGGCTGCTGCTCGGTGCGAGCGAATCTACACAGCTCAGGACCCCCGTCCCGCCCGAAGCGTTGCGCCCCGGGTTCCCCCGGGACAGTGCTGTGACACTTACCACCCCGAACTGCCCGCCCCGGCAACCCTCGTAGCACCTCTGACCTGCCGTGATGTGCCCCGCACCCCGACCCTCCCCACCCCTGCCCCCGCCGGTGGCCGGTACGGATCCGTGACGGGACGGCGGTTGTTCCTCGGACAGTTGACCGACCGCCAGGTGAGGTGGGGTCAACTGGCGGGCTCCGGAGCGCCGCTCGCCGCCGCCTCCCGGTCCGCGCCGCGGGGCCGTCGCCGGTCGGTGCGTGCGGTGCGGGTGGTGCGGGTGGTGCGGGTGGCGAGGGCGGCGATGCCCAGG
This sequence comes from Kitasatospora saccharophila, assembly GCF_039529925.1. NCBI lineage: Bacteria > Bacillati > Actinomycetota > Actinomycetes > Kitasatosporales > Streptomycetaceae > Kitasatospora > Kitasatospora saccharophila. The sequence goes on along the minus strand of NZ_BAAANS010000111.1, from coordinate 3,418 downwards.
GCGCCGCCGCTCTGCTGGAAGGTCTGCAGGAGGCCGGAGGCCGCACCGGCGTCCTCCGGGGGGACGCCGCCGAGGACGAGGCCGGTCAGCGGCATCAGGAAGGTCCCGATGCCGAGGCCGAGCAGGAGCAGCGGGACGAGCAGGCCGCCCGGGTAGCCGCTGTGGACGTCCAGGCGGCTGAGCAGGCCCGTGCCGAGGGCGCACAGGGCCAGGCCGGCGAGGACCAGCGGGCGCGGGCCGTACCGGGGCAGCAGGCGGCGGGTGGCGCGGGAGACCGCGAACACGGTCAGCGCCATCGGGAGGAAGGCCAGCCCGGCGCCGAGCGCGCCGTGGTGCAGCACCTCCTGGAGGAACATCGGGACGAACAGCGCGAGGGTGAAGTTGCTCGCCATCGCCAGGGCCATCGCCAGGTAGCCGCCGGTGCGGGCCCGGTCGGCCAGCAGCCGGGGCGGCACCAGCGGCTGCGCGGCGCGCAGTTGGCCCCGGGCGAACAGGGCCAGCAGGACCGCGGCGGCGGCCAGTGCGCCGAGCGCGGGGCCGTTCCAGCCGTGGGCCGAGGCGTCGACCAGGCCCCAGGCCAGCGCGACCAGGCCGGTGGTGGCGGTGAGCGCGCCGGGCAGGTCGAGGCGGCCGGGGTTGCGCGCGGGTTCGGCGACCAGGCGCGGGGTGAGCAGCACGATCGCCAGCCCGACCGGGACGTTGACCAGCAGCACCAGGCGCCAGGAGGCCACGTCGGTGAGGACGCCGCTGGCGACGGTGCCGATCGCCATGCCCAGGCCCGCGACGGTCGAGTACCCGGCCAGGGCCCGGTGCCGGGCCGGCCCCTCGGCGAAGTTGGCCAGCAGCAGCGCCATCGCGCCCGGGGCGGCCAACGCCGCGCCGACGCCCTGCAGGGCCCGGGCCGCCAGCAGCCAGCCCGCGGCGGGCGCCAGGCCGCCGAGCAGCGAGGCGGCGGTGAACAGGGCGACCCCGGCGGTGAAGACCCGGCGGCGGCCGAGGACGTCGCCGGTGCGGCCGCCGAGCAGCAGCAGCCCGGCGTACGGGAGGACGTAGGCGTTCAGCACCCAGGAGGTGCCGCCGTCGGAGAAGTGCAGGCCGGCCCGGATCGCGGGCAGGGCCACCGCCATCGCGGTGGCGTCGACCACGACCATCAGCTGGCAGGCCACGATGATCGCCAGGACCAGGCCGGGGCGGCTGCCGGGGCGGGCGCCGGAAGGGGCGCCGGGGCGGGTGCTGGGGGGAGGGGACGTCACGGCTGCTCGCTTCCGCTTCCTGGTGGCCGGGCGGCAGCACTGAATTTCACCGCCGATTCCCCGGCGTGGTTCGGCGCCCCCCGAATGGCGTGTGGGAACCAGGAAATCCACGAGCGGACGCATTGTCAAGAATGGCTTCCGGAAATCCGGTCGGGCGGAATTCATCCGCTTTCCGGGACAATTACCGGAAGGCAATTGTCCCGTCGGCGGGACAATTTCGCGGCGCCCGCCGAACCGGCCGGAAACCTCCCCCGCCGCCGGGCGCCTTGCTACCCTGAATCAGCCCTGGGGAGGATTCGATGGACCTGCACGCGAGCGGAGCCGACGCCACCGCACCCGACGCCACGGCCGGTGCCGCGACCGACGCCACGGCCGGTGCCGCGACCGACGCCACGGCCGGTGCCGCGACCGACGCCACGGCCGGGCCCGCCGAGCCGAAGGCGAAGCTGGTCAGTGCCCGGGGCGCGGCGGAGATGCTGGGCGTGACCGACGGCGCGGTGCGCAAGCTGATCGCCCGGGGCACCTTCCCCGCTCCCGACGTGCTGCTGGACGCCCGGCGGCTGTGGTGCCGCACCACCATCGAGGCGTACGCCGGGGCGGGGCGCCGCCGCCCGGGCCGCCCGCGCAAGGACCGCACGGAGCTCCGGGAGCCCGAGAGCGGCCAGCAGCAGGCGAGTTGACGCTCCCCGCCCACTCCGGCGCCGGTCAGTCCTGGTCGAGCCGGCTCATGTCGCCGGTGGCGGGGACGCCCTCGGCCAGGCCGTAGCGCAGCAGGACGGTGCCGCGCGGGGTGGCGGCGGGGGGCTCCAGGAGGGTGAGGTTGCTGGGGACGGCGCCGCTCCCGAACGCCTTCTTGCCGCTGCCCAGCACGATCGGGTGCACCCACAGGTCGAGCCGGTCGAACAGCTTCTCGCGCAGCAGGGTCTGCACCAGGTCCAGGCTGCCCACCACCTTGACCCGCTGGTGCCGGGCCCGGACCTCCCGGACGGCGGCGGGCAGGTCGGGGCCGAGCAGTTCGGAGCCGGCCCAGGTCAGTTCGGGCTTCCCGCGCGAGGCCACGTACTTCGGGACGCGGTTGAACAGTTCGGCGAACGGGTTGTCACCGGCCTGCGGCCAGTACGCGGCGAAGATGTCGTAGGTCCGCCGCCCGAGCAGCAGCGCGTCGGTGCCTTCGTAGGCGGCGTCGATCTGCGCCCCGGCGACCTCGTCGATCAGCGGGGCCTGCCAGCCGCCGAAGGCGAAGCCGTCCGGGTCCTCCTCGGGGCCGCCGGGGGCCTGGCCGACCAGGTCGAGGGTGGTGAACAGCTCGATGTCGATGGTTCCCATGGTGTGCGCTCCCGGGGGGTGGGTGGTCCTGTCACGAGTACGGACGGACCGGGGCGGCCGAACTCATCGCTGCCCGCCCGTCCGGTCTCCCCCGCCCAGTCTCCCCCGCCCCGGCGGCGGACGCCCGGCGCGGCGGCCACCCCGTGCGGCGGCCGCCGGGGTGAGGTGCGCGAACATCACCGCGGGCGGGATGCCACGGGTCCGGGGGTCCCGGTTCCCCGGGTTTTCGGTCCGGGGTGATCAGCAGGTGAACAAGGTAGTGACAGTGGTCACTCCGCTGCCCTATCTTCGCGGGGTCCTTCCGATCACCGAGGGCACTGCTCGGCGGGCGTGCAGACATGTGCGCTGCGGTGCTTACGAGGTGACTCCCTGTCAGCCTCCGGAGCCGCTCGTGTCGTCGTCGTCCCAAGTCCCTGCCGCGGGTGCACCGCCCGTGGTCTCCCCGGCCCGGGTGGTGGCCGGGTTGTGCCTGCTGGTGCCGGTGGTGGTGATGCTGTGGGTGCCGTCCTACAGCAAGACCTCGCCGGAGCTCGGCGGCATGCCCTTCTTCTACTGGTACCAGCTGCTGTGGGTGCTGCTGTCGGCGCTGTTCACCGGCGCGGCGTACCTGCTGGTGCGGCGGGACGAGCTGGCCCGCCGGGCCGCCGCCGCTGTTGAGCCGGTTCCCGCGCCCGTCCTGCCCGCGCAGGCCGAGCCCGAGGACGGGGGCCGGGCGTGAAGCACGTCGACTGGACCGCGATGACGGTCTTCCTGCTGTTCTTCGCCGCCGTGACGGTGATGGGCTTCCTGGCCTCCCGCTGGCGGCGGGCCGACGACGCCCAGCACCTGCACGAGTGGGG
>NZ_BAAANS010000110.1:0-13216 GCF_039529925.1 Kitasatospora saccharophila | reverse complement strand
GCAGGGGGGACCCTGTGGGAGAGTAGGACGCCGCCGAACAATCATTCAGGAAAAGCCCCCCGACGGGAAGTCGGGGGGCTTTTTCGCGTTCCCGGGGAGTTACTGCGGGCCGACGCCCGGGACGATCAGGCCGGTTTCGTAGGCGTAGATCACCGCCTGGGCGCGGTCCCGGGCGCCGAGTTTGGCGAATATGCGGCTGACGTGGGTCTTCACCGTCTGTTCCACGACCACCAGTTGGGCGGCGATCTCGGTGTTGGAGAGGCCCCGGGCGAGGAGGACCAGGACCTCGGTCTCCCGTTCGGTGAGGCCGGAGGCCCTGTTGCGCGGGATGAGGGGCACCCGGGAGCGGACGAAGTCCTCCACGAGCCGGCCGAGGACCTGGGGGTCGATCAGTGCGTTGCCGTCGGCCACGGTGCGGACGGCGTGGGCGAGTTCGCCGGGCGGGGCGTGCTTGAGGAGGAAGCCGCTGGCTCCGCTGCGGAGGGCCTCGTAGACGTACTCGTCCAGGTCGAAGGTGGTGAGCATGATGACCCGGGGAGCGGGGGACGGGGCGTCCGGGCGGGGGGTGAGGAGTTCGCGGGTGGCGGTGAGGCCGTCGACGGTGGGCATGCGTACGTCCATGAGCACCACGTCGGGGCGGGTCGCTGCGACCAGGGCGGGGACCTGGTCGCCGTCGGCTGCTTCGCCGACCACCTCGATGTCGGGTTCGGAGTCGAGCAGGGCCCGGAAGCCGGCCCTGATCATGTGCTGGTCGTCGGCGATCACGACGCGGATCGTCACTGGGGGGCGCTCTCTCTGTCGGGGCTGGTGGGAATCGTCGCGGAGACCCGGAAGCCTCCGTCGGGGGTGGGCCCGGCTTCGGCGGTGCCGCCGCAGGTGGCGGCGCGTTCCCTGATGCCGCGCAGGCCGTGGCCGGAGCCGGGGGTGGCGGTCGTGGTGGCGCCGGCCGGGGGGCGGGCGTTGCTGACGCGCAGGTGCAGGCGGGCGGCGTGCTGGGTGACCGTGATGGTGACGGGGGCGCCGGGGGCGTGGCGGATGGCGTTGGTGAGGGCTTCCTGGACGATCCGGAAGGCGGCCAACTGCGTGGTGGGGGCGACCTGTTGGTGGTCCGGCAGGGGGGATTCGAGGCGTACGTCGGCGCCGGTGCTCCGGACGCCGGCGACCAGGTCGGGGAGTTGGGCGAGGCCGGGGAGGGGGGTGCGGGCGGCTTCGGTGGTGTCGGGGGCGTCCTCGCGGAGCAGGCGCAGGACCCGGCGCATCTCGTTGAGGGAGCTGCGGGCCTCTTCGGCGATGGCGGCGAGTTCCTCACGGACGTCCTGGTCGTCGGCGGCGGACGGGACGCGGTAGGGGGCGCTGTCGGCCCGGGCCACGACGACCGACAGGTGGTGGGCGACGACGTCGTGCAACTCGCGGGCGAGGCGGGCGCGTTCTTCGAGGCGGACCCGGCGGGCGCGTTCGGCGGTGGAGTCCGCGCGTTCGCGGGCCAGGTCGCGGGCGGTCTCGGCGCGGGCGCCGGCCAGTTCGCCGACGAGGGCCGCGGCGGCGGAGACGACGGCGAACGGCAGCAGGTCGGCCGGGCCGCCGCGGTCGGGCAGCAGGGCGACCAGGGCGGCGCCGGGGAGTTGGCTCGCCGTCCAGGCGGCGGCGAGGGCGCGGCGCCGGCGGGGGGTGCCGCCGGGGTGGCGCAGGCCCAGCAGCACGAGGGCGACGGACTGGACGAGGATCGAGGTCACCGGCCAGGGCCAGGGCTCGTTCGGGCCGACCGGGACCAGCAGGGCCGAGCCGGTTCCGCAGGCGGCGGCGGAGACCGCGGCGGTCGCGGTGCGGGGCCACTTCCAGACCAGCGGCAGCGGGGCGCAGCGGAGCACCAGCAGGGTCAGCGGCAGTGCGTTGGTGAGGTGGGCGGACCGGTAGTGCTGGGCCACGTCGAAGGCGCCCAGCACGGCCAGCAGGAGCAACCCCGCGGCCCACCACAGGCTCTGCGAGCCGCCCCGCCGTCCGTGCACCGGAATCCCCCGATCCGTTCGTACCGCCCGGAGTTTACCCGTCGGGCGCGGTGCGGGGGCGGGGTTCACAGCTGGTGGACCCAGGCCACCACGAAGACCGCTCCGCCCGCGCAGGCAGCCAGCGCGGCGGGCCAGGCCCAGGCGCCGGGGCGCTCGCCGCGCAGCAGGTGGGCACCCAGTCGGGTGTCCAACTCGGCGACCAGCCACAGCAGTCCGAGGGCGGCGGCGGCGAAGGGCAGGCTGATGGCGGCGTGGGCGAGCCAGGCGCCGGCCAGGCTCGGGCCGCCCCAGGAGTGGTCGTACGGGCCGGGCTCGACGAAGCCGTAGAGGAGGCCGCGGAGCACGAGGAGCACCTCGACGCCGACGGCGACCAGGGCGAGGGCGCCGAGCGGCAGGCCGACGGCGGCGTGCAGCAGGGTGCGGGCGCGACGGGGGCGGCGGCCGGTCAGGGCGGAGGCGCCCCGGGCCAGGCTGAGCGGGAGCAGGGCGGCGGCTCGGCCGAGCGAGCGGGAGGCGGTGGTCATGGCTCGACGGTAGGCAACGGGGGGTGCCGCGGTCGTCACACCGGGGAGCGGGCTCCGGACCCCGTACCGGGGTAGGGGGTCAGAGCCGGCCGGCGGCCTTGAGGGCGAGGTAGGCGTCGGAGAGGGCGGGGGCGATGGACTCCGGCGGGGCGTCCAGGACGGTGACGCCGCGGCGGGTGAGGAGGTCGGCGGTGCGGCGGCGGTCGGCCCGGGTCTGCTCGGCGGCGGCGGCGCCGTAGACGTCCTCGACGGTGATGCGCGGGGCGCGGACGAGTTCGTCCAGGCGCGGGTCGGCGACCGAGGCGAGGACGACCTCGTGGCGCTTGGTGAGGAGCGGGACCTGGGGGAGCAGGTGCTCCTGGATCTGGTGCGCGTCGAGGCCGGTGAGCAGGACGATCAGGGAGCGCTGCGGGGCCATCCGCAGGGCGGTGGAGGTGAGGGCGCGCAGGTCGGTCTCGATCAGGGCCGGTTCGAGCAGGGCCATCGCCTCGGTGAAGGCGGGGAGCACCTCGGAGGGGGAGCGGCCGGCGACGGCGGCGCGGCGGTGGAGGTCGTGGGCGAGCAGGTCGACCCGGTCGCCGGCCTTGGTGGCGAGGGCGGTGAGCAGCAGGGCGGCGTCCAGGGCGGCGTCCAGCCGGGGGGCGTCGCCGACGCGGCCGGCGGAGGTGCGGCCGGTGTCGAGGACGATCAGGACGTGCCGGTCGCGCTCGGGGCGCCAGGTGCGGACGGCGACGGTGCTGCGGCGGGCGCTGGCGCGCCAGTCGATGGAGCGGACGTCGTCGCCGGGGAGGTACTCGCGCAGGGAGTCGAACTCGGTGCCCTGGCCGCGGGTCAGGACCGAGGTGCGGCCGTCGAGTTCGCGCAGCCGGGCGAGCCGGGAGGGCAGGTGCTTGCGGCTGGCGAAGGGGGGCAGGGCGCGGACCCGCCAGGGGGCGTCCAGGGTGGCCTGCCGGCCGGCCAGGCCGAGCGGACCGAGCGAGCGGACGGTGACCCTGCCGGAGTGGTGGTCGCCGCGCCGGGTGGGGGCGAGCACGGTGCTCAGCCGGCGGCGCTCGCCCGCCGGGACGGTGACGCGGTGCCGGGAGGCGGCCGTCGCGGTGCCGGGGGCCCAGGCGGACGGGTACCAGGCGTCGCGGATCCGGGCGCGCAGCGGGCGGCCGGAGGGGTTGCCGACGAGCAGGTCGACGCTGGTGGCCTCGCCGAGGCGGACGGTCGGCTCGCCGGAGCGTTCCAGGCCCAGGCGGCGGACGGGGGCGGCCAGCAGCAGGTCGACGGTGACGGCGGCGAGCAGGGGCAGCGTGACCACGCCGATGCCCGTCCAGGAGGGGAGGAGCAGACCGACCAGGAGGGCGCCGAGGGCGGCGATGAGGGCCGTGCGGCCGGTCAGGGCCATGGGGTGGCTGGGCTCGCTTTCTGGGGGTGGGGTCGGCGGGGGGCCGGGCGCGGGGACCCGGCCCGGGCGGGCTACCGGGGCGCGGGCGTCTGGGCGAGGACGGCCTGGATGACGCTGTCGGCGGTGGTGCCCTCCATCTCGGCCTCGGCGCGCAGCTGGACGCGGTGGCGCAGGGTGGGCAGGGCGAGCGCCTTGACGTCGTCGGGGGTGACGTAGTCGCGGCCGGCCAGCCAGGCCCAGGCCCGGGAGGTGTTGAGCAGGGCGGTGGCGCCGCGCGGGGAGACGCCCATGGCGAGCGAGGGCGACTGCCGGGTGGCTCGGACCAGGTCGACGATGTAGGCGAGCACCTCGGGGGAGACGGTCAGCTTCGCGACCTGGGCCCGGGCGGCGGCCAGGTGCGCGACGCCCGCGACCGGGCGGACGCCGGCCGAGGCGAGGTCGCGCGGGTCGAAGCCGTTGGCGTGCCGGGACAGGACCTGGAACTCCTGGTCGCGGGTCGGCAGCGGGAGGATCAGCTTCATCAGGAAGCGGTCGAGCTGGGCCTCGGGCAGCGGGTAGGTGCCCTCGTACTCGACCGGGTTCTGGGTGGCGGCGACCAGGAACGGCTCGGGGAGCTTGCGGGGCTCGCCGTCGACGGTGACCTGGCGCTCCTCCATGGCCTCCAGCAGGGACGCCTGGGTCTTGGGCGGGGTGCGGTTGATCTCGTCGGCGAGCAGCAGGTTGGTGAAGACCGGGCCGGGCTGGAAGGAGAACTCGGCGGTGCGGGTGTCGTAGACCAGCGAGCCGGTGACGTCGCCGGGCATCAGGTCGGGGGTGAACTGGATCCGCTTGGTCTCCACGTCGAGGGCGGTGGCCAGGGTGCGCACCAGCAGGGTCTTGGCGACGCCGGGGACGCCCTCCAGCAGGACGTGGCCGCCGCAGAGCAGGGCCACGACGATGCCGGTGACGGCGGCGTCCTGGCCGACCACGGCCTTGGCGATCTCCTCGCGCAGGCCGGTGAGGGCGGCGCGGGCGTCGCCGGACGGGGCCGGGACGGTCTTGAGCAGCTGGTCGGTCACGGCTGTCGTACCTGCCATTCCATGTCGTCGAGGTCGTCGGCGAGCCGCAGCAGCGCGGCGTCGTCGGTGGGGGCCGGGCCGTACAGCAGGTGCTGGAGGTCGGCGGCGGGGCGTCCGAGCCGGGCGGCCGCGGCCTCGGTGAGGGCGGTCGGGTCGGGGTCCCGGGAGGCGTGCGGGAGGCCGAGGGCGGCGGCGGTGCGGCGGCGGGCGGCACGGCGCAGCGTCTCGGCGGCGTGGCCGCGGGCGTTGGCGCGGCGGTAGAGCCGGGCGCGGCCCTCGGTGGTCTCGGAGGCGCGGACCACGGCGGGGAGCCGTTCGGTGAGCACCGGGCCGAGGCGGCGGCCACGCCAGGCGACGGCGAACAGGCCGGCGACGACGAGCTGCAGGGTGCCCCAGTACCAGCCGTCCGGGATGTAGTCGGTGATGCCCCGGGGGCCGTCGGCGTCGGAGGCCTGCCGACCGGTGCGGTCGAGGGTCTGCCAGACCAGGTTCGGGTGGGCGCCGAGCAGGCCGAGGGCGAGGGCGGCGTTGCCGTCGTGGCCGAGGGCCCCGTTGGTGAGCGCGTCGCCGCTGCCGAGGACGATCACCTGCTGGTCGCCGCGGGTGCGGCTGACCAGGGTGGTGCGGCTCCCGGCGGGGTAGCAGGCGGTGTCGCCGGGGCGGCCCTCGTAGCTCTGGCCGTCGACGGCGGCGGGGCCGGCGTTGACGGCCTCGGGCAGCGTGCAGTCGGGGGAGAGCGCGGTGTAGCTGCCGGTGGGGTAGCTGGAGGCGGTGACGCCGGGGGCGAAGGCGTTCAGCAGGGGCTGCTCGGGGGCGATCAGGACCAGGCGGGTGCGGTCGCCGCGGGTGATCGAGGCGAGTTCGGCGAGGTGCTGGTAGGCGAGCTCGTCGGGGTAGGTGAGGACGACGGTGGTGTCCTCGGCGTGCAGCGCGTCGGTGAGTTCGTCGGTGCCGGAGGCGGTGCGCGAGGAGATGCCGTGCTGCCGGAGCAGCTGGTCGACGGCGCGGGTGCCGGTCGGGTCGCCGGCCCGCGGGTCGAGCGGGTAGTAGACGGACTTGCCGGGGATGCTCGCGATCAGGGCACCGGCCAGCAGCAGGACCAGGACGCTCAGCACCCACCAGCGGGCGCGCCGCCAGCGCCCGGTGCGGGCGGGGGCGGGCCCGGGCGCGTCGTCGGTGAAGCCGGTCCCGGCGGTCTCGGCGGTGGCGGGGGGTGGGGCGGTGGTGGTCATGTGGTTCCTCCGCCGGCCGGGACGGGCTGGGGGCGGGCGTGGCCGAGGGGCCGGTCGGGGTTGGCGAACGGCTGTGCGGTGGAGGGCAGTTGGGCGGGCCGGTCGGGGAGGGTGTGGCGGGACCCGGTGGCGGCGTGGGTGCGGGCCAGGTCGGCGAACGGCTGTGCACCGGAGGGCTGTTGGGCGGGCTGGCCGGGCAGGATGCGGCGGGTTTCGGCGGTGGCGGCGCGGGTGCGGCCGAGGGGCCGGTCAGGGTTGGCGAACGGCTTTGCACCGGAGGGCTGTTGGGCGGGCTGGCCGGGCAGGATGCGGCGGGTTTCGGCGGTGGTGGTCATGCGGTTCCTCCGCCGGCCGGGACGGGCTGGGGGCGGGTGCGGCCGAGGGTGCGGTCCAGTTCGGCGAGCAGCTGGTAGGCGCGTTCGTCGGCGGGGCGTTCGCCGAATGCGACGTCGTCGAACAGCCTTGCCGCGGAGGCCAGTTGGGTGGCCTGCTGGGGCAGGGCGCGGCCGGCTTCGGCGGCGGCCTCGTCGGCGGTGCGGCCGGGGCGGGGGGAGAGCACGGTGCGTTCCTCCAGGCCGCGGACCAGGGCGCGCATCTGCTCGCGGACGGCGTCCTCCCAGGCGCCGCGGGCGGCGTGCGCGGCGGCGTCGGCGCGGTGCTCGGCGGCGCTGCGCGGGCCCTGGGCGCCGGCGAACAGCGTGCCGCCCGCGCGGGCGGCCCGGCGCGGTGCGCCGTAGCGCCGCCAGGCCACGAAGCCCAGGACGAGCAGGACGACCAGCAGGACGGCGAGCGCGGCGTTGCCGCTGCCGCCCAGGGGCGCGCCGATGTCGTCCAGGGCCCGGCCGAACTGCTCCCGGACCCAGTCGTAGCAGCGTTGGACCAGTCCGGGCTCGTGCTGGTGGTAGACGGCCTTGCGGAGCTCCTCCTGCGCGGCCTCGCGGGCCGCGTCGCGCGGCACTTCGACGGGGGCGCCGTCGGTGAGCAGCGCCCCTCCCCCCGGGAATCCCATGCGGTCAGGCTCCCGGCGGGGTGGTCGCGGCGGACGGGCCGTAGCCGGGCAGGCCGGCGGTGCGGGCGAGTTCCAGGTCGAGGGCCTCGCGGCGGATCCGCTGGTCGGTGTAGATCAGGGCCTCCAGGGCGCCGCCGAGCGGGATGGTGACGGTGCCGGCGACGATGCCGAAGACGGCGAGGACGGCGATGCCGATCGCGGCGCCGCCGTCGCTGGCGGCGCCGGCCACCCCCTCGACGATCATGGCGGCGATCTCGCCCGGGACGAGCAGCACGGCGCCGACCAGGCCCAGGCAGATCCGGAACAGCAGCAGCAGGCCGAAGATCCGCCACCAGGCCCGGCGGGTCAGCCGCCAGGAGCGCTTGACCGCGCCGAGCACGGGCTGCTGCTCCAGCACCAGCGCGGGCACGGCCAGGGTCAGCCGGACCGCCAGCCAGACCACCGGCGGCAGGGTGAGCACCATCAGGGCCACCAGCGCGGGCTGGTCGCTGACGGCGGCGAGCACGAACAGCGGGACGACCGCGACGGCGATCGCGCCGACGGTGATCCCGGCCAGCAGCAGGCAGAGCAGCAGCAGCCGGCCGAGCCGGGGGCGGACCCGGGCCCACGCCTGGGCCGGCGAGGTGTCGCGGCCGAGCAGCCCGTTGGCGACCACGGGGGCGATCAGGCCGGAGGCGAGCACGCCGAAGAACACCTCAAGCGGCCACAGGTAGCTGCCGGAGAACAGGGCGGCGGGCTCGGTGCCGTTGACGTGGATCCACCAGTCGATGTTCGCCTGGATCACCTGGAGGACCACGGCGAGGACCAGGCTGAGCCCGAACGCGGCCCGCCAGTTGCGCCGGACCAGGGCGAACGCGCCGTCCATCAGTTCGCCGAAGCCGAGCGGCCGCAGCGGGATCAGGCCGATGCCCGGGCCGCCCTTCCCGGCCGGAGCGGCCGGACCGGCGGTTCCGGCCGGGGCGGTCGGCGGGGCGAGGAGGGCGGCGGGTGCCGGGGGAGCCGAGTGGCCGGTTCCGGCGCCGCCGGACGGTGGTTCGGGAGAACCGGGTGAGGTCCAACCCGGGGTCTCGGTCATCGACGCTCCTCGTCGGGGCACCCTGGCTCGGGTGCATCGGGGTGCTTATCGTGCCATGGTGCGCACGCGTACCCCAGGGGTATCCCGTTGCTGATCCACAACGGTCCGGACAAGGCATCCGAGCCACAACCTTTGCGATGGTATGACTGGTTCGGCGAGCAGTCGGGAGAGCGCAACGGCGCACCCGTGCGGCGCAGGTCACATTCGCGTGATGAGAAGATGGAGACATGAAGGGACGTGTCCTCGTCGTCGATGACGACACCGCACTGGCCGAGATGCTCGGCATCGTGCTGCGTGGTGAAGGTTTTGAGCCGTTTTTCGTCGCTGACGGGGACAAGGCGCTGGCCGCCTTCCGGGAGACCAAGCCGGACCTCGTACTGCTCGACCTGATGCTGCCCGGACGGGACGGCATCGACGTCTGCCGGCAGATCCGGGCCGAGTCGGGCATCCCGATCGTCATGCTGACCGCGAAGACCGACACGGTCGACATCGTGGTCGGCCTGGAGTCGGGCGCGGACGACTACGTGACCAAGCCGTTCAAGCCCAAGGAACTGGTCGCCCGGGTGCGTGCCCGGCTGCGCCGGGCCGAGGAGCCCACCCCCGAGCAGCTGACCATCGGCGACCTGGTGATCGACGTCGCCGGGCACTCGGTCAAGCGCGAGGGCCGGGGCATCCCGCTGACCCCGCTGGAGTTCGACCTGCTGGTCGCGCTGGCCCGCAAGCCCTGGCAGGTGTTCACCCGCGAGGTGCTGCTGGAGCAGGTCTGGGGCTACCGGCACGCGGCGGACACCCGCCTGGTCAACGTGCACGTGCAGCGCCTGCGCTCCAAGATCGAGAAGGACCCGGAGCGCCCGGAGATCGTCGTCACCGTGCGCGGTGTCGGGTACAAGGCCGGGCCCAGCTGAGGATGAGCGAGACCGGGGCCGACCACTCCCCGTCGGACGACCGGTCCGGCGGGGAGAACGCTGTGCGCGGAGACGTGCTGAGTTCCACCACCGGCAGGCCGCGCCGGCGCCGGTGGTGGGCCGTGCTGCTCGCACCGCTGGTCCGCCCCTTCCGGCACCCGGTGGGCCGGGTGCTGGCGCTCTACCGCCGCTCGATCCAGCTGCGGGTGGTCGCGATGACCCTGCTGCTGTCCTTCGTCGTGGTGCTGGTGCTCGGCGTGGTGGTGGTCGCCCAGGTGCGCACCGGCCTGCTGGAGGCCAAGCAGAAGTCCGCGCACGGGCAGGCCCTCGGCGGCTTCCAGATCGAGCAGGACAAGATCAACGAGGCGATCAACCTGCAGGCCAAGGCCGGCGCGACCGCCGACCCGACCCGCGACCAGATCAACGCCTGGCTGACCAAGCAGGTCTCCGACCTGGCCTCCGGCGGCTCCGGCGTCTACTCGGTGATCGCGCTCGCCCCCGACGACCAGGAGGTCAGCGCCCCCAGCGCCGGACTGCGCGGCGCCCGCTACTCCGGCACGATCCTGCCCGACTCGATCACCCCCGAGCTGCGCGCCAAGGTCGCCGCCGACCCGACCAACCCGCAGGAGCAGCCGGTCAAGCTGCACCGCGCCCCGAACAGCCAGACCCCGCCCGGCGACGACAAGGGCCTGGCGATCGGCAAGCAGTTCACCGGCCCGGACGGCAAGCCGTACCAGCTGTACTACGTCTTCTCCTTCTACCAGGAGACCTCCACCCTCAACCTGGTGATCGGCACCCTGGCCACCGCCGGGCTGTTCCTGGTGATCCTGCTCGGCTGCATCGCCTGGGTGGTGGTCCGCCAGGTCGTCACCCCGGTCCGGATGGCCGCCGGGATCTCCGAGCGGCTCGCCGCCGGCCACTTCGACGAGCGGATGAAGGTCACCGGCACCGACGACATCGCCCGCCTCGGCGAATCGTTCAACCGGATGGCCAACGGCCTGCAGGCGCAGATCCGCAAGCTGGAGGAGCTCTCCCGGGTGCAGCGCCGCTTCGTCTCGGACGTCTCGCACGAGCTGCGCACCCCGCTGACCACCGTCCGGATGGCCGCCGACCTGATCTACGACAGCCGCGAGGACCTGGACCCGATGGCGGCCCGCTCCGCCGAGCTGCTCCAGGACCAGCTGGACCGCTTCGAGTCGCTGCTCGCCGACCTGCTGGAGATCAGCCGGTTCGACGCGGGCGCGGCGATCCTGGACGCCGAACCGGTCGACCTGCGCGACATCGTGACCCGGGTGGTGGAGGCCGCCGACCCGCTGGCCCGGGCCAAGGGCAGCGCGGTGCTGATCCGCGGCGCCGAGAACCCGGTGCTGGCCGAGGTGGACGGCCGCCGGATCGAGCGCATCCTGCGCAACCTGGTGGTCAACGCGCTGGAGCACGGCGAGGGCCGGGACGTGGTGATCCGGCTCGGCTCGGCCGAGGGCGCGGTCGCCGTCGGCGTGCGCGACCACGGCATCGGCCTCAAGCCGGGCGAGGCGTCCCGGGTGTTCCACCGCTTCTGGCGGGCCGACCCGTCCCGGGTGCGGACCACCGGCGGCACCGGCCTCGGCCTGTCCATCGCGGTCGAGGACGCCCACCTGCACGGCGGCTGGCTGCAGGCGTGGGGCGAGCCCGGCGGCGGCTCGCACTTCCGGCTGACCCTGCCGCGCACCCGCGGCGGCGAGATCTCCCGGGCCCCGTTCCGGCTGGAGCCGGAGGACTCCCGGTACAACCGCGGGATGTCCTCGGCGGGCGCCCCCTACCGCCGCACCGCGCGCGGCGCGACCGCGCTGACCGGCGGCGAGTCCACCTCCGTCCCGGAGACCCCGGACACCGACCGGCACGCCTTCGGCTCCGGCCTCGGCGGCGTGCTCAGCATCGGCCCCGGCCTGGGCCGGCCCGCCGCCGCCCCGGTCTCCGACCCCTCGGACGTCTCGGGTTACGGTGCCACCGGTGCGCAGGTCGTGGTCGACCGCGGCCGTCCGACCCAGTCGGCCCCGTCCGCACCGGAGGACGCCGACACCGACCAGGAGGGGACCGCCGGTGGACAGGACCGACAGGACGACTGACCGGCGGCTCCTCACGGCGGGCTGGGCGGTGCTGCTGGCGACCGCCGCCACCGGCTGCGTGGCGATGCCCTCCGGCGGCGCCCCGCAGCGCCTGGAGGTCTCGCAGAACGCCGCCGACGGCCTGCAGGTGCACGTCTACCCGGTCGCCCCGCACCGGGGCGAGAGCCCCCGGAACCTGCTGACCGGCTTCCTGGACTCCTCCAACGCCGACCAGGCCAACTACGACACCGCCAAGCAGTACCTCACCGAGGGCGCCGCCGCGTCCTGGAAGCCGGACGCGGGCGTGGTGGTGCTGGCCGGCGCCCCCAACCCGAGCAGCCCCTCCATCGCCGACGACGCCACCACCGTCCGGCTGACCATCGAGGGCAAGCAGGTCGCCGCGCTGGACGAGCAGCACACCTACCAGCTCCACTCCGGCGACACCTACCGGCAGGTCTTCACCTTCGTGAAGGAGTCGGACGGCCCCGACAAGGGCGAGTGGCGGATCAGCGGCCTGCCCGACGGCCTGATCGTCGACCAGACCAACTTCAAGAACACCTACAAGCCGGTCCACCGCTACTTCTTCGCGGCCGCCGACCCCTCCAGCACCCGCTCCCAGAGCGCCCAGGTGCTGGTGCCCGACCCGATCTACCTGCGCCGCCGAATAGACCCGCTGACCGAGGCCGCCCAGGCGGCCGCCGACGGCCCGTCCCGCTGGCTCGACCCGGTGGTCACCTCCGAGCTGGACGGCGTCCGGGTGCGCAGCGCCGTCATCGGCGACAACCGGGTGGCCACCGTCAAGCTGGAGGGCGGCGACCCGGCCGCCTGCAAGCAGATGGCCCAGCAGCTCTACGAGACCCTGGCCGACCAGCAGAGCAAGCTGGACCGGATCGAGCTGTCGACCGGCAGCGGCGGCTGCTCGCTCAGCAGCGCCGAGGCCGCGCTGGTCGCCCCCGGCGTGCTGGCCGGCACCGACGACGGGGCGCAGGCGTTCATCCAGCTGGCGGACGGCCGGCTCACCCGCTACTTCCAGGACGGGACGCCCACCCCCGTCCTCGGCGTGCTCGGCCAGGTGCCGCAGGCCGGCCAGTTCCACCCCGGCACCGTCGCGGTCCGCCGGGACGCCGCCGTCGCCGCCGTGATCGGGGCCGACGGGCACGACCTGGTCGAGGCCGAGCTGGCCGAGGGCGGCAAGTACGGCGAGTCGATCGTGCACAGCAGCGCCCCCGCCGCAGACAAGGGCCTGGCCTCGCCCAGCTGGGACGGGCGGCAGGACCTCTGGCTGGTCGACCGGAACCCGGCCGGGCCGCGGGTGCTGATGGTGCGCGACCGCACCGTCGCCACCGTCCAGGTCGAGGGGCTGGACGGGCGCACCGTGCAGTCGCTGCGGATCTCCTCCGACGGCACCCGGATCGCCCTGCTGCTCAACCACGGCGACGGCCCCACCACGCTGGCGCTCGGCCTGGTCGAGCACGGCGGCACCGCGAAGGAGCCGACCGCCCGGATCACCGCGCTGCGCGACATCGTGCCCCAGCTGACCGAGGTCGCCGCCGTCTCCTGGGGCGACACCGACCAGCTGGTCGTGCTCGGCAAGGAGGCCGACCGGCTGCAGCAGCTGCACTTCCTGGGCACCGACGGCTCCCAGTCCACCGACTCCCCGCTGCAGGGCGGCGAGTCGATGACGGCGCTCTCCGCGACCGAGGCCCGGCTGTCGACCGACCCGACCAGCCCGTCCGGCCCGGCCGTGCTCACCTCCTCCGAGCGCGGGCTCTACCGGCTCAAGGACAACCAGTGGCACGAGGTGCCCAGCAAGTCCGCGACCAGCGCGTTCATCTACCCGGGCTGACCCGGACCGACCCCGGCCTCCCCCGCCTCCCCGGCCGCGGCCGCGCCGCGCGTAGCGGCCGCGGGCCCGGGCCGGGGAGTGCTC